>CAYVIT010000036.1:0-6502 GCA_964451425.1 uncultured Pirellulales bacterium
GATAAGAATAGCTGGCAGCAGGTTCCTCCTACGCCGGGAAGTTCGTATCCGTAACAACGCTCTTGTGGTCTGTTTAGCTTAGTTTGAAAATTGATTTGAGTTCCTGTTGCGTATAGCAATCCTGTTGCCGGTTTTGCCTACGATAACTCTTTTGAGAGTAAGTAGTCCCCACTTGTCGGCAGTTACTTCACCGGACTGGATTTTCTTTCCCTCTGAGGTATTGCTCCATATATATTTGGCCCCTGGTCGGCTATTAAACTTTTGCAGTCTTCTCGGGGTGATATCAACGGTACATTGCTCTTCAGGCGCTTTTTCGGTCAATGCAATAGTCATTTCCCATATTTTTGGTGTATCAATTACTTTCTCAGTATCCCAATACAGATAAAGGTTTACCTGACCGACAGAATCCCCGTCATAAAAGTCCTTCTGAATTTCCTTACCAATCTTAACCTCCTTTGGTGTTTTTAGTTTTCTGCCGGTACCTAAGTTATTGTCGAGGGAGCAATCGGTAAAGGCGGGCAGGCTCTGGTCGAGTCGGATATCCAGCGGCATTATACGCTCGCCGCCGTCGGCCGGCATTGTCGCCCGCTGACCATGACCGCTCAGTCCCCAGACGAACAGATGGGGACGGCGGGTCTCCTGCATTGCTTGATAGAATTCCACTGCTTGAGGCCAGCCTATGGCCCCGTCGTTTTTCCCGTTGGACCACGTGATGAAACCGATTTCTTTGTTGGGATGTTTCCGTAAATAGGCCGCGTCTTTGTAGTATTCGAACACCGGCGTACCATCTTCGTATTTAATACTCCAGTCCTTGTTTCCAAAGACTCTTTCGTATGAGCCGGTGAATTGAGGCGTATTTCCGGGGTCGTGAACGCCGACCCAGCCAACAGACCAGGCTATTCTGTCCGAGTAACGAATTGCAAACATCGGCGCACCGCTGCCGCCCATGGAAGAGCCTGCCGTGAAGACTCGTTTCGAATCGAGGTTATACTTCTCAGCAGCCCAGTCTAAAAAAGAAAGTATTCGTGTTGTGGTATAAGGCCGCACGACACCTTGTTTCCATTTCTCCTCAGACGGCTCCTGCGAGTAGTAAAATTCATGATATCCTGTCCACCAATCGTACGGTATCTGATTTGTCGATATAAGATATGTGGTTCCGAGCTTCTTTTGACTGTACCACCATCCATAACCTCCACCCAAACTGCCGCCCCAGCAATGTAAGTGCAGACCTACAGGTGTGGGTTTGCTCTCAATGTGAGGTGGAATGGCTACCAAATAGTCAAAGGGCTTATTCTCGATGGATGCGTTGGGTGGCGCTTCCCACCGTACATAGTAATGCAGCTCCGGATTCTGGATATAAGAAAATTCTTTCGGCTTCACGACCCGCTGAAGAACCGGCACACCTTGCCCTTCAACCTCCCGTACCAGCTCTTCAGTCGAATTGGCTCTATTGATATTCTTATGTTCCTTACCGTTTTTAGAATATGTGACCGCATAGTAGGTTTCCATCGGCTTTTTATCAGTCATGGATGGATACTTGGGATTGTGAACATACAAACCTATACCATGTTCAAGTGGTTGTTCCCCGTCTTTTATAACATAACGAATTGCTGGTTTGTTTTCCTGAGATGATCCGTAGTAGTCAACATTCCAGCAGTTCAAAGGCCCAACCTCTGCGATCGGTTTAATTCCCTCAACTGAGGTGATCCGTTTTTCACTGCGATAGATTCGATAGAGGACTATATCATTTCTGTTTGATTCCTGAACCATTTTTCTGAGCGTCGCATCGGATATCTCATCCTCGACTTTCGGCGGGCCGATTTCCTTCCAGGTAATGAATGTCTGATCCTTGTTGTGTCTGACCTTAAGCCCGGTCACCTGCGTTTCAGCAGAAAGGGCGGTAGTCGAAATCAACAGTAAGGCGAAAAATGAATTGATATAAAGGGCGATTTGTTTCCTACTCATATATAGCACTCCACGGAATTTTATATCTTGCCTTCAATTTGTCCGTCGGTTTTATCTTCGTTCGATTATATGTCTGCCCATGTTTTTGCAGGCGGAACCTGTCTGTAACCTGAAGTCGCCACACCCTGCATCCATAAACAGAGGATCTGCCTCGAAGGAATTCAGGTCATATCCATACTGTTTCTGCCATTGTTTCAGAGAGTAAGAACCTCCCTCTCCATATCCTTTCTTGTAATTAAAGCCTGCGGCGATATTGAATTGGATTGCCTTCTTAGGATTATAATAACAATTATTTTCAAACTTCAATTCACGAAGAATAATACTGTAAAGTTCATCTGAAATGTAGGTGCCAACAGTCACTGTTCCCCGCTCTTGCGAATAAGAGTCGCGCGTATCGTAAACAATATTGTTTTTGAATACGATGTTTTTGGGAGCATCTGGAAATGCTTTGTTTCTCCACCTGATTGTTGGATTCATCTGAAAACCTGAAGTATCATAGAGGGTATTATATTCAAAGACCTGGTTTACCTGATGCGTAACTCCCCCAAAGTCCCGGCTGCTGATGCCGCCCTCGCCGATAATTACGTTGTGATGGAAGTGCGTATTGGCTGTCCCTGTTCCGAACGCAAAAAACTTGCAGTTCTTAAAAGTATTATGGTGGACATTAAAAACGGCTTCTGGAATACGCGAGGCATGTTTGTATTTGATTCCCCCGCCGGACAGATTGTGCGACAGAGGTAGAGACTGATAGATAAGACAATCGTGAATCTCTATGTTTCCTCCTTCCATTCCGCCGAATATAACCACATTCGTACTGTTCTCGGTAGCTTTTCCATTTGTATCGGCGCAGGTGCGGTCGTAGTTATCATTAAAAATACAGGAATGAATTTCCACGTCCCGGCAATCGGTTATATACAGCCCTGCGATATTGTTGTTGTCTACACCGTCTGTATCATGAACGTGCACGTCATGCAGTGCAATGTCTTTAGATTCCGTCAAGCTGATTCCCCGGCCATAAGCATTTCTGACCTCAATCCCTTCTATCTCCCAGTTGCTGGACTGAAAGATTGATATTCCTGTCCCTTTACCCTGGGTGTCTATGATTGGTTTGTGTCCGGGATAGGCCTTGATTTGGAATTGCTCACTCTTGTCTCCCCGTTTTCCCCTGAAATATGCAATGAAGGAACCGCCGCTTGTAGGCCCTTTTTTCCATTCACCCGGATGAAGAATTTCACTGTAGACCCCATCCATAAGGTAAATACAGTCTCCCGGCGCTAATTCGACCCAGCCGGAAGGTCTGTAACTTGGATTGTAGTAAGAAATGATATTTTTGAATGACTTCCAGGGAGCTTTTTTGCTTCCGTTTTCCTTATCACTGCCATTGACGGAATCGATGTAATAAGATTTCCCGCCGGCAACGGCTGCGAGCAGCACCAAAGCCAGAATGCTAAAAGTTACACATCTTTTCCCGCGTATTTTTCTGCTTTCTATCATCCTTGTATTTTCGAGAACACCCCTTCAAATACGAGCAGCAAAAATTTATATCCTTAATACTATCGAGGCCGGTGCAAGACTCCTTTATTCTTGGCTGGTTGGTTTTACCGGTGTTATTGTAAGCGAAACAATAGCGTTGGTTACTGGCTTTTTTAAATTAATGCCTAATCGTGTGGGTTGTTTTCGGGCGCTGACGTCCTCCTTGATAGTTTCTGGCCGAATCTCATAATCGGCACCAGTGACTTTTATTTCCACCTGTACAGTTTTTCCCGAATCATATATTATCAGCGTCGAAGGAGAGGTTTGTTTCCAGTCACTGAAGGTGATAAGGGCGGTACCAAATTCACAGGCTCGCGAAAAAGCGACTTCATCTGTCACTTGTAACGAGCCGAACCCGATGCGCGAGTAGACATACTTACGTTCGAGTTTTTTGAGCTCCGGCACATCATAGGCTGAAGAAATATCAAGAACCAGCGTGTCGGTACTATCGGTGAAATTCTTGCTCATCACTTGGCCCCTCGCTCGGCTGCCGGTTCGCTGGAGTTTACCGGCTACAATCGGCACAGGATGGCCGTAGGAATTGAGAACGTTGCTTACATAACGTTTGCTGCTGAATGTGCGTGACGTATATACTTCTCCGCCGGGGTCAAGCAGCAGGGGCTTATCTCCCAAAACCACAATAAAGGAGCCGACGTCATTGTGGTTATGATGTTCTGAATTGTGGCCGCCCTTTAGGGCTACAGCCAACCGTGAAGACGAACCTGAACTCGGACGGCATATCAATACGCCGGCATTGTCAAACCAGGACCGAATGCCGGGACCTTTGGAAGCAGTTGGAGCAGGTGGTGTACGTGTTGCGGAATTGGGAAAGGAGTACATCATACTATTATATAATCCTCCACCTGATGAGATAGGGTCTATTTGTTCCCAGCTGCGCAATCCCAAACCGAAACGTCGGCTAAGAAAATACATCAATCGCGAGCCGGGCTTGGCCCGGACAGAGCAATCGGCAAAGGCCGGATAAACTCCGTTGAGAATCTCGATATTCGAGCCGAAAGTAGCGACTTGTTTTATCTTTGGATGTTGCAGCAGGTCGACTTTGCTCCCCGTGGCCTGATAAATCGTTTCACTGAGCATAATATAATAACCGAATCCGTAGTTCCAATAACCAAGGCCTTCAGAACAGTAACCGTCGGCAGTGAATCCCTTAAGAAAGTTTTTCGAGTACTCTTCTGCAGCAGCGATGAAAAAAGCACGCCTTTGGGGTGATTCAATCACAGTCACCGCTGAGCCGGTCACGCCACCAAGGCAGACTGCATTCCAGTTGTTGGTTGTGGTCATCCACCAGTTTTTCGTGCGTTTGCCCTGAGCCATATCTGTGTAGGGTTTAAAGATACGCTGTTCAAGGTTGTCACGAATGAGACGACGAACATCGGGATGTTGCTTCTCGGCCAGTAGGTAGTCTGCCGTTGCGAGGGACCACGCAAGCGTCGAAGAGCCAAGGTCAATATCAATGTTTGTACCTTTGAAGTTGGTAAGTCCTCTGTCGTGGGCAGGCATAACCCATGTACGTTCAGAGCATATCGCTCGAACTATCTCCTCAAATGCCGGTAAAAAACGACTTTTGTTTTCCATGCATTCGGCAAGAACAAGCGTACTGATTCTCCCACGGCGGCGACCGGATACTCTCTGCCAGCGGGTACGATTGCCCGTTTGCGAAAAGTCCAGAAACAGTTCGTCAGGTTGGTCAGGAATACGCTCTTTCAAGAGCCTTTCCGCTTCGGAAATTACACTTTTGAACGAGTCATTTTGAGCCAGTCTCTTCCAGGCATCCCGCTCTGTGATTGGCACGCCGAAACCAGCCGGCTTCTCCGACAGCATCACGGCAATCTCTTTGACACGAGCCTGATCGATTTCTTCGGCTTTAGCCTGTACTTCATTCTGGACAAGGCTTATACAAACAAGAATGACGAAAATAATGACAAGAGGTGACCAAATCTTTGATTTTTGTGTTCGTTTCATCACAGCTCCTTTCTGCTTCTGATTCTATGGTGTTCCCCGTTCTCTAAGTTGTTGTTCTTATTTGAAAATCTTTTTCATCGCTTCTGCTGTTTTTTCCGGTCTGCCCGGCTCAAAGGGAAGAAGTTCAGCCGTAACATAGCCGTCATAATCAACATCAGCCAGAGCTTTCTTAACTGCTTCGAAGTCCACATCACCTTCCAATAAATCAACAAAGCCCTCTGCCGTGCCGACAGAGCACTTGAAATCTTTGGCGTGTACACGTTTTATTCGTTTGCCGAGGATTCGAATCCACTGGTCGGGATACCCCGTCAGCAAAACATTACCGGCATCGAAATAGGCCCCGATCATTTGCGAGTCAAAGCCATCAATAAAGTCCCGCATCTCCAGCGGACTTAGCAAAAACTTGTTCCAGACGTTTTCGATACAGATTGCTACGCCGGCTTCTTCAGCAGTCGGCAGAAGCTGCTTGATTGCTTCGATGGCCCTTTGGTAGCAGACGTCGTAGGGGATTACCTCGGCTTCGGGAAGGAAGAATACATCTACAGCACCGGGGACGAAAAGATACGCATCGGTGCCAAGCCATTTTGTTATTTGTAGCGCTTTGCGTGTAAAATCAATGATCTTCTCTCTGGTCTCAGCGTCATTCGCAGTCGGCGAACAGCCCCAGCTCTCACCGGAGGCAACACTTGAAATCTCAATGCCGATTTCCTGGGCGGTGGCCACAATATCTTCGCACTGGGCTTGTGTGGCTTTCTCTGTTAAAACACCTTTGCTTCCAATGGCCAGCTCGATTGCCTCGAATCCAAGCTCTTTTGCCTCTCGCATTGCCTCAGCTATCGGTTTTGTGGCTTCGAGTCCGCCTTCGAACATCCAGTAACTTGCACTTATTTTCATTTTCAACTCGCTAAATGAATTGTAATATACTCAATAACATTGTTTCACCGACGATAACAGTATAATCGTTTTGTGTTATAAAAACCAATATTATGTGGGTTTTTTTGAGATAGCAGGCCTTATCCAC
>CAYVIT010000036.1:6602-27776 GCA_964451425.1 uncultured Pirellulales bacterium
GTGTTATAAAAACCAATATTATGTGGGTTTTTTTGAGATAGCAGGCCTTATCCACTAACAAATGACTTTATCGTCTCCGGCTAAGCTACAATACTGAGGTGGCTTGTGAGGAGTAGCAAATGATAGAAAGAACAAAGAAACATCGGCTTGTAGAGACGTCAATTTTAGTGATGTTACTTTTGGCAGGCTGTGCTCACGCGAAATTGCAGCTTGAATTTCCGGGCCCTGCGCCGGGTCTTGCACAAGGCAAAACAAGCCGAAGCAAATTTGTTTTGGAAAACAGAGTGCTTGCTTGTAACTGGGACGTTGATGAAGGAAAGCTTAAGCCTAATAGTATCAACGACAAGCTGTCATCAACTACGCACCAATTACAAAAAGCCGAATGTTTTCAACTAATTCTGGATGATGGGCGGACGGTAAAGACTTCTGATATGAAAATCATTGGAAAGCACGAGCTACAAAACCTGGAACCAAAGCCAAAATCTCACCGGCTGGCCGAGCAGTTCGGCGGAAAGCAGATTACTGTTACACTGGCTTCTTTGGACCGCAACATCAACGTCGAATGGCGGGCAATTTTGCGTAACGGCTCGAACTATATCCGCCAACAACTTGCCTTCACAACAAAAAACAAGGCAATCAATATAAGGGAAATAGTGCTCTTAGACTTGGACGTATCGCAGGCCGAAGTTATGGGTACTGTTGATGGTTCACCCGTTGTGGCGGGCAATATATTTTTTGCTTACGAACAGCCTCTCTCGAAGAGTCGGATATTACGGGGCGGACACTCTCATTTCTCTTGCAGCTTTACTTGCAGCACTGAGCTAAAGCCGGGCAAGCCGCTCGTGCAGAGTTCGGTTATTGGTGTCGTCCCAAAAGGGCAGTTGCGCCGTGGCTTTTTATACTATATCGAACGTGAGCGGGCACATCCGTATAGGCCGTTCCTGCATTACAACAGTTGGTACGATATTGGCTATGGGGCTGAGAAAATACAGCAGTCCCAATGCCTGGATGTGATTGAACTGTTCGGAAAAGAGCTGGTTGGGAAGCGAAATGTACTAATGGACTCGTTCGCTCTCGACGATGGCTGGGATGACACCACATCACTATGGCGGTTTCACAAAGGTTTTCCCAATGGCTTTGCGCCGCTGCAAAAGGTTGTGGAAAAATATAACTCGGCTTTGGGTGCCTGGCTTTCTCCTTTTGGCGGCTACGGCCAGGCAAAAAAGGACCGGCTCAAATACGGCCAACAGCAGGGTTTTGAAATAAACAAAAGCGGTTTTTCTTTGGCTGGTCCCACGTATTACACCCGGTTTCGCAACGTGTGCGTCAATATGATTCGAAAGTATGATTTGAACTACTTTAAGTTCGATGGTATCGGAACAGGAGGCAGGCCAACCGGGGCCGGTGACGAATTCGTCCGGGATATGTCGGCCTTGCTGCGACTTGTCAGCGAGCTGCGCGAGGTTAAACCGGACGTGTTCGTGAACATAACTACAGGCACCTGGTCATCGCCTTACTGGCTTTGGTACTGCGACTCGACCTGGCGCTCGGGAGCGGATTGGAGCACTCACGGCTGGGGCTCCAAGCGACAGCAGCAGATTACATACCGCGATAAGGAAACCTATCACAATGTCGTGAAACGCGCACCTTTGTATCCGATAAATTCGCTTATGACACAGGGTGTTATGTTCGCCAATCACGGACTTCCGGATGAGGTTGAGGGCCTTGTTGCCGACATCCGGGCATTTTTTGCAAGCGGTACAAATTGTCAGGAGTTATACATCACTCCGTCTCTGATGCGGCCGCAGGACTGGGACGCCCTGGCCGAGGCGGCAAAATGGTCCCGCAATAATGCGGATGTACTCGTAGATACGCACTGGGTAGGGGGCGACCCTGCTGAAGGCGAAGTTTACGGCTGGGCTGCCTGGTCTAAACGCAAAGGCATCCTGTCTCTGCGTAATCCTCATGACAAGCCCGGTAAAATCACCATAGATATCGGCAAAATCTTTGAATTACCTGCCGGCGCTGAACAGAAGTATTCCCTAAAAAGCCCATGGACCGAAGACGCCGGCAGGGCGGCTATCGTTTTATCTGCGGGCAAAGAGTATACGTTCGAACTAAAACCATTTGAGGTATTGGTCTTTGACGCTATCCCTCTTTAGGCCTTCCTTACAACTGAAAGTTTTTTGTCAGCCGTACCATCGTTTCATAATTTGCCATCATCCGTGGTGTGATTTTTCTGCCGGTGGGGGCAGACGATGGCATCAAGACAAAGCCCTTGCCCTCACCAATTGTTCCATCTTTGAGCGTTTTTTCGACAACCTTTTCAAACTCGGCTGGCTCCATATTCTCTATGTCGGCTACCTCGAGATTTCCAAAAAGAACAAGTTTATCTCCGTACTTATGGCGCACGTGCTCAAGCTCCACGTCCCCGTGCGGCGGCGGCTCAATTGGGTCAATAGCGGCCGCTCCCATCTCGACAATGTAATCAAGAACGGCACGAATCCTGCCGTGACAATGAATACGGGCAAAACCGCCGTACTTTTGAATACTCTCCACCATCGGCCCTGTATAACGTACTACATATTCTCTGAAAAGATATGGCGGCAGGTAGGGTTCGGTCGCATATTCAGGCCCGTATATACGCCACAAATGACCGGCAAATCCCTTCGCTGTTATCTCGGTCCTTCTGTATATATGGCGGGAAAGCTTTTCAAGAAGACGATGAAACAGCTTCTGCTCCGTCAAAGCGACGACAGTGAAATCTTCCATACTGAAAAGGTATGCTGCCGTGCAAATCGGATCTTCCGTATCTACCATCACGATGCCCCGGTCGCCGAGTTTCTTATCCTCTTCAATTAAATCGGTAATTTTGAGTTGTTCAGCGAAGACTTCATCAGGCAGCTCCAGATAAGCTTTCAAATCGTCTACACTTTTAAGCAAATGTTCGATAGTCCATACAGTATCAATATCCGGGCTTCGACGAGTCAGAGATGTCATAGTCCTGCCACCAATTTTCAAAGTCACTCGTTTGAATCGGCTCCCATCCTCCGTATATTTCTCTGTCTTGAAGAATTCATCGCGGCAATTGCCAGCGCCGGTCTTGTCAAGCGACATCTCGGCCTCATGTGAGCGCGGCCTGACAGGACTCCGCATACGAATCAAATCTGTTTGCTCCTCAGCTAACTGCAGCAAAGGTTGCCAGGATGGGTCGTTATAGACGTTGAACTCGTCCGGGTCGGACGGGTCAATCTGGAATCCCCCTATTTCATAGAAATTGACTGCGGGCCGGTCGACCGGTTCACCGCGCAAAGTCGCCATTAATCGTTCACGACTGGTCATCATTCTGGTCGGCCCGGTTTGTAAGACTTTTGAACAGCGACCGAATGTTATAAAAGCCGCCGATTGTAACAACCACAGCGAGAACTGCAAAAATAGCGAGACTTGCAAAGAAAAAGAATGACCAGAAATTAATCCAAAAATTCATATCGTGCTACTCCTTCTGTCCTGAAGGTCTGTTGCGGTCAGGAAATATTAAAGAGCCGAAAACCATGGACGTTATTGCGCACGCAATAACAGTCAGGCCGACAATTTCACTTGACACATCAATACCCAGGATGTTTTGTACCGGCTTTAGTCCTATGAATGCTCCAAATCCGCATATCAAGGCCAGATAGGCACCAACTTTACTCGCACGTTTCCAGTATATACCAAAGACAAGCAATGCGATGGCTCCGCTGAAATAAATTGCTCCCGAAATCGCCATATAATCCCATAAGTCCTGCCCTAAATCGTACCACAGTCCCCAAACCAGGATAAAAATCCCGATAGCTACAATAAAAATTCGCGTCAGCAGCAAACGTACATTTGATGACAGACCATTTTTGAACCAGGGGGCCACAACATCCTGTGTCAGCACCGAGCTCCAGCATAACAGGTAACTGTCGTGAGTGGACATAAACGCAGCCAACATACCTGCCGAAACAATACCGATAAGCCCGAAGGGAAGAATTTGACTCAGGAATACCGGCATCGCCATTAACGTCACCTGGGAATCGGCAACAGAACCTTCCGGCAAAAATACATTCTTGAGTGTTGGATGCTGTGCTATGAATACAAAGGCAGAAATCCCAAAAAAGCACGGTAACAAAAACCGAATCAGCCACCCGACAGAAGCAAAGGTATAGAGCCTCTTGACAATTTTGATACTTTCTGCCGAGCACGCGCGTATCACGGCCGTCTGCCAAATCGCACAGTTGACCAGACCCAAAAAGAACATCCATATCACATATGATGTTCCGAATCCTTTAGCGTCGAACGGATTAAAACCGGCTTCTCCCTTTAATTGAGACACCGTATCAATAATGTTACCCCAGCCAAGGTATCTGATGGCAAAAACACTGGTTACCAAAAGGCTGAACGACAATACCACAAACTGGATATAATCGAGGACTACAACCGAAACCATCCCGCCCAGAGTGGTGTATAACAAGACCATCCCTAACAGAACGCTCATTATTATCTTGAGTTCATATTCCGACGTCATCCCTGTGATACCCATCACGAAAATCGAGCCGGCTTTAAGGAACATTCCCATATTCAGGATGCCGGAAAAGGTTAAGATGGTTCCTCCCAATATCCGCACCCCGCGACCGAAGCGCTTCTCGTAAAATTCCGGGATGGTCATCACTTTCATTCTGCGAAGCGGCACGACAATAAATCCTGTAAGACCGACAACCAAGGACACAATAGCTGAGGCAAATGCTATATGAAAGGCCGCAAATAGTCCGGTGAAGCCCTTTTGCGAAGAATACATCACCGTAACCAGACCTAATTCGGTCCCTATCATTGTTGCAACACCAAGGAAAGTCTTTAAGCCTCGTCCCGCAACCATGAAATCTGTAACATTGCTGATGTATCGCTTTATATATACGCCGACAGCTACAATGACCAACAGGTACCCAATGACAATGCACCAGTCTAAATTACTAAAATTGGTTTCGATTCCAATCGCACTTAAGTCCATATTATCTCCCACTTAATATCAGAAGTCAGATGGTATGTCTTCTGCCCTCTGTCTTCTGGTTCAAAGCAGCCACTTATTCGCTAAAAGGGCCTTTTTACAGAGTTCCCGGTATTGGTTCTGTTTCTTTGAACCTTCAGGACCGGCAATTCCCTCATTCCAGGCCGAGCGCGCTTCCTCAAGGCGTCCAAGTTCCTGCAATACCTGTCCCTTCCAGTATAGGGCCTGTGCTTCCTGGGGTTTATTTGACCGGCCGACACCTATATTTTCCGGATAGGTCAATGCAGCTTCAAAATCATCTAATGCTCCCTTGAAATCCTTTTTCTTGAAACGTTCCTGGCCCCGCTCCAGATGTGCCTTATGAAACAGGTCCCATGTGATTGTCTGGCCTTCCCAGTTCACAAAGTAGGGCGTCGAATCGAGCAAATCAATCGCATCGGTGTACCTTTGCTCATCAACGTATGCCTGGGTGAGCATGATAATCACGTCCGCTCGCCTCATTTTCTCAGAAGGTGTGGCTTCGAGGACCTTTATCGCTTCACCGCGTTTTTTTGCAGCTAACAGAATATCCGCCAAATCTCGATACAGCGTCTGGTCTTCCGGCTGGGCTTCAATCGCCTTGCGGTAAAAATCCTCGGCTTTTGTAAGGTCATCCTCCACCGCCCAGCAGTAAAGACCCATATTTCTAAATGCAATACTTAAAGATGGATTGAATTCATAAGCCCTTCGCCAATGCTCGGCAGCTTCATCGACTCGGCCGAAATTCGCGTATAGATTGCCAAGGTGAAGATGAGCATACGCATCATCGGGTTTGTCCGAAACAGCAAACTTAAGCACGTCTATTGCTTCGGGACGTGATGGGAATACATAGTCCTTGTAAGTCTGCTCAGCCTGGCTAAGATATGACCTTGCGATGGTCGCGTTTCCCTGTCGTGATGTAAAATAAGCCAGGTAATAAAGTGGCAGGGGACTCTGCTCAGCATGGGGATTGGCGACATACTTTGTCACAAGCAGTTCAACGGCTTCGTCAAGAAGACCAAGCTCTGCGAATACAAGACTGGTCTCTAACATCTCAAAATCATATTCACCGACAAAATCTCGCGCTTCCCCTACAACAAAACGGGCCATTGCTCTCTTATTTTGCAGCGCTAACAATGCTCGTGGAACCAAATCGGTGGGATTTGTAGCAATTCTTTCTTTGGCCTTCTTATATGCTGACCTTTTATTCCCCGAAGCGTATAGAGCAAGTATCATATGGTTCTTCGCTTTGGTATCCTTTGGGTTGAGTCGCACTGCCTTTTCAAATGCCTCTATGGCTTTCGGGAAATCACCCAAACGCATATAGGCACGGCCGGCAAGGTCATAGCCGCCGGACGCTGTACCAGAGCATGCTGTTGCCTTGTGCGCACATCTGAGCGCTTCCTTTTCGTTTCTTAGCCTTAAATGACTCACGCCCAAAAAGAACCACGACAATCCGTCACTTTCATCGCGTAAAAGGGCCTTTTCTAATTGCTCAATAGCATCCTCATAAAGTCCCGCTTCGATATCGAGTACTGCCAGACCGCGCAGCGCAAGAGGATGTTGCGCATCTTCTGCGAGTGCCTTTTCATAGTACTCACGTGCCTTTTTACGGTTCGTTGCCAAATCATATTTTAGACCTTTGCTGTACTTCTCGTCGACACTGAGCTGCTCGTCAGGCTTCGTCATTAGCTTGGATACATCGGGTGGCGAAACCTTGGGAATCGGCAAAGGTGTGGTGAAGGACGCCAGAACATCTCCGTTCCTTGTCTTGAGCGTGACATCGACGCCCGATTGTGGAGCCGACGAGAGCTCTACTATTGCGGGTTTTCTGGGCGATATGTCTATTCTTTTTCTGAAAAGTTCCTCACCGTTCTCAGAAAGTGTGCAGCTCGCCCCACGAAAAGTGCTCGTTCCCAGCATACGCAGTTGAAGCTTTTCATCGGCTCTAAATGTCTGGATAGCAACATCCTTTGTCGCATATTCGAAGCCGTCTCCGAGTCCGTGAACCGGATACCACCATTCCTGCCACGATATGACCTGTCTGGGCAGCAGCATCCCGTAGTCCGACTGTGTCGGCAGCGGCCCGCTCTGGACCTCTATGTACGGGCCGTCATCATCGGTCAGGTTCTTTTGGCTGACCAGGCCATAATCCCACGTACCCCATGTCCAGGCCTTTTTCCCGCTGAGTTTATTGTGGTCCGCCACTTGCACTATGCCGCGGTCTGCATCCACATCATAGGCCCCGAAGAAATCGAAGGCACAGTTAACAGAAAAAATAGAAGCCCATGTCTCATAGTTCTTCAGCCAGGAAAGGTCCTTGCCTTCGTGGATGGGCCAGGAGAAAAAAGTGGTTCCGTGATGGTCTGTCCCCAGTGTCATTGGGTAGATAAAACGCGTACCGGCCCTGCATGGAAAGGCCGTACAGTTCCAGAAGTAATATGGATTGATTGCATCTGTTGGATTAAAAATACGAATCTGCTCGTCGAGATAGGCTTTACCGGGATGCAGAGTAACGCGCACTGTCCAGCGGTTCCGAAAGATTTTATCGATATTATTTAACTCGATGTAAGCTGAGCTGTCCGGATTCTTGCCGATGAGTGCGTCGACCGGCGAGACAATCGTGACGGTGTGTACCTGCGGCCCTGCGTTCCACTCAACGCCGCCGCTGATAAAAGCCCCACGCATCGCTATCATACTCGGTTTGATAACGTTGTTGAGGTGGAACATCTCCTTGCGCTCCGTCTTGTCGAAGACCGAATGAAGCCGGCCGCCCAGTTCAGGAAGGCACGTGATTTTCAGGTAGTCGTTTTCAAGAAATAAGGCTTTGTAAGTTACATCTTCCTTTGTCCTGGAAAGATGGTCCTGCATCGTATAGGGGTAGACGATGGAGCCTTTGACTGTGGTCGAGAATTTTACATTGCCTTCAAGTGCCCAAAACTTCGGATTCACATCCTCTGCCCAGCCGTATGTCGGAATGGTTATCTTACCCTCCCACGCTTTCACCCTCGCCCAGCTCAATCTTGGAATAACGGATAACAGGCCCGCCAAAAGCAAAACGGTAAAGTATTTTTTCTTAAAGCTTGTCATTTTAAGTCCTCACTGAGTATAAATCCGGTATGAAAATGTGATAATTTTAATACGAAATTTCCCATATCACTAATCCTATACTTTTGATGAGCAATTTTGGAGCTAATAATGTAAAGAAAAGCTAACAAGGCGCCAAGATTGTTTTCAAATCCTTTTTTACCGAACAAGTGTTTGTTGCTTATTCTTCAACTGTTCCTTAATACTAAGAGCAATATCCATAGCCGATTAATCAATCGCCGCCGTGATTTGCCTTGCCCCGTTAGAAGTCCCAAACGAAGCTCCGACACTTCCCGAATCTGACTTACTTCTAACGGGGCTGGTCCCATAACATGCTCGAAATCCCATGATACTGCTTTCTTTGAGAGGTAGTTGTGTTGCCCCCGTGATAGCATCACAGGCGTACGGAACAGCCATCCACGAACCGCCGCGGACCATTCTAAATCCATCCAATCCCACATGATATGAAGTTGAATACCAGCCTAACGTCCACTCCGCTACATTTCCCGACATATCACACGCTCCATAAGGACAATTGAATTTATCAAAACTTCCTACCGGAGCTGTATACGGGAACCCATCGTCATCACCATCATAATTGCATCGATAAACACCCTCGGCGTTTGGTAATTCATTTCCCCAGGGATACTTTCTTTCGGGCAGAGGATTTTCATGTTCCTTCCTTTTGTCGCCATCTAAATAAATTCCACCGCGAAAAGCTTTTTCCCATTCCGCCTCGCTCGGCAGTCTCAAGCCGCACCACCTCAGAAACGCTGCTGCATCGTACCAGGAAACGTATGTAACTGGATAGTTTTCCCTGCCCGGTTTTACACTGTAAGTAAAATTAGGGGCAGCTCCGTTCTGAACAATACCACAGCGACTACTGTTCGACATTCGCTTATTCCAGCCTGCTCCTTCTTTGCCGATTTCGTTAAGATAGTCTGTGTACATGGCAACGGTCGTTTCGTATTTTGCTATATAAAACAAAGGAAGGTTACTGCCGGATTCCTGGTATTCTGACTCGTCATAACCTCCGCCCGGCAGACTCCTAATTATGAATTCCCCCGCAGGCACCCGCAGCATCTTCATTCCACGGATTTGAAATTTTAACCGATTAAAGTCCGCAATATTCGTTTTGCCGATTGTTTTAAAGCTTGTCTCGCTTGTTCCCCACCAGATTGTTTTTTTTTGCCCCGAACTCTCTACAAGACCGTAACCATTGCCTTGCAGATGTTCCATAGAAAGAAATTCCCAAGTGGTGCCTGAATCCTTGCTGTAGCGGATGAAAATGTATGCAGGACATTCCTGTGAAATATCCTTGTCATTTATATCGTATTCTGCAACTATCCTTGGGCCGCCCAACTCAGTCGGTTCTTGTGATGCCTTTTGATTGCTAATCTCGATCCACTGCGAATGGCACAAATTGCAGCAGTTCAGAAATAAAAATACTAACGGCAAAATTCTTTTGAGCATCTAATTCCCATCGTAATCTGATTTATTCCACCCTCAGAAGTTCTTATACTTTTTCGGGCACAACCCAGGGCTTTCTGTAGTTGGCCTTTAAGTACTTGTTGGCTTCATTGTCTGCGACAAACTTTTCGGTTTTGCCGTCATATTTAAGTTTACGGTTGCCGACACGGTATGAAATATTCGCAAGGTGGCACAGCGCCATCGACAGATGTGCCTCTTCAACATCGGCTTTAGGTTTCTTTCGGCTGCGGATACAGTTTATGAAATCATCAAAGTGCGCATCTATTATGCTTCCGAATTTCAAGGTTGCCGGCTCCGACACAACCGCTTTGCTTTCCCGCACATTGCTGTCACCCTCGAATACCTGCCATCCGCCCCCATGCCTGCCAAAGCACATAAGTCCTTTAGTTCCGCATATTTCCAGCTTCGTTGCGCTGAAAGGCCAGTCGGGAAACTTGGTCTTATCTTTCAAGTGGACAATCCGGTGCATATAAGGTGACCACAGCGATGCTTCGAAAAGTACGGTAAGTTTACCGAACTCGAACGTTGCAAACTGAGTGTCCGGCTGTTCTCTGCCGTCATTGAAGTGATATACTCCTCCTGCATTACAGACAGTGTCCGGATATTTCTTCCCAATCAGGTATCGCGCCAAATCAATTTGATGGGTCATATCAGCCATAATATAGCCGACATAAAAATCCCACAGCCTCCAGAACCATATACCCGGGCGGTAGGCCAGCTTGGGTGACGGCCCGCACCACAAATCATAATCCAGACCTTCTGGCACCGGCTGAACATCGGCTACATGGATAGGCCCCGATTCCTGCATAAGGAACACACGGGCAAGATAGACGTCCCCCAATTTACCACTTCGAATATACTCCGCTGCCTTGTCGGTATAGGGGGCGCTGCGGCTCTGCGTTCCAACCTGAACGACCCTGTTGTATTTACGGGCCGCCTCAACCATCTTTCTGCCGTCCCAAATGCTCAGCGACAGCGGCTTTTCTACATAGACGTCTTTACCTGCCTGGCACGCCATTATTGTACCAAGTGCGTGCCAGCGGTCCGAGGTTGATATAACGATTGCATCGACTTCGTCATCATCAAGCATTTTCCGAAAATCCTGTACGAATTTCGGCTTGTAGTCGTGGCCTTCCATCACGATTTCCGCTGCCGGCCCATAACGTCGTGTATCCGCGTCGCAGATATATTTAATCACAACGTCGGACCTTTTCACAAGACTGCTCAATAACGCCCGTCCTCGACCTCCGACACCCATTATTCCCAACATGACCTTGTTTGCAGCCCCCAGACTTTTGTTTTGAGACATAACAGTAAAAGCTGTAGCTGCCCCTATTGAACTTTTAATAAATTCTCTGCGATTTATCGATTCCATTTTTGTCTCCTAAAAATGTATAATTTATTCGATTGACATAATACCCCAATTGGCAGCTCAATTTCAATCCATTTTGTAAAATACTGTACAAACTGAGTAGGGAGATTCACAGCAATAATACTATACGGTTGAGTTGTGGCACGAACCGGTCGAAATATGGTGTTGGAACTTGCTGTTTATCAGCATCAAAATAGTAAAATTTACTTTTATCTTCTTGAAATACCGGCCCGTTATGTATAAGGTGGCGGGAGTTTGTTGGAACGCATTTTGTATTCAGAGTTGGATTTGATGTTTATTTTTTACTTTGTAACGATTTCGGGCGATTAGCTCAGCCGGTAGAGCAGCTGACTCTTAATCAGCGGGTCACAGGTTCGATTCCTGTATCGCCCATTCAAAATGCGGTTTTTACTCTCATCGGTTTCGTTGCCCTGTCCTCCACTGTCCATGGAAGCCTGCTGTTTTCCACGTCCAACCGCCAAGCCAGACGCCAAGTCATTATTCTTGCCATCAGTTCCAGTTGCCATCGCTGCCTGCTTTTGTTTACTTGGAAAAGACAGGTCCGGTAAGCTGGCAACTGCCTTAGACTCCTGTCCTTGGAGAATGTGTGTATAAGAGTTCATTGTCAGGTTTATGTCGCTATGTCGCATAATTGTCTGAGCCACTTTTGGGTGAACACCACTCGCAGCCAAAAAAGATCCGCACTGTCCTCTGAGGGCGTGGAAATCAAAAACACGGTCACTCTCGTCAATGTAATCAATGTTGGCTTGTGCTAAATCTGCTTGTAGCATTTCGGCTGTTCGTTGAGGGACCTTGAAAACTCGAACGCCAGGTAACTTGCCGATGAAAAAACTCTGGAACAGGATCGCTGTGTCTGCACGTAAAGGTAATATGGCTTCCTTTTTGTTCTTGGCATTAGTATTGAGGACCGTTACGCTACAGTTTTGAAAATCAAATGCCGATACTTTAAGCGTTCGTAGTTCGTTAGCACGCAACCCCGTTTCAACAGCCAGTCGATAAAGCAAATGCCTCTCATGGCCTGTCATACCAAAACGGGGTTCAGATGTTTGAGTTACCTCTAATAACCGCCTGAGCTCATCCAGCTCAATTGCTCGGCGTTGTCGAACACGAATAGTTATTGTCTCGTTTTTTAAGTGCTCGATCGGAGACGTGCTGGCCCGGCCATCTTTTACCATCCAACGAGCAAATTGTTTTGCTGCCTTGAGGGCATGGTTGAATGTTCGCTGCGAAGTATTTCCCTTGTTTTTGAGATCACTCAGATAGTTGAAAAGTCTGCTCGCAGAGATATCTGTCCATCTCCTGAATTGGCAAGCATCGAAGATCCTCCTAAGAGTATTTGCTGTGTGTTTCGCATGTTTAGTAGTATCACCCAGAGACTTCCGAAAATCTTCAAGATGATCTCCCAGGGGTTTCCCGGCCGCTGCTCTGGTTGGATCAATAAGACCAATCTTAGCAAACCGTTCCCTAAATTTGTTGGGTATCCCTTCAAGCCAGCGGGTTAATTCAGGGTTTGGTTGATCACCCGATATCCGACAACTCACCAACTGCTCAATCTGCTTGCCAAGAGCTTCGCTTTGCGATTTGTTAGTGAAACCTGGAAATCGACGGACTATATACAAATGGTCCCTTAGCTCAATCCAATGCTTGCTAACAGATTTAAGTTTGCCGGTTTTCTTGTCTCTGTATTTCGGTTTGAATATTCGCATTTTCACACCTCGATTTTATCATACCGCCTTACAAACACTGTTGTCAATATTCCGTTGGATCCATTCATGCCGTGCCGGACAACCACACCTTACCCACTCTCCAAGCTCCTGTCGAGACCATAATGTTCGCCGGCCAAGTGAAATCGGCAGGGGGCCAAGCCGACCGGAACTGTGCATTGCATACAAATGCGACCTGGCAATGCCAAGCAATGTTGCGGCTTCTTGAGCAGATAAGAGTAGTGCATCCATAATCATTTCACTTTCCGGTCCAAAGGTTCTCGTCCAGTACGCACAGCATCATCGGAACCGTAATAGACCTTGGTTGCATTGTCTCCAAGATCAGGGTTTCCCCTGAATAAACAATTATCAAGTTCACATTGTAGAGACTCAACCGCACCCAACGCCTTATTAGCCAAGCGATAAGCTCGGCCTCCAATTGGATAGGCGTTCCCAATCTTGACACAAAGGGACAATAGAGTCTCCCTGATAGGGTGAAGTTTTTGTCCCGTTTCTAAATGGTCATCAACTGTGAATTTTGGTTTTTTCATAACGAGTTCCTTTGTTTACCACCACTTCACAAATGCTTTTGATTCTTTCGCTAACAATTCCGCTGCTTCAATTTCACTACAAACTGGTATATCTTCAGCCACATGGACCGGGATACCATCGACCATAACTTTTTGTCCCTGGCCATCCAAGATATTGCACAATGCTGTTCTGGTAGGATGGTCAAGATTATTGGCATATACTTCCCAGTCAATGAGGCCATCGTACTTCCGGAAGTTTCCGTAATTCGGTTCTTCACCAATGTCTACCAGCACCCTACGAACCGCCTGGCGGAAGGACTCAGATCGGAAGCGTGGATCCTTGTCTCTGGCCTTTTGTTTCTGGGGAGGAGCAAGCCCAATTTGCGGTGATGATAAGTCAGAGAATAACATTTGCGTCCAAGCGTCCAGGAAGTTTCTGAGTTTTACTGAAAAAAATATACACCTGTGTTTTTATACTCATATATATACCTCTATTATTTACTACCTTCTTAATACACCAAATACTTGGACACTTGGACGGCAGAGGCAAAAAGAGACAAAAATCTCTCTTTCCAGCTCACTATCCAGCTTTTTTTGCGTCCAGGTATGCACTCTCACTCCTGGACGCTCTTGGACTAAACGCCATGTTCTTGGACTGCCCATACATTTTTCCATTCACTCTTGATATCAATTCCCTTGTAACTATGTGGTCGTTTAAGGATATTTAGCTCCGGTCCTGGACGCGCGTCCAGGGAGTACTCCTGCTTCATGGACCAAATATCATCGTCATTGAGCATCGGCCGGCACCTTTTTACGGCATCATGAACACCGTTGAATCGCACCTTAAATTTCTGTGGACTTGGCGGTTCGTGCCTGGTCCTTTTTGCCCATTCACAGTAGTAAATCCAGAGTACATCGACGGGGATAAATACGTCTTGATCAATCACACACCAATCGTGAATGAAGGCAATATATGGCGATGAAAGTTCTTCAGCTTCTTCTTTCATTATCATGCTTTTGGGATGTTCAATTAATGCTTCCGGAGCCTGGAGAACAAGGTTCAGAATTCCTGATAATTCACCTGCAATTTTCGTTTCAATAGACGGATTTTCATGTCCATAAAAACTCTTTGTTGTTTCCAGGAAAGTCCACCGACCAGCTAAGGCTCCAGTTGAGTCACGCAGGTCAAGCATTTCATTAGCAATGACCATGAGGTTGAGTTGTAATTTGAACACCTCTACCTGCTCTCGATTTTTTATATCGATATTAAATCCATCTTCACCGCTGATATTCTTGAGGATCTCAACTGATCTCATGACGTCTGAATTTCGACTGGTGATTGATGCGTCCCAGATGATGCCGAGCTGCTTATTTAATAATGGTTGGAGTCCGAAGTTTTTAGTTAAGCCTGCAATCGTAATACTCGTCACATTCCTGGGGCCAATCAACCTGACAATGGTCCTTCCGATCGTGCCTTTGCCTGTTCGCTTGTGTCCAATGAGACATGGAATTTTGTGATGTGATGTATTGCGTAACAGGAACCGCTTAATCCAGCCATGCAATATATCTGGAACAAGCTGGTCCGGGTTACCCTGTTCGTCCTGGAAATATTCACTCAAAGCCCATAGCCACGTTGGGGCTGTAGCTTGTGGATCGTAATCGAACGGCATGTAATTCAAAGTATAGAACTCTGGTGTATGTGGCCTGAGTATTGGTTTCTTGCGGTTCGTAACATCGAGCAGGCCATTTTTCATGGCAATGATATTTTTGGGATCTAATTTGCCGTCCAATGAACAAGGAGCTTTTTGTCCTGGCAATAAGTGTTGCGGTGGCATATCCAACCAGTTGAGGACGTTATTGATGAAGTATTTTGTCTTCATTTTTTTATCAGGAGTAGCAAGGTATCTTTTGAACGAGCCATCCCCTTGTTTTTGTTTCCGCTTAACTTTACATTGAAGAATGAACTTCCGAATGTGCATCCTGATTTCTTCTTCATGTTCAACTTTTTGATACTGGTTTTTATGATAGATGCTCCAACCGTCTATGCAGTTGTTTCGGTGTATGACGGAGCTGTGCTTCTCGAATATTTCAGCTAATGTGTCAGGGTGATCGTCCTTCAAAACTATTCCATCGGTTTCGTCAATCGGCTTTTCGTAGATCGGTGCAGCGTCAATAAGTTTTTGTAAAGCTTCGTGTGCATTCATAGTAAACATTTTTCAAAAAACATTTTATGGCTCATTTCTACTTCCCAACCACTATAAGAAATGACACGCAGCTTCTGGCGATCACACCAGGAGCATTGGCAGAGTAGTTGGTTGTTGCCTTCTGGCCGAATGACCTTGATGTTAAGATGTTGAAGTAAGTCTTTCATTATGCAACGGCCTGGATTTTTTTGAAAGTAGACTGAGATAGTCTGCGAATAATTCCACGTTCAACGGACCGCAAATGTGGATTCAGCAACGTGAACTGTATTGCCTCGAGCTCCGCAGCCAACCGGGCAGCAAGCGAAAATGCTGAAGATTTTCTGCTTGATTTTCCGACGTAAGTTTGGTAGGTTGTTTTATGCAAGTTGTTGTTACGGGCCGGGGTGGCTGCCTCGGCCTTGCTTTTTATGAACATTTTCTCTTTCCTTCCTGTTTGTATTTGGATGGTGATTCGTAGTAAATTTCTTCTGCTTTTGCGAGTTTCTTGGCCGCTTCTACGATAGTTCGGATCGCAGCCACGGCCTTTTGTTTTGCTTTTTTTTGAGTCATGCTGGCTATACTACAATATGAATCGGTAACGAAAATTGTAGAAAGTAAGGAAAGTTAGAGGCGGTGGTTATTGCATGGACAACGTGAAAAACCAAGTACTGTGGAAAGTGAAGGGAAGTAAAGGAAAGTAGGGCAGAAAGTAGACTTTGCTATTTGCCCGTTTTTTTCTTATGACGGTCCTCTTTTTCTCGTTGAGCTTCTCTGTCAGCAAGGATATCGTCCGCTATTTCATTTGCAAGTACACTTGATACATAGTGCTGGTTTGCATAGTCTCTAAAGTCACCGATATGTACCTTGCATCTTTGACCTTTTCGCATAAAGCGAATGGTGTTGTTTGGATGGTTTAGTAGCTTACTTAGTTTTGGAAGTGGCATTTTGCTCGAAGTAAAAGTAACAATTGCCTCAGAGTTGGACATATAGGCGGAATCATCATTGTCCCAGGGCTGTTCGCAACCCACAGCATGGTCCTTTCCGATTTTATCTGCCCACTGTCCAAGATCCGCAATAACTTCCGGTTTGGTAAAACGATCCCATAGATCAGGATACCATGGCACACCTTGATAACTACTCACTTTTTCTAAGTTCTTTAATGCGGCTTTGGTATTACCACAGAAGGATGCGTACTCGTCCCAATGCTTGTCTCTGTAATCTTCAAGCATATGATATGTATCCCCCGGGGACCCGACCTTTTGTTCTTTTTCAGCCCGCCATTTTTTAATGTCTTTTTTTGTGGATTGCTGATCTTGGTTCTTAAGTGCTGCTATAAATGCAATGAGACGTTTTTCGTTTGTCATTTCACTTTCTCAATCCTTTCTCGCTGCCCTCAAGACAACGTTCGATGATCGCTTCAATTTGTTCTCCCACTTTTGAATATCGGCAGCAAGCCACCTTCTGGCACCGCCAATATCCACCGGCTGCGGAGCAACGCCCTTGCGGACCCAAACACACCATGTATTTTTATGCACTCCGCACATCTTAGCCATTTCGCCAGAAGTGTAGAGCAAGCGGTCCAGAGACTTTGGCTGTAAGTCCTTCATACACTTGTTTAACTCGTCCGTGATATGGTTCGAGATCTGTTCTGCGATTTGTTTGATTTCTGCTTCGTCCATAAGCAATAAACAAGCTCCATGCTACCAGACTCTGTCCCTCAATTCCTTTACCAGAAGAACAAGCTGGGCGGTCGACAAAGGTTGAACGATTTCATTCAACAGGTCATCAATAAGTGAGGTCCTGGCTTGTTCTTCCTCGCAAGTTTTTTCCAGTTCCGGCAATTGACTTTCCAGAGTAGTAATGATTGCCTGCTGAAATATCGGTTTGTGATAAGTCAGTTTTTCTGCCAGTTCCTTTACCATGCTTCTTAGATGTCCTTTGTAAGCATGACTGTCACGTAGACCGTTAATGATTTTTTCGATGTTCGTTGTCTGGCTGATTTGCTTTTCTTCGTATTCCGCCTCTAGTCCCGGCAACATTTTCTTTAATACCGCCAGTGCTTTCCTCTGGAAAGGTGGGGCATAGCAATCTAACTCTTTTTTGAATTCGTTGATTACATCATCTGGTATGGTTGTTGTTTGTTCAGATTCCATAAGACACGTCCTTCCAAAAATTATGGCCAGGGAATTGCTCAATGACGCTCTGAACAAGCGTTTGCCTGCGTTACCGACAGACATATCCCTGGCCATGATTTTATTTGGGTTCCGTAAACTGAATTGATCGTGTTCAGATTTCATACTTACAATTATCGCCTTTCTTACAAAGAACGCAAGAAGGTTTTTTGAAAATCCTATTTAGACCGAAGGCTGAGTTGGCCGTTTGTGTATTTTTGAACAAATATAATTGTTTTAGGCCCTTAAAATTTTTTCGTGGTATCTACATATTTTTTTGCCGAATCGTAAGCAACTTCCAAGTACTTCCGGTCCCCAAGTCTGTTACACGAAAAATGACCAAATAGCCCAAAATAGCCTGTTTTGCCATTTTTCTGGCTTCTCACAGGCTCCCTGTTGGCCGATCTCAAAGTCATTGGTATCACAGCACCCCTTATTCCATGTTTGACTAATTGGGAGTAGTATTGGTAAAATAAAAGTGTCGATCCATAACCTTATGTGTTTTTCGACTCACTTGTGAAAGGGGTGTGACCATGAAAAAACTTTTATTGGTTTTGTCCACCTTGTTCATTGTTGGATGTTCAACTTCTTCATCACTTATTTCACGAAGCCAGATACGTACTGGTATGATCCGTAAGGATGTATTGAGGCTATATGGTTTTAATATTCATGACAGTAACAGTCTCAGTTTTTCGGATCTGCCTCAGTTTACACAGCAACCAATTACCGAGAGCCAAAATGGTGATTGTACACGCACTGCTTATAGGTACTGGTTAAGCGATTATGGTCAAGAACATCCTTTTCTATTGACTTTTGAGAGCTGCAAATTGCCAAACTACGAAGCAGTGCAAAAAGAGAAGAAAAGGAGAGTTGACAACTTTAATGAAGCTGCCAAAAATGATCCAAACCTCCAAAGAGAGATGGACGCTTTATGCGAAACATACCAACTTGATCCTCAAGACAGAGAGATTTTAATTGAATTACTTACTATCAATACCCCCAATCTTCTGCCTCAATGTATGACCGACTATACATTAATTCACATCCAGCGTGATGAAAACTACTCAGGGGCCAGAAGAACTAAGACAGGAGTGTTCGAAAGCATATATGGGTTTAAGCGATCAATTCTCCATTCAACTGGGTTGAGAGCAAATGCTTATGGCCCCGGGATCCACATGAATCAGTATGGTCAACCAGTAACTTTGAAGCCTGACTGGGGTGGAGTACCAGGCGAACAGTTGCGAATCAAACAAAATGCTTACGGGCCAGGAGTACACATGGACCAATACGGCAGGCCAGTACGTGAATATTCTTTACCATAAGGCCGTTCCAGGTATAGTTAAATAACGCCTTTCAATCTCCGATCTCCGTATGGTTTCCTGAACGCCACCTTCGCCAGAATCAACGATCTCCTCCTTTTACGCCCCACTGGTATCAGTGGCCAGCGTTCGTGGCTTAAACGGCGGCATGTGTCCAAAGACTCCGTTAATAAAGTATGGTCCATCACTGGATCAGCTACACTCTCTCCAACACTCGCTTAACCGTTACTGCTGACCAGGGCTTGCCGGTCCGTGTAGGCCGGCTTTCCTCGTTGAGCTGCAGGGCGATCTGGTGATGGCCCAGTCGGTTGCCTTTGCGGGGCTTGCGATAGAGATGCTTCATTCGTTCAATGACTTCCGCTTCCCCTGGCCGGGTGCCAAAAGGCTTTCGGCCTTCACAGCGTCCGGTTTGTTTTCTCCGCAGCTCCCTGGCCTTTGCCAGCTTACGGACGAGCAGGCTCTTGTCGAGCTCAGCGAACACACCCTGGACCTGGACCATTGCTTTGAGCATAGGATCCGACTGCATGTCCGCCGTTATATCTCGACCGGTACTGGCTGCTACCAGGGTAATGCCCCCGGTTATTAGTATGGCCAGTAATTGCATCTGGATGGACAGGTCCCGGGCCAATCTATCAAGGCTTTCCACGATGACTATTCGGCAGCCATTACTGAGCAAGTCCTGTAGCATTTCATTGAAGATCGGCCGCCCAATCTCTGTGCCTGTGTGTGCTTCCTTGTATCTCTTAATAACTCGGTAGTCAGCCTTTTTTGCATACGCCAGGGTCGTGTCCATTTGGCGGTCAAAACCGGTCCCATCAACCTGGCCTTTACCGCTAACTCGCAAGTATATTACCGCCTGTGTCTTTGCCATTTCCATGATCTCCTAAACAATTATTTTCATCTAACTGCTTAAATTATAAACTTATAATCGGGTATGTCAAACTAATTCTGGAGAAATAGTAAGATTTATTTTGCTGTTTTTCTCATTGGTTCCTGGTGAGAATTAGTCCACAAAATAGATGTTAGTAGTGATTGGGCCCAGTCACATATTGTCAACCTTGTACAGTTGACAAGACTGGTAGCTCTCAGAGGGCTTTTACGCCTATAGAATGGCCGATCTCGTGTTGAGGGGTATCAGTTCGAGAATCGGGCTTGTTGCTGTCCCTGATTATTTCCAACACACAAGGACAGTGTGTCATGATCAGCCCCATCTTAGTCATCCAGTTAATAAAATGCTTTGCCTGATCTGGTGGCAGCAACTCTGCCTCGCAGTCAAAGGCCTTGTGATTAATTGTTATTTTCAACCAACCTGAGCCACAATTTAACACAGCCAGGCGGCCAACTCTAAAACACACAGGAGTAATTACAGCTTCCCCGATATCTCGACCGAGCTCAATCAAATCTTCATCCATGGCCATATTATACCATCGGAATGTTTAAGTGTGGATTGTGAATTGTGAATAAGCACTTATGGAAAATGGGATCCGGGAAATAGCCAGTAGAATTCGCAGGGAATAAGACTAATCCTGATCGGGTGGAAACACCTGGTCAATCAACTCCCTTGCCACTTCATACGAGATTTGACCTTCATCGTATTTTTGGGCAATGCGAATAGCCAGATAACCGCCACTTAGGGATAGACAAAAGTGCTCATATTCTTGTGGACTCATGACTTCCCTGGAACAATCAAATACTACTTTAGTACGATGGAGATCCTCCGCAGGAGTAGGTTTAAGTACAGCGTATATTCTACGATCGGGATTAATCGCAGCAACAAGTTGACCGGCATCCGTTTCTTCAACTTTCTGGCGTGCAAGTGCTATTACAACAGGGCACATTTTACCATCATCGTCTAAGTACCTTTGTTGATTCGCTGTTATGTGATCCAAAACCTCATTCACTCGCTCGCTGAGATTAGCAAACGCAGGATGATCGACATTACCATACACAGAAGTGTATTCATTGTCACCTGAAATCTTTTATTTTTCCTGTCATTATTCAAGGTGCTAATCTTCCTCTTTCGAATCAGTGCCGGCCATCCTCGAGATTGCTCGCTTTGTTTCCTCAGAGAGATCGGGCCAGGCTTTGATCAACTCTATCAACTTAGAATACTTTTCGACGATTGACGCCAAGCAGGACGCCAAGTCGGTTTTTGAGATTGTCGTAAGTGCTTTATCTGGTGGGGCGTTAGCGTTTTTGTTCAGCTGACTCTTAATCAGCGGGTCACAGGTTCGATTCCTGTATCGCCCATTAACA
>CAYVIT010000037.1:0-27481 GCA_964451425.1 uncultured Pirellulales bacterium
CTAGTTTATTATCCATCTTATCACCTCGAAAGTTTCTGCATACTTAGTGCCTATTTGAGCCCCTCTTGTCGTCGCCAAACTCCGTATGAGTTCCTCCGTAACATAATTCCTGCCGAGTTGAGAAATATAACATTTCAAGGAATTAATTTTAGCATCTACATGTCTTTTCTCCAGAAATATAAATGCATTCGTGTTAAATGTAAGATTGTTCCAAGGTATCTCGTAACCAAGCATTGTGGTTTTCTTAAAAGCCCTGAAACCCTCTTGCATAACAACCTGATGGTCTTGATGGGTATCGTGTGTAGAAGGCAACATTACCAAGTCTGGTTCAATTTCTCTATTATATCTTATCATATCTTCTAATATGTCCTGGCGATATTTTGGGAACTCCCTAACAGGATATCTCAGCACAAACAGGTTTGCCCCTCTTATGCCAAGTGCACTTGTCGCATTTTTAACTTCCGAGCGCAAAATATTATCAGGCATTCCCTTTGGAACGGATTTTTCAGCAGCAGAAAATGCAATGTAAAAAACTTCTTTTCCCTCTTCAGTAAACTTTGCGATACTTGCACCGCAGCCAAACTCACCATCATCCGTGTGGGGAGCAAGAATTAATATCTTGCTAAACATTGTTATCTCCTAAGATTTTTGAATAAACATAGAGAAGCTTTTTATTCTCTTTCTCCCAATTGTATTCTGCTAAAACGGCCATTCTGCCATTTTGGCCCATCAAACTTCTAATTTCAGGATTTCTATATAGATGTCTTACAGCATTAGCTATCTCTTCAGGTTTTGTGGGATTAACACAAATGCCGCAATTACATTTTTCGACAATTTGTTTCCAAAGTTGAAAATTAGAAGCAATTGATGGAAGGCCAGCAGCCATGTATTCAAATAACTTTACTGGCAGGCCCTCCATATGTCTTTTCAGTGGATAATCACATATAAAACCAATATCTGCTTCCTTCAATTTGTCAGCAACTTCAGTATAAGGTATAATTCCTTGATAGTCTAACCTCTCCATCATATCTAAACTTTTGAGTTCTAATAAGAATTTTTTATCTACAGAACCGTACAATATGAACTTTAGAGGTAAATCTGAAAGCAAATTCATAGCTTTTATCCCCTCTATTATTCCCCGCTCCCGATAAATGCCACCTACAAAAATTACTTTTAAGACATTATGACTAATTTTACTTTGAGCTTTGGTTTTAGCATATTCCCCAGATATATAATTTTTGACACTTATTACATTCGAGGTACTTTTGAGAAATTTACATGCTATAGCATCTGTTGCCGTTATCACAAAACTAAAGGCCTTAGAAGAATAGTTCTCAAAAATTTTAAAAGAGCCGGAAACTAATTTCTTTAAGAACTTTGGTATATAGTCCTTGGATAAAATTTGCTCGGGTACATCCTCATGTACGTCATAGATGACCTTTTTACCAAAAAATTTCAGAATCACACCAACGGGAATCAGCTCTGGGTCATGAAAGTGATAAACATCCGCCTTTTCCTTCAACGCCAGCTTGAGCAATCTCCATACTACTTTTGTCATTCTTTCAAATCTATTCTTAGGCTTAGGCAAAGGAACAATTCTTATGCCATCTACGGTTTCTTCTCTGGTATGCTGAGCGATAAGAACAACATTGTATCCTGCTTTCGCCAGAGTTTTTGCCTCTTTATGGAAAACTCGACCATCGAAAGGTGGATGAACAGAAGTGAGAATACAAATTTTAGTTCGTTCTTTATCTAATGAGCTGTTCATAAATTTGAGTTACTACGCATTATAGCCTATTCGTCTTGATTTTTCAACCTCTCACCGAAATAAACTACTTCTGACATGACTGGTTCACTTGCAGATTACAAATCTTGTTCTGCTGAAGTACTTTACAGATAGCAGCCATAGTCTCGGAAACCGACGCGTCGTTCGAAAACTTCTCACGAACACTTTTTTGACCGGCCTGCCCCATCCTCATCCTGAGTTCGTCATCTTGGAGAACATCTCTTACTGCGTTATACAGCCCATCGACATTGCAGGGCTGTACCAAATATCCTGTCGTCCCGTGCTCAATAATATCACGGACACCACGAACATCATAAGCTACAGCAGGCTTGCCCGCCGCATAGGCTTCAAGAAGAACCCGAGGAAGTCCTTCTCGAAAAACACTTGGTAGTACCAATAAACTACATCGAGCCAAAAGCTCGGCAATCCTGTCCGTAAATTCAATCACTTTAATATGCGGGCCTATCGTAGAGGCTTCAGTCTTGACTTTATCCCACAATGGTCCTTCACCAGCCATGACAAAATCCACTTCATTGCCTGTCCTCCGGGCTAATTCCAAAACATCACCCGGCCTTTTAGACCGAATAAATCGACCTAAAAACAAAACCATTGGTTTACCGGCTCTTAGCCCCAGTTCCTGCTCCAGCTTTATCAGCAGATGTTTAGCCGGCCGGCTGGCATAGGCGTCAACGTCAACGCCTACCCCCGGCACGTAGTACCAGTGCCCCTCTGAACGAGTTAGTTTGACTTTCCGGCAAGCGTCTGCATCGTCTCTATTAATTACGATAACAGCGTCGGTATATTTTGCCATTAACTTTTCAATGCATCTAAAGAACAGATATTTAGACCTTGCTTGCTCGGCTGTGAAGGGTAGACCATGAGCAAAATAGATGCTCGCTGGCACCAAACCATTAGCTGCTGTCCGGGCTACCCAGCTCATCGCCGGAGTATGAACAATCATCAAGTCAAATTGGCCTGCCTTTAATAATACACGCAGGGCTCGGTAGAGTTTCAACCACGTTAGGGGATTTTTCCAGCTTCCAACGGGCAGCGCATGCACCTTCATTTCGGATTGTTTCAAAGTTTCCCATAACGCTCCCAAAGGCATGCAGGCAAACTCTATTTCCGCGCCGGTTTCTCTTAAGGCCCGACTAAGCGGCGGCATAAACAGTTGTAATGGGCCTGCCTGATTGGCAACCTGTAAGATTTTGGGGAAGGCTTTCGTTGCCGTCACCTCTTCCTTTTGAGCCGTTGGCAGTGTTGGATGAGTCTTTCGGCTGCGTTGGTCCAACTGTATTCTTCGGACACGATTCGGTGAACATCTTTTCGTCTGGATTGGTAATGCTCCGTTTGGCCCAGAACCTTAAGTATTGCTTCGGCAAGATATTTTCTATCACCGGGACGAAAAGTCCCCGGCAGGCCAAGCCGTTCGAGAACATCATCCAGCTGACAACCCTCCGGCACAAGCACCGGAACACCGACAGAAGCAGCATCCCAGAATTTCAACGGACTTAAACCATACCGAAGTTTACGAGGGTCATAAATTGGAATGACAACCACATCGCAGGCATTGTTGAAAACGGCAACCTGCTCATACGGCATAGACTCCAGGAACGAGAAGAACCGGCCAAGGCCTAATTGCTCAACCATTTCCTCCAATTGCTCTCGGCACTGTCCTTCACCCACTAACAAGAACTTCACAGACCGTCCGGAGTTGTCCACGACTTGCTTGGCAGCTTGAACCAGCAGGTCCAGCCCCTGCCACGGAGCAAACGTCCCTGCAAATCCGACGATATAGTCCTCCTCGGCCAGGCCTAACTGCCGTCGGGCCTGGTTCTGATCCATTGGGCGCATAATATCTGTTTGGGCCGCATTGTGAATAACAACCGTGCTATCGGGCTCCGCTCCTCTACGTATCGCCTCCTCTCGGATGCCAGGAGTCACACACACCAGACCATCAGCCGAACGAAAGTTTAGTCTGTTAAGAACTCTTAGTATAAAAAACAGTATTTTTCGCTGACCGCGCATCTGTGCCTCTTCATCAACGACCGCAGCAACCTCAGCAATTAAAGGCACACCAGCCAGCCGACAAATCAGACGCATTATGAACGCCAAAAAGCATGCTCTGACATAAACCGCCCCAGGCCGATATTTGACCAACCAATATGGTAGCCAAAGGACGGTGCCGACCTGCAACAGCATAAAGCTCGCAAGACAACGGCCAGGTAAACGAATATAGGAAACATCCTCAATTGGAGAATTCTTACCACTGCCATAGCGGGGTGCAACTATTGTTACCTCATGTCCCAAAGATTTCAAACCATGACACCAGCCGGACAGATGTATAGTGCCGCCGGTATGTCTGTTAATGCTTTCCGCCCAAATTATCAGTATTCTCATTACCGGTCTCCGGGACCGCCGGCCTTAATGGACTCACGTTAACAAAGTGCGATAACTGACAACGACGGCCTTATATCCTGATGGATTCTCATTCCTAAAATTTCTTTTTATCCTTGTGAGAGCATTTCCTCACAACTCGGGCAAAGGATTCTTTTCCACAAAGATTTGCTCATATATCTGAACAAGATGCAGTTGTTCCCGGTCCCAGTTTTCTTCTGCCGCAGCTCGTAAGGCTTCTTTTTTCATGTGCTGATACTGATTTTCATCTCTCAAACATTGAGTAATAGCCCGACCAAGATCATTTGGATCATTCCACGCAAAATAAACTCCATAGCGGTATCGTTCAAGTATGTCTCTACATGGCGGAAAATCCACTGACACAACAGGCAATCCGCACATCGCAAATTCATAAATTTTATTCGATGCGCAGTAATAATTATTTCTGCTTGTGTTCGGGTAAATAACTATTCCCAAATCTGCGGAACTGAGGTAGCTTATGTACTCACTATATGGGATTGGATGACACAAAAATACTCTGTCTGCAATATCATATTTTTGTATTAATTGTTGTATGTTATCAAGATCTTGGGGATGTGCATGTCCAAGTAATATCAGTCCGATGTTTTTCGGTACTTTTGCCAATGCTGGCAGTACTACATCCACACCTCTCGCTATAGGCCCACCAATGTGAAGAACAATGCGGTCAATATTCGGATTTTGCCCCTTAACAAAATCTCGCAGTCGCCTATCGTTCTTTGCTGGTTCGGAAAAAGGCGGCAAGTTGCGAATCACTTTCGGCAGGAATGGTGAGCCGTATTCTTTATACATAATATTGGCACGGTCTTTATTGCAGGCAATAATTTCGTCACAATGCGCCATCAAATTTGTTTCGAGCCAACCTCTGATGCGATTAATAATCTTGTTGTTGCACCATATACCGGTTTCTCTATAGAGTTCGTGGGCATCATAAATCAACCTGCTCCTGGTGATTCTTTTCACCAAGTATCCTATCAGCAGTGCGTCCAGCTCATGAGCATGAATAATGGAAGGCTTGATCGCGCTGCCGATCTTTATCATGCGAACCAATATCTCGATATATCTCGCAGCATAACCCAGAATGTTTTTGGGCAAATACCTCGCTGTCCACAATTCCACCAGATGCAGTTTAAACGGATGTGTTCTAAAAGTCTTACTTGAATACTTCTCCTTGTATTCCGGACGTAACCAGCCGAGAAGCTCGATGTCATAGTGCTCAGCCAGCGTTGTTGCTGCCCGCATTACGCGACCATCAGCGACAACTTCGTTGAGCACCAGCATTAATATCTTCCGCTTTCGGTCTGGATTACCGGTCATTTACCAACACTTCATAGATAAATTTGTACTTCAAACCTGGCCAAAAATTCCGTCTTTCGCAGGACCAAGCACCATGCAGAAAGACTGTTCCATCTGCCGAATCCCTGGAATCTTCCTAAGGTCAAGATTTAACTTCTCGCTTAGCTTGTTTAAGAAGTAGGAAATATAACGAAGATGGCTAATGTGTTCACCTAACCATTTATCAAGAATCTCGTAGCCCTCCTCCTTAGCCAATTCAATCCAATACAGAGGCCTTTTAACGTTTATGTGAGTAGGGTTCTTGTCAGGAATCCCTACAATTGGCCAACTTCGCATTTCGTAGAATACGCTGCGGTTGGGAGTAGACATTATCACAACACCTTCATTTTTTACATACTTACGGCAGTGTTGAAAGAAAATTCTGGGATTTTCCAGATGCTCCACAACATCCAGGCACGTTATGACGTCAAACATCCCGGCCGTAAATGGCCACTTCACATCCTCAATGCGTCCTTCCTTCAAAACCGCAGAGGTATGTCTTGAAGTTATCTCAATACTTTCAGGAAATGGATCCATCCCGTACAGATTGAAATACCCTTCTTCTTCCAGGACTTTCAGAAACACTCCGTATCCAACGCCCACATCCAGGATACACAAATCCCGCCTGGAGCCAGGAAATGCTTGAATCTTCTTGGCTTTTGGAAGGTACTTCTGTCTCTGGAAATTTATCGGATGTCCGCCACAATCATAGAGCGAATCTTCACTGTGGGAATAGGTAATGTTATTAGGGTCTTTTTTCCTTGATGCATCCATGTCGCGTCAACATATAGAAAAGATATGAATTAGCCTGAGAGCATATCTTGAAATCTGACTTGACCGGGTCGACGGTGGTACGAGTTCGCCATTGAAAGAAAGCGTCCTAATATATCAATACGCCATATTCTCAATGCCACTGAGTATGATACCGGTCCTAAGCATAAATACCATCAAAAGATTCGATGTATTCGCTTTGATAGTCTTCATAATAATCCTGTTGTGATAACTCATTGTCTTGCGTAGAATCCCACATCAATTTCTCAACTGTAGCTGCTGTATGTAGGCCTACAAGCAGGGCGGACCATGACGTAAGTGCAACCTTGGGATAAATGAGTATTGAGGCAGATGTAAGACAAAAAAACATAAAGGTTATAAACATACTCCAATGGGCATCGCAATCCGGTTTGTATTCGGTTATGTATACGGAGTATCTCTTGGCAGCCTTAAGTCGATGGAGCAAGTACAGGAAAGCTCCTCCCAATAGCACTAAACCTACCAAGCCGGTTTCAGCAAAAGTCAAAATATAGAGATTATGGGGTTCCTTGGCGCTGGGGAGGTCCTGTATGGTTATGACTTTCTCCTCGATTCTCCCAGGCATCATCATGGGTTGACGCACATCCCAATACAACTGCGCCGGGCCCTGTCCCAACAGTGGCTTTTCTGTTCCTGCCTTTAAACCTGCAAGTGCACTATACCAGCGAAGGTTTCTGCTCTCGCCCCCCCACAGAAGAAACCGTTCGAAACCGTATCGGCTACTCAGGAAAATCATGGAGGGAACTACCAGAATTAAGATCAATAAAAACGAAATCAAAACACGCGATAAATTCCTCCACAATGTAACTCTAAACGCCAGGAGATGAAAGACCACTAGTGAAATCATTATGCTCCGGGCAAGTGTAAAGAGTATAGATATCAAACACAGTGATGTCACAAAAGTATTAAAGCCCACCCGATGCTTACGAATTAGTCGTGCCAAAGCCATGCTGTAAGCAAATAATACTAATATACCGCTGCTGATTGCACTTCCTGTCGGTGTCCAGCCCCGAGTGAAACCAGCTCCGGCCGACTCAGAAATAGCATAGGGGTCCCAGCCCATTAGGCCTGCTAATTGACTCGTGAACAGTGCCGATACCAGAATTAAAAGAGGTGTTATGATTCCATAAACTAAAATATAACTATCAATCAGCCGAGCGTTAGACTCCGGGGTTTTCGGCAATGCGCTGATAGCTGCACATGCAAGTAGAAAGGGGATGAACCAACGAAAGCTGGCGTGAACAGTAGCCCCAAAATCAGTCAAGGAACTCCCATTGATGAATCCGGAGGCCAGACCGACTAAAAGCAAACATGTCAATAAAAAAACCGAGTAAAGTATTCGCATTTCGCCGCTGGCAGGACTCATAAGTTTCATGAGCAGGAAAAATACGAGAAGCACCGCTGCGAACAGTTCGAACCCCAGGTACCAATGCCCTAAAAACCTGGCACTAAATGCAACACCAAAACGCCCAAGGAAAAGAAGCGGGAAAAGAAACAGAGCCAATACCAGAAGGTCCCTGATAGTATAACCCCTGAACGTAACCAAATATGCTGAACCAATTAGCGATATAATCAGAAATAATGATATTACCAGGATCATCTTACAGTACCCTTAATAATCAAATGTTTTTGCGTCCTTGCCTAAAAAGGCGTTTCCAGAGGTAGTTCACTTCATTTTTTATTTCTCCTGAAGCATATAATACTAGTAGGTACACTAACATCCACGCAGTCAGTGATAATCCCAAAAGTATCAAACTACTCAACGCCAGAAATTGCCGGGTTACCCAGGCCACCACTAACACAGCAGCTGTCGCCATCAGACAGCGAGCAATGGTTATGACTGGCCACTTAATTCGTACTATTCGCCTACTGTAGTATATCGACATTATAAACATCAAACTGTATGAGAGCAGGAGGGTTAAAGCACCACCTAAGTTGCCGTAAAGAGGGATCAGAATCAGATTCAACACTACACTCAAGATGGCTGGGGCCGCTCCTATGAAAAACAATGTACTGGTGCGGCGATTGACCAAAAATGGCATTCGGAAATATTGTGCCAGAGACATGACAAAAACAGCTACCATAACAAGCCTCAATACATTACCTCCAACATTGTATCCGGCACCTGCATAGACCGTGAGAATCTCCGGGGCTGCCACACCTACGATCGAAAGCACAGAAAAGGAGGCCAATAAGAAATATCGCAAACCCCGACTCGCAACGTCCGCATATTGATGTCCTTCCTCGTAAGTGTCAATCGCACGCGGGAAAACGGCCATCATAATGGCACGACCGATAAGTAAGATTGACATGCTTCCCAACTGATAACTTACGCCGTAGACAGCTAACTCGCTGGGTGACCGAAACACGTCGATAATATAGCGGTCTATTGTACCCATGATTATTCCCATCACACCTGCCGCGGTTATTGGGATGCCGTAGCGAAAAAACTCTCCCAGTAGGTTCTTATCGGGATTGTGTACCAGCAGGCCCTGTCCTGCTCTGGTAAGAATTACCAAGAAAACAACAACAGCAAAAGCACCAACAGTCCAGGCAATTACAAATGATTTTACTTCTGAGCTAATCCACACAACAACGACTATTCCTGGCAAAAATCGCACTAAGGCTGTTAGGCCTTGAAATACGCTGAATGCAACAGCTCTGCTTTGAGCACGTACAACGCTTGCAAGCACCGTGGCTATCCCCAAAAAAACTGTCAAGGGCGCAGATATTAAAAGTATTCCACGATATTTTCCTGGCAGCCAAAGCCAGGCTGCAGTTCCAATAGCAGCGATGACTATGACAGTCAATACCGTGGAGAGTAAAAGGTGGAAAAAAAATTTAGCCAAATTTTCTTCGAGTGAGCGGTAGAATCGAAGTGCACAATTCGCGACCCAGGAAAATCCCAGACTCGATACAGTAGTGACGGTTGCAAGTATAAGGATGTAATAGCCATATTGGTCTTTCGTAAATAACCGAGTGAGAAAGGGCACAGCAAAAAAACCAACAATACTTGGCGTTATCTGACCGGGCAGGTATTTGGCTATCAGCTTTCCTAAACCCGCTCCACCTATTATCTTTGCCGGCACCTTGTTCATGTCGTCTTCAATACCTTTCTATCCGTTGGAGCATAGCAGACAACAAGCCTTCGGTCCCGAAAAACAAGTATCCGGCCCAAGAGCAGGGTAATCTGTTCGGGACTTCACATGTGTAACTGCTATGTGAAAGCTAAAAAAAGTCGTACTATCTCTAATTAAAGTTTCCGTTTTTCAGTTGAATTAAAGCACGGCTGATATTTTTCCGGGCCTCATATGCCCCATTATAGTCGTCAGGATTCTGCAAAACCTTTTCTGTCACATTCCTGATTAATTGTTGGAGTTGATTAGCCTTGGCAGGTTCTGTTGTCTTGATTTCATCAATGGCCGTTTGCAGTTGCCACAGATAGACATAGTCCTCAATACCTTCACGCCAAGCCTCCCAGCGTCTTGAGGGCACGATAATTTCACCCAATATATCGACAGGGCTCTCAGTTGCTCCGTAAACTACTCCGTAATACCCCCTCGACAGAGCTGTATCGTCCCAGGGTACGGTTTCAATAGGCTCCGAATGAATCCAGAAGCCCGAACCTGTAAATCCATATTTGAACGCTTTCCACGGCATCAATCTATAATAACCGTAAGGATTGTTGGCCTTGCCCGGTCCTTTGCAATCGTAAGTCCAAACTGGTTTACCGAAATCTTTGAGCTTCGCAACCCAGTCAGGATGGGCGGCGCAGTATACTTCCCGCGGACACCAGATATCGACGAGTTCCTTGAAACGCATGAAATCACGCGGACCGTTGCGGAAGTGATTGGCAAAGATCCTTATTTTCGGATCTATTTTTTTAATTAACATGGCCAGTTCGTAGAATTCGTCACATAAGCTTTCATCGAAAGGATACATAGCGAACCTGTCATACCCTACACCGATATGCTTGAGATGCTCAACCCAGTCAATGAGCCAGGTGGAAAATGTCTTTTTCCATTCATCGCTCATCCACTTCCCGAATTTACCTGAATCCCTTCGTTGGGCCCTGAATGCCAAGAAGAACAGAAAGGTTCTTGCATAGCTGTTAATTCGCAGTAGTTCGTCTGTTTCTTCATAAGGCACCATTGCCATGATATCGCCTCTTGGGGATAAACGCGTCGGAAAGGGTATGTTCTTGTTATGAACAACGAAGACATTGGTGTAGTGCGAGGACAGATCTCTGGCAGTTTCGGCCAGGTATTTATTAGTTATTCCTGAGAGTTTAGGATATGCCCAATTACAGCTGTTGAACGGAATGTCTTTGGGAAGATTAATCGGTTCAACCCGGATATTAAGGGGTATCACACGGTCTGCCAGATCCTTGCCGTCTGCCAATGATGCTAATACTGCCAATCCAGCCTTGTATTCTCCTGCTGCCAATCCTCTGCTGTGGATAGTGAGCCATATCTGGGTAGCCTCGCCAGGCATCAGGCTAAACGGTCTACTGTTCTGAATTATCAGTGCATCAGCGATTGAACCAATTCTCCGAGCTTTGACGAATATGCCGCGCCTGATTGTAAAGACTTCTCTGGAGTCGAGAGAGGGGGCATTTGTTGCCTTCAGGGGTGAAACGCCTACAGATAGTGTCATCGGTTGTTCACTGCAGTTAATAATGTTTAAGGCGGCGGATTCAAACTCACCTTTCCAAAGCGAGACATTGATTTCACGGGCCGCCTCAGTCTCAAAAATCATCGAACTCTCTGCCAGAGGTTCCATTGGATTGGCAGGTATACAGACATAAGTTTCTGTGTAAACTTCTTGGTATATTTTTGCCCTGAGCAGCCCAAGTTCCTTACTGAATTCTGCTTGTTCTTTCCCCAAAAATAGTCTGTCCGTAGTTCTTGAAAGCCGGTTGTCCAAATCCTCCAAATTTTTATCAAGCTCATCTCGGATGGAAGTCAGTCTTTTTTGTTGTGTGGCCACGAATGTAATTGTTTTGTCGAGGTTGTCTCTCAGTTGTACTTGACTTTCCGCAAGGTCGAATGGTTCCACCGGGTCCTTAAACGAGGGTAAATTCGTCCGCAAAGCAAGATTGCCAATTGCAGACGAAAACGAACCTATAACCTCAACTTCATCCAGAAAAACAAGAGCACCGCCCGGCTGAAGTATCAGCTTGACGAAACGGCCCTGTGCCGCCAAATTCTTGGCTACTATAGTATAAGGAATCCCTCGTCCGTGGTATTTGGCTTTACCACCTGGATCTCTGCCACCGGCTATGCCTGCACATTTGAAAGATCGACCATCCTTGCTGACCAGGACAATCACAAAGTCGGGCCAAAATACTTGGGCCGCGCCACCTCCTCTTGTGCAGACTCTCACTTGTTCGATGATCGCAGTCCTTTCCAAATCGATTGTCACCTCCGGAATTGAGGCCCTGACGTGCCAGCCTACGGTGCTCTTGTTAAGCCAATTGCTGCCCAATGCTTTCCCGTCTGTAAGCTGTATTCTGTCCATTGAATCAGTACAATGTTGATAATTTGGCTTTGGTGAAACTGTATAGCTTTTACGCAATGCCAGGTTCACTTCAGCGAGGGCTTGACAGCAGTGAAATACGGATATAAAGCAGATTAACAATATGCGTTTTCTTATCATTCTTGAATACTTTGCGCTGAGTTTGCAGATGCGAGCAAACAACTTCTCCTGTTTAGGATTATGGACCGCGTGGGAAAAACCACCGGAGCCCAATAAGAGCTATCTCGGCAAGTTGTTCAAGCAGGTTTGCTCTGAGCGATAATCCTTGCAATTCTCTGGGCTGCCTTGCCATCCCATAACTTTGGAATGCCACGATTGATATTTTTGTCCCCGTCCTTTATTTCGCGATAATTTTTCAAAATATCTTCTGATGTTACGTGTACAAGATGATTCGTACCCTCAGCAATTGTTATTGGCCGCTCCGTATTCTCCCGAAGAGTCATGCATGGTACGCCTAAAATAGTTGTTTCCTCCTGTATACCGCCGGAATCGGTTATTACTAAAGCGGCATCGCTCAAGAGGCACAAAAAATCTAAATAGCCGGCCGGTTGTATCAGGAGCAGGTTTTCCATTCCATCTATGAGCTTTTCCATATTCATGCTGGTAATGTTTTTTTGCGTCCGAGGATGGATCGGAAAGACCAATTTCAGCTCTTTTTGAATCTCGTTAAGGGCCAGTAAAATCATCCGAAACTTCTCTGTATCATCGACATTGCTCGGGCGATGCAGGGTAATCACGCCGTATTCCTTTTTGCAGAGCCCTAACTGCCTGAGAATAATAGATTTCTTGGCCTTTTCGCGATTAGCCAGAAGAGTATCTATCATGGTGTTACCGACGAAGTGAACCTTGTGGGAGTCAATTCCTTCGTTTTTTAGATTATCAATTGCGGACTGTTCCGTCACGAACAGTAAGTTACTTATCCTGTCCGTGAGTATCCGGTTGATTTCTTCAGGCATAGTCCAGTCAAAGCTTCTTAGACCTGCTTCGACGTGAACCAGCTTGATGCCTAATTTCACAGCTACAAGACCGCAGGCAATAGTACTGTTGACATCGCCTACAACGATCACATAATCGGGCTTAAAGTCGAGGACTGCGGGCTCGAACCGTCTCATAATTTCAGCCGTCTGAACAGCATGGCTGGCCGATCCAACCTCCAGGTTCACGTCAGGCCTCGGAATATCAAGGTCATCAAAAAAAGACTTGCTCATATTTTCATCGTAGTGCTGGCCTGTGTGGACAAGAAGAGTGTTGTAGCACTCCTCTGCCTTGAAGACCTTCATCAGAGGAGCAATCTTTATAAAGTTGGGCCTGGCTCCGCATACACATATAATCTTTATCACTATCTCAATTTCCCAATCAAAATCGAATCTCTGCTCTATCCAAAAAGGCCACAATCGTATCAGCTACATGGTCTTCCATTTCATCGGTCAGCTCCGGATAAACGGGAATTGCAAGGACCTCCTTCGCTGCTTTTTCCGATTCAGGCAGGTCCCCTTCTTTGTATCCGAGATAACTGAAACATTCCTGCAGGTGCGCCGGGACTGGATAGTATACCTCACAGCCGATATTATTGTCACGAAGATGTGCCATCACCTCATCTCGCCGGGGGACACGAATGACGTATTGATTAAAGATACTCACACAATCAGGACTGATATACGGCGCTTGCACGACTGTTCCTGAAAATTTCTTGCCGTAGTATGCAGCGTTGCGCCTTCGCGCCTCCGACCAGTCGTCCAAATGCGGCAGCTTGACTAACAGCGCAGCAGCCTGGATAGGGTCGAGACGGAAATTACCGCCGATGTATTTATGATAGTATTTCGGCTTGCTGCCGTGATTACGCATAATCAAAAGCCGTTCATAAAACTGTTCGTCATTAGTAACAATCATTCCCCCGTCGCCGATACCGCCCAGATTTTTGCTTGGGAAGAAACTAAAGCACCCGGCTCTTCCAATACTGCCTGCCTTCCGACCTTTATATGTGCTTGTGATTGACTGGGCCGCATCTTCAATCACGGAAAGGCCGTGTTTATTCGCGGTCTCCATAATCGGGTCCATATCAGCCATTTGACCGAACAAATGGACCGGCATAATCGCCTTGGTCTTGTCCGTGACCGCCGATTCTATAAGCTCCGGATTGATATTGAATGTCTTTGCATCGATATCCACGAAGACCGGCTTTGCGCCCGTCCGGGTGATACAGCCGACAGTAGCGAAAAACGTGAACGGCGTGGTAATAACCTCGTCTCCAGTCCCGATGTCCAGACTCATCAAACTGTTTAAAATGGCGTCCGTTCCGCTGGAGACACCCACCGCGAACCTGCAATCGCTTATCGCCGCTATCTTCTTTTCCAACTCGGCTACCTTCGGACCGCCGACACATCGTTGCGACTCAAGGACTTCCGATACTGCTGCCAATACCTCATCTTTTATCGTTGCGTACTGTGCTTTCAGGTCCAGCAAAGGAACCTCCATGTCAATTCTCCTAATCACAATCAAGATAGTTATGTATTTTTCTTAAATTCATCATACGAAATTTTGCCAATGGCTTCTTCCGGTGGCAAGGGGGCCTCCTCATCCAAATCGAGGCATCTCACCACTCCCGGCTCGATTTCTTTATAACGATAGCCGCTCTCGGCGCATATCATAACGCCCTCTGAATCCGCCTCAGGCAAACGGATACCGTGCCGGCTCATCCAACCGGCCTGTTGGGCCGGAACTCCCTGCATCAGCGCATAATCCGGAACGTTCCCGGCCACAACGGCACCGGCGGCAATAAAGCAATAACGCCCCAGCTCGATGCCGCAGACAATGGTTGCATTCGCGCCGACCGTTGTGCCCCGGCGGATGACCGTCTTCTCGTAGAGACTATGACGTACAATCTGCGAACGAGGATTTGTAATATTCGTCAAAACGCAGCTCGGCCCAAGAAAAACGTCGTCCTCAATAATCGTGCCGGTGTAAATCGAAACATTGTTTTGGACCTTGACATTGCTGCCGATGACGACCCCGTTGGCAACAAGTACGTTTTGGCCGAGTATACACTTCTGCCCGATCTTGGCGTCTTTCATTATGTGCGAAAAATGCCATATCTTTGTACCCTTGCCAATCTCACATGGCTCGTCGACAAAGGCCGTTTCATGGACAAAATAATCTTTATCCCGGCTCATAAAACATCCTCCAGCTTAACGGGCTTTCCATTATTCTTTAATGACTGCTGGCCCGCCTCCAAAATCCGAACGACCCGCAGACCGTCAATGCCGTCACTGCGTATCGCTTTGTTATCAAGGATGCTGTCTATAAAGTGGCTGCATTCCAGAGAAAGCGGCTCACCGCCCGGTATCTTCGGAATCACTATGTCACCGAATCGCAGCGATATGACTTCCACGTAGGATGTCGTTATGTCCTGCTTTATCGCTACGGCTTTGTCGTACATCCGTACTTTCTCCGTGGCTTCCATATCATCAAATGTTACCATCTTCTCGGAGCCGACAACCGTTACCTTCCTGATTTTGTGCGGGTCAAGCCAGCTGCAGTGGATGTTGGCCATCTTGCCGTCCGTAAATTTAATCGTGGCGAAAACCACGTCCTCAATATCCTTCTGAAGATAACATTGTCCCTGAGCAGCCACTGATTCGGGCTCGGAGCCAAGCAGGTAACAAATGATGGAGATGTCATGGGGGGCCAGCGACCACCACGCATTTTCATCCTTGCGAACAATGCCTAAATTGACCCGCTGCGTGTACACGTAGTAAGGTTGGCCGACCTCGCCCTTATCAATTGCTTCCTTGAGAAAGTTGACCCCTGGATGATATTCCAATAAATGACCCACCATCAATTTCAGGCCCTTTTCTTTTGCCAGCTCAACCAATATCTTGCTCTCGTTAGCTGTTGAGGTCATGGGTTTCTCGACGTAGGTGTGCTTGCCGGCCTCAAGGGATTTCTGCGCGATACTAAAGTGAGTGGGTACATCGGTGGCGGTTACGACGGCATCAATGTCACCATCACTCAGGACCTTCTGCAAATCAGTTGTGGTCTCAATAAAAGGAAAGTTCTTTTTTTGCACGGCCAGCAGCTTCTCATCCAGGTCGCACACGTATTTCAAACGGCACCTTTTGGCTGTGGCAAAATTGCGGATAAGATTTTTGCCCCAGTAACCGGCTCCGACAACTGCAACACTCAAAGCATTTTCACCCATGCTTTCATCTCCTTTGTTTGAATCCAAAAAAGGGAGCTTACTTTCTCTGCGACCTCATTTCAAGTCTTTGTTGCCTGACAATATGCACTTTTAAGAAGTTCATCTTCGCACGATTGGTTATAAATTGTAAATCTGTATAAACTCCGTCCCCGTCGGTTGCGCCAAAAAACAAACACAACCTCACCGCCGTACACTTATAACAAGCGTATCTATCGATATCTAAGTTACAGCCGGAAACTTTTCTTAGCAGCCTCGTAGAGCTGGTTTTGTCTTTTTCCTGTCATAAGTATCGGCAAATAAAGAACATAGCTTTAGTAAAGGCATGTCTCGAAAGACTTTGGCAGGTGATTTTATATTAAAAAAACTCAAACGGACCTTCCTGCTTTCAGTGGTAAACATAAGTATTTTATTAGTAGTAACATAAGACGGTTGTATTTCGGAGCAAACCGAAGCCGACCTTGCAGATTATTCCCCGAAAGGCCCGGTTTCTTCGGATTTGCCTCAGAACAAGGAAAAAAATGCCATAATTCAACAGGTTTGAGTTAAAAAATATACGCTCACAGCTTCTTATAAGTTCATAGTGGCTTGGATAATGTCAGAGAGCTTGGAAATGCAATGTATTATGCCCTGTCTGATGATAGTCATAATGCGGGGCGGAAGGTTTGTTATCACAAAATCTTCGGGCGAGGAAAGATCTCAAACGAACAAATCCTTTCAAATTAACAACCGATACAAATAAGTGCGAGGCGTTCCAATCCTATTGCAGACAAACACTTGTAGCGAGTCGCCTTAGGCAAACTGTTCTTTCTGGCACAGATTGCACAGATTACGGACTAATTTGTGTTGGCTCTCTGTTTTCAATTAATAGCGGCTAATCCTGTCTTGGCCGCTTCGGATACGTAGCGTTCAGCCGGGTCGGTACGCGTATCGCGCAGGTGTTTGTATATCCCTGTTGCTTCGCTCTTTTTGCCGGCAGCACCAAGCTTCTCGGCAAGAAGCAGACACGCCTTCGTGGCTTGGGTTCTTTCCCAGCCCTCCGCCTTGTCCGCTGCCTTTTGAAGCACATTTACTGAGCCGGCATCACCAATATTGGCCAACGCCCAGACAGCGGCGATGCGGACTTCCCGGTCATTATCGCTAACCACACTTTTCAAAGCGCTGACAGACTCGGCATCGCCGACCACACCAAGATTCTGCAGAATGGTCAATCGGCACTTACCTTTGGCTCTGGGCAATGCTTCGCGAAGCTGCTCAGCGGCCCCGTCACCAATGGCGACTAATGCTTGGGCAGCAGGTTCGCACAGGTCCTTGTCTACCAGCAGTTTACCGAGTGCTTCGACGGCCTCTCCGCCGCCGGCTATCTGCAATTCGCGGACAAGGTACTTTTGGACCTCTTTCGGCCGGTCGCCCCCGAGTTGCGAGGCTAAAGTCCTGGAAAATCTCCGGCGAGGCCTGTTATTATCCAGCTTGCAAACGTGCAGTGCCATGCAGTGCAGTGCATAGTGGGCCTTCACGTCGTCACCCTTACCCGGTTCGACGAGCATGTCGATAACGCCGATTATATTGTCACGGCCGCCTTGAAGAATAGCTCTGATAGCTACCTCGATCTTTTCTTTGTCAATATCGGTACAATACATGCCCCTTTGATCAGGATTCGGCATTTTATTGACATGTGCGACAAGGGCCGATGTTTGTTCGTTCATGGTTACAGTCCTTTCTGTTACAAAAGTCTGATTGAAATTCTTATAAATGCCACGGTGCCCGCATGGGCTGATTGACTAATCGGTTGGCCTCTTCGTCGCCGATGATTTCTTCCTTGACCGGGTCGTAATGAATTTTTCGTCCGGTGCGGATAGCGATATTGGCCAGGTGCATCAGGGTTACGCACCGAGTCGATGCAGCGGCGTGGCCGCCGGCCTGTTTACGGGTTCGAATCGCTTCGGGAAATCCCACTAACGGTTCGGGGTCGGGCATTTCCTTAATCTTTTTTTGGTCCTCCTCGCTCAAATCGCTCAAGCTGACGCCTCTGGACTCTTTTCGGTTGTAAGAAGGCTTTTTATCTTCCGGCCACTCGGTGCTGTCCATAACAATCGTCAATCCGTCGGCATATTTCAGTTCGACCCAGCCCCACATTCCGCAGGCCTCCGGGTGCGCCGGCGGGGCGAAAGCCTCGATTTCCACCGGGCTCGTATCGTCCTTGGCGAAGGTCCACTGGACGGGGTCGAAGTGGTGCTGGCCCATGTCGGTCAAACCGCCCCCCTCGTAGTCCCAGTAGCCGCGGTGGGTTCCACCGAAACGGTGCGGGTGAAACGGTCTCAGCGGCGATGGTCCGCAGTACATGTCCCAGTCGAGACTATCCGGTATGGGCTGGGGCTGCGCATTCACCATCCCGCTCCACTCACGGACCTTTAGTCCGCCCCGCTTGACATGGACCGCCTTGCAGGGTTTGAACAGACCGCTCTTCATAATCTTGTGGGTCAGGATATCTCCCTTGTTCCTGCTCTTGTCGAACCGGCCGAATGTGCCAATCTGGAAGATACGGTTGTACCGTTTCTCAGCATCGGCAACCGCACGCCCTTCCGCGATGAACCGCGTCATCGGTTTTTCGCAAAGAACGTCTTTCCCGGCCTCCATCGCAGCTATCGAAATCAACGCGTGCCAGTGTGGCGGCGTCGCAATAGCCACTACATCGATGTCCTTGCGCTCCAATACGCGGCGAAAGTCCGTGTAGACCTTCTTGTTGTCGGCGTGTTTGAGAAACTTCACGTCGCATATCGCAAGCTTCTCGACGTCCGGACCAAGTCCCCCGAACGTACCGTTACCCCGGCCCCCGCAGCCTATCAGCGCGCCGCCAAACTTTTCGCTGGGCGGTGTTTGGCCCGAACCGCCCAGGACGTGCCTCGGCACTATCGTAAATGCCGCAGCAGCTCCAAGCGAGCCTTTCAGGAACTGACGACGCGTTACTCGTTTGACTTTTTGCATAACATGCTCTCCTTTCAACCCAACAAAGTACAAAACCAATAAGTTGTATCCTCTTTTCTATAAGCAAGTTAACCGAAAAAGACAATTCATTTCGTACCTTTACCATAACCAGAGAAATTTGTCAACATCCTTTTGGATTGACCGGAACGCGTTGGTATTATATTTATCTGTTATCCGGTGGCATAAGTGAGCGTATTTATCCGGAAAAATATGAGTTTATTTTTGCTTATATGCACAAATTGAAAGCAGTGGAGTCAGTTATGAAAAAAGATCTGAATCGCCGTGATTTCCTGGGATTAATAGGTAGTAGTATTGCCGCTCTAATGCTGCCGACATCTGCGGGAAGGTGCAGTACACGTAAAAAGCCGAACTTTATCCTTATCTTCGCCGACGACCTCGGCTACGGAGACATCTCCGGTTTCGGCCTGAAAAAGTCAACCTTCGAAACACCTAATCTCGACCGAATGGCTGCCGAGGGTACAAAGCTGACACACTTCTATGTCCCCACACCTTATTGTGCACCATCGCGGGCGACTATTTTGACCGGCAGATACCCCTTCCGAAACGGCGTCGTATTTAATCCCGCCCCCGATGCAGGCATAAACGATGTGGCTCTGCCCCACTCCGAGATTACCATTGCCGAAGCGCTCAGGGACGCTGGCTACTCCAGCATCTGCATCGGCAAGTGGCACCTCGGCCACACACTACAGTTTTTACCACGCAAACACGGCTTCGATGAGTACTACGGCATACTCTACTCAAATGATATGCGACCGGTACAGCTCATTGAAAACGAGAAAGTCGTCGAGTACCCCGTTATACAGGCGACCCTGACCAAACGCTACACACAGCGGGCGCTCGACTTCATCGAGCGATGCTCCAGCAAAAAACGCCCCTTCTTCCTCTACCTGCCGCACGCAATGCCCCACAAACCGCTGGCCGCCTCCGAAGATTTCTACACCCCCGAAACTCCCGATGACCTCTACGCCGATGTCATCCGGGAATTAGATTGGTCGGTTGGACAGATTCTGGAAAAGCTTAAAAAGCTCGGCCTTGATGATAATACGCTTGTTATATTCACCTCGGATAACGGCCCATGGTATGGCGGCAGTACAGGCGGCCTCCGAGGTATGAAGGGAAAAACCTGGGAGGGTGGCCTTCGAGTGCCGATGATTGCCCGTTGGCCGGGTAAAATCCCCGCCGGTATTGTCAATAACTCACTCGCAGGAACAATTGACGTATTCCCCACCATCCTAAAAGCCGCTGGCGTCAAAGTACCCGGCGACCGCATCATGGACGGCAAAGACATCTGGCCGCTGTTGACATCCGAAGATACCGATAGCCCCCACGAAGCACTTTTCGGGATGCAGGGAACAAACCTGATGACCGTCCGCAGCGGCAAGTGGAGGCTGCACGTCCGCTCACCGGGCCGACCGCCGAAACGCGGTAACGACTGGGTCGACCCGCGAGGCCCCGATGGTGTAACGATTGTCGCTCCATACGAACAGGCCCGCCCCAGTGCCTACCCGGGCGTTATCGGCGGCGACGAACCAAAGAATATGATGCTGTTCGACATCGAAGCCGACCCCGCTGAGCAGCACGATGTCGGCAAGCAGCACCCGGAAGTTGTCAAGCGTCTCAAAGCCATCTACGATAAGACACTCGCGCAGGTACCCAAATTCAAACGCCCGACACAATTCAATGGCCTGCGACGCATCAAAGGAGGCTCCCTCAGTTACGATAACTAATCTTCGCCGAGCTTGTTATGATAGTCAAGGCTTAGGCTAATACTACTCGATATAAGTTATTTTCGCAGGTTTTGCTTATACCACTCGATTATAGCCTTTAATCCCTCCTCGAACGGCATCTTTGCCTCGAAGCCGAATAGCTTTTTCGCCCGCGATACATCCAGACGTCGTCTGGGCTGACCGTCCGGCTGCGAACTGTCCCAGCGAAGCTCGCCGCCAAATCCCGTTAGCTTGACAATCTTTTCAGCCAGTTCCTTAATCGTTATTTCGAAGCCCGCTCCGATATTGACCGGCTCGGCATCATTGTAGTGTTCCGTCGCCAGCAGAATGCCCTCAGCGGCATCAGCCACATAGATAAACTCGCGTGACACGTTCCCTGTCCCCCAGCAGTCAATATGGTCGGCACCGCTTTCAATGGCATCGACGCATTTCTTTATTAGCGCGGGTATCACGTGGCTGCTCGCAGGGTCAAAATTGTCACCGGGGCCGTATAGATTGACCGGCAGCAAAAATATCGAATTAAAACCATATTCTGCCCTGTATGATTGGGATTGGACCAGAAGCATCTTTTTAGCAAGCCCGTATGGTGCATTGGTCTCCTCTGGATATCCGTTCCAAAGGTCTTCTTCCATAAATGGTACCGGCGTAAATTTCGGATACGCACAAATTGTGCCGATAGCAACGAATTTTTCGATATCATGCAGCCGACCCTGCTCGATAAGCTGTACACCCATCATCAAATTCTTGTAGAAGAATTCGCCCGGGTGCTCACGGTTCGCGCCGATACCCCCAACCACCGCAGCAAGGTGAATGACAATATCCGGCTTCATATCCGAATACATCCGGACAATATCGTCCATCTGTACAAGGTCGTAGTCTTCAATCTTGGGCACAAGGATATTCTTACAGCCGCGTTTTTCCAGCCCGTCAATAACGTAGCTGCCTAAAAAACCCGCCCCGCCCGTAACTACAACTTGCCTGTTCTCAAAAAAACCGCTCATTATTCTTACCCTTCGTGCTCTTTAATTATCTTTTCACGCCTGGCGATTTCCATATCGGCATCCGTCATCATTCGCGCAAGTTCTTTAAAGCTCACCTTCGGCTCCCACCCAAGAACCTTTTTTGCCTTGCTCGCATCACCAAGCAGACAGTCAACTTCACTCGGCCGTAAGTACCGCTGGTCAATTTCAACAAACTTCTGCCACTCCAAATCAAGATGCCCGAAAACCTCGTCCAGAAATTCTCGTACCGAGTGGGTTTCGCCCGTTGCCACGACATAGTCGTCGCTCTTTTCCTGCTGCAGCATCAGCCACATCGTTTCGACGTAATCCCCCGCAAATCCCCAGTCGCGCTTGGCATCCAGGTTACCCAGGTAGAGCTTGTCCTGGAGGCCTAATTTAATTCGCGTTGCCGCCTGAGTAATTTTCCTGGTAACAAATGTCTCGCCTCGCCTCGGCGATTCGTGATTGAAAAGAATTCCATTGCACGCAAACAGCCCGTATGCTTCCCGATAATTCACCGTTTGCCAGTAACTGTAAACCTTCGCACAGCCGTATGGGCTTCGCGGATAAAACGGCGTCTTTTCTGTTTGTGGTGTCTCAGCCGCTTTACCATACATCTCGCTGCTGGAGGCCTGGTAAAACTTCGCCGGTTTTTCCATTCTTCGAATCGCCTCGAGCAGTCGAAGCGTCCCAAGCCCATCTGTATTTACCGTATAAATAGGCGTATCAAAGCTTACCCTGACGTGGCTTTGTGCACCTAAGTTATAAACCTCATCCGGCTTAATATCGTTCACAATCGTGGACAGATTACCGCCGTCGGTCAAATCACCGTAAACCAATCGAAGCTTCGGCTTCTCGTGCGGGTCCTTATATAAATGGTCAATCCTGCCTGTGTGAAAAGATGAGCTTCGACGCAGCACGCCCCAGACCTCGTAATCTTTTTTCAGCAGCAGTTCCGCAAGATATGAACCGTCCTGCCCCGTAATACCCGTAACCAATGCCTTCTTCATAATCTCACTCAGATTTATTAGCGTCTGTTTTTACTTAAAAAATCTTTTTTTGAATTTTACATTTTTACTTTTTCGCTCTCGATAATCGCATGCAGTGTCTCGGTCAGGCTCGTTTTGGGCTCCCAGCCGATTGTTTTTTTGATGCGTTCCAGGCTCGGCACGCGTCGCATCATGTCCTCCATAGGCATTCCATAAGCTTCTTCGTAAGGAACAAATTCCTTTTTACTTTTGCTGTCCGTCATTTCAGTAATTTTATCTGCAAGGCCCTCGATAGATATCTCTTCCGAAGAGCCGATATTATATACATTTCCTGCCGCTTGCTCGCAATTCATTAGTCCGATAACCGCATCAACAACGTCCTCTACATAGCAAAAGCACCTCTTTTGTTGCCCCGTGCCGTATATCGAAACCAGCTCACCTTTTAACGCCCATTGAACAAATCGTGGCACAACCATCCCGTATTGCCCGCTCTGCCTTGGCCCGACCGTGTTAAAGAACCTGCCAATCACCGCTCGCAGCCCATACTGTTGATGAAAAGCCAGCGCCAGAAACTCATCTATCGCCTTACTGCAGGCATAGGACCAGCGCGATACACGCGTACTGCCGAGAACAATATCGTCATCTTCCTGGAACGGGACCGCCTCGCTTTTGCCGTACACTTCGCTGCTTGAGGCAATAAAGACACTCTTATTGAGCTTATTGGCGGCATTCAGCACCACTTCCGTCCCGCTGATATTGGTTTCTATCGTGTGCACGGGCCTGTCCGCTATCAGCTTGACACCGACAGCCGCAGCCAGATGGAAGACAACATCGCTGCGTTCTACAAGAGTGTCCATTAACTCCGTATCGCGAATGTCTCCCTCTACAAAATTAAACTCGGCCTTGTTTTTGAAACTTTCAATATTTCCTAAGCTGCCCGTACTGAGATTATCAACGACAACTACATTGTTGCCGTCTGTCAGCAGCCGTTCTGCCAGATGCGAACCTATAAATCCCGCCCCGCCTGTTACCAATGTTTTCATGCAAAACCTGTCTATAATAACTTTTGTATTTGAAAAGAATAACAGATATGAATCAATTATCAATCACGATTAATCAATTCCTTCATCTATATACCGACCGGCATTATTCAATGCAAACGCACAAAAGCCGCAAGTCACCGCCCATAATATGAGCAGTATGTCTTATCGGTTTCCCAGACCGTAACGCAGTGCAGCCCCGCTTTGCCGAATTTACCCACCAGCTTACCCCACGCAAAAGCTGAAATATTTTCTATGGTCGGATTGGTCTTGGTGAACTCTCCAACGTCGACATTCAGGTTCTTATGGTCCAAAACCTTGATAAGCTCATCATCAACTATTTTTTCAAACTCACCTATGCTAAAATTATCCTCACCCTCAGGAGCCTTTATTGTAACTTCAACAACATAGTTATGCCCGTGCCCCGTAGGATTTGCACATTTACCGAAGACCTCGAAATTACGTTCGTCGGAAAACGCATCGTTCCAGAGCTTGTGTGTCGCTGCAAATTCGAACTTCTCACTAAAGTAAATCATTTGGCAATCCTTCGATTCTATCGTCACCTTCCTGAAAGGATTCAGCTTCAAACTCAATTGGCTTATCTTCGCTGCTCCGAACTTATCGGCTAATTGTCCCCAGGCCGACCTTAAAAGCCCGGCTATGCCGAACAGCCCGATATGTTGGCCCTGCCTGTAGCTTTCTCTTATTCGCTCGGAAAAAATCGGCACCACAAATTCCCGAACTCTCTCATCTATATCGGTTACATTAACAACAAATCCCGTACTCGGCTCTACCTCTCCGGCCACCTCCACGGACAATTCGAAAAATATGGATAATCCTTCACCGGCGGGCTTGGATGCAAATGAATTATAGCCGCAACTGTCCTTCGGCAAAAAAGGATTAATCGAAAACCGTACCTGCCTCCCCGCTTTATGTATAGTTAAAACCATCTGCCCATTTGCTAAATTTGAAATTTGACTTTTATCTGATTTCTTCTCTGCCCCTCCGCGGTTAATCTTTTTACTTCTGTATCAGGCTCATAACCTCGCTTCGCGTCTTCGGGTCTCTCTTGAATATCCCGCGAACCGCCGATGTCACCATCGTCGAGCCGGGCTTTTTTATCCCGCGGATGGTCATACAGCTGTGCGAAGCTTCAAGCACGACCGCAACGCCCTGTGTTTTCAGGTTATTCATTACAAAGTCAGCTATCTGGTATGTAAGCCTTTCCTGGGCCTGGAGTCGGCGGGCAAAGCAATCCACAATGCGGGCTAATTTGCTTATTCCCAGAATCGCTCCCGAAGGCAGGTACGCAACATGGGCCTTGCCGATAAACGGCATAAGATGGTGCTCGCAAATACTGTAAAAAGGTATGTTACGCAGAAGAACGATTTCGTCATAGTTCTCGGTAAAGACGCTGCGAAGATGCTCTTTTGGGTCTTCATGCATCCCTGCCAGAAGTTCTGCATACATCCGTGCAACCCGCTCAGGCGTTTCCTTTAAACCCTCACGCTCAGGATCTTCACCAACCGCCAGAAGTATTTCACTGACCGCTTTCTCAATCCTTTTGCTGTCTACACTCGTTTTGCCTTTATCATTCATATTCCTGCCTTCTTCCACAATTCACGCAAATTCATGGGGAACCCATTTTGCATTACATAGCAAAATGGGTTCCCTTGTCTCACTTTGATACCAGACTCATAAGATAACTCGTCAACAGCCGCACGCCGAATCCACTTGAGCCTTCCGCAGAGTATTCCGTGGCCTTCTCAAACAGCTCCACGCCGGCAATGTCCAGATGTGCCCATTTTTTATTACCGATAAACTGCCTCAAAAACGCTGCCGCCGTACACGCCCCGCCCCACTTGTTGCCGATGTTCTTCAAGTCTGCTATCTTACTCTTCATTTCCTTCGCATACTCATCTCCACTCGGCATAGGCCAGACCTTCTCACCGCTGTCCTCTGCCGCTCGCTGCAATTGTTTTATCAGTTTTTCATCATTGCCCATCAGACCCGCCATATAGTTGCCCAGCGCCACCTTGCACGCGCCGGTCAATGTTGCTATATCAATGATAACATCACAGTTTTCCTTATCGGCATAGTGAAGTGCGTCGCACATTATCATTCTCCCCTCGGCGTCGGTATTCTGGACCTCTACAGTTTTGCCGCTGAACGTCGTGATTATATCACCGGGCCGGTAGCTTGTCCCACTCGGCAGATTCTCCGCAGAGGGAATTAATCCGAGAACTCGAACCGGCAATCCCAGTTCCGCCACGGCTTTCAACGTGCATAACACCGCAATACCGCCCGTTTTGTCTAATTTCATCTGGTCCATATTGGGTGCCGGCTTGATACTTATCCCTCCGGAATCGAACGTTATTGCCTTGCCTACCAATCCAACCGTGGGCACTTTTGAGTTGACTCGACGGGATGGAGTATACTTCAACACTATTAGTCGCGGCTTATTTTGCGAACCGGACCCAACCGCAAGTATCCCCCCCATTCCTTTGGCGGCCAACTGCTTTTCGTCAAAAACCGTACAGCTCAGGTTTTTACAGCCGCCAGCAAGCTTTTTCGCAGCCGCTGCCAGCTTAACCGGATTTATCACGTTCGCCGGCCGATTCATCAAGGTCCTTGCATAGCTTTGCGCCTGTCCGATAATTACGCCGCTAATAATACCCGTATTGAGCTTTCTTGTCTTCGACGAGTCGGAATCTATCACCTCTACGCCCAGCCTCCCCAGTCGCCCGTCCTCATTTTCGGTAACAAACTCGTCGTAGCGATAGCTGCCGAAATAGGTCCCCTCGGCGCAGGCCTGTCCCATCTTGCCCAGTTCAAACCGTCCCCCGAACGCCCTGTGCAGTGCCAGACTGATGGTTTCCGCTTTCATGGATACCGCCCTGTTAGCCGCATGGGCCGCCGCCTTGCGAATGGTATCCAGCGTCGCTTTTTTCCTTTCCCCTAATCCCACCAGCAGTACCCGTTTGGCGCCGATATTCGCATTGCCGTAAACAATCGCGCTCGTCCCATCTTTACCTTTGAAGTCGCCCAGCTTAATCAATCGCTCAATCGCACCGTCAAGTTTCTTGTTAAGCTCTGCGCTCACTTTGTCTAATCCTTTGGCGTCACTGAAGTGCCCTGTCGCAAGCAAATCCGTTTCGCATTTGTCGAAATCAACCGTTCGAGTCTTTAGTTCGACGTCAATAATATCTTTCATCTTTTCTGTCCTTTATTCCTTTGTTCTTGTTCTTGCACCTGCCTCGTCACTAACTAAGACTCGATCGCCTTCGCATAAGCATTCAGCAGCTTGCTAACCTCTTCAATTTGAGCCAGCAGCTTACGTCCTTCTCCATATCTCAGATCATCGGCAAGAATTAGATAATACCGGCACTCTTCTAAGGAACCTTGTGAATGATTCATAAACCTGACCTTATCGCGGGCAGTTCTTTTACTAAAACCCTCTGCTATATTCGCAGGTATCGACACCGCTGCTCGCCTCAACTGGGATGTCAGGCCGTAAATCTCATCTTTGGGAAAACCCTCGCTTAGTTTATAAATCGTCAACACAAGCTGATGCGCTTTTTGCCATACGGTTAAATCCAAAAAGCTCTTTGCGGGTTT
>CAYVIT010000038.1:0-26502 GCA_964451425.1 uncultured Pirellulales bacterium
TGAATTTGATATATATCATTCAGCCCATCATTTGATGCCACCGACCGGAAATAAGTCTCGTATTCTTACCGTTCATGATTTGAGGCGATATAGAATACCGGAGCTGTATAAGAGGTCAAAATTAGACTTATTTGAATCGGCGCTGAAACGAGCCGACCATTTTATCGCGATTTCAAAAGCGACAAAAAATGACCTTTGCAGTTTATTCGGGATACCAGATAACAAAGTAGATGTTGTTCATCTCGCTTCTCATGCCACGTTCAAATCTATTACAGAACCTGAAAAGAAGGAATCGAAGAAGCAGTTGTCAAAGATTCTGGGAGTTGAATTAGAGAATTATATGTTAACTTTCTCTTCCTCTGACAAACGAAAGAATATTTCGCGTACAATTAATGCTTTTCTCTCGGCAGAAAAACGGTTACCTGACAATTACAAGTTGATTGTTGTTGGAAATTTGCCCAAGAAGGACAAAGAATTTGACTCTATTAATTTCAGCAAACTTGCGGATAATGTCGTTCTCACAGGCCCAGTGGATGATATACAAGACTTGCTAAGCTGCGCGAAATGTTTGGTTTTTGCGAGTCTTTATGAGGGCTTTGGAATACCAATCATTGAGGCCTTTTCCTGCGGTGTGCCTGTAATAACGTCCAATTGCTCTTCTATGCCGGAGGTTGCGGGTGATGCGGCGTTATTGGTCGACCCTTATGATGAGGAATCAATATCGGAGGCGATGGTTTGTATTTGTAATGACGCCCAGATTCGGAGTCGTTTAATCAATTCGGGCACACGAAGATGTAAAGAATTCAACTGGCAAAAGACAGCTTCAAAGACTCTTGAAGTCTACAAAAAACTGCTTCGATGAAGTTGATATTACTTCCGCAAAACTACATAAAGGTTTCTATAGAAAACCCTACATTCGGTTCCGCCCCGGAGCCACAAAAGTGTTTTGTGCAGGAACCAGTTTATGACCGCCTTTATCCTTCCCTTGAAATTTTGGAATTTGAATTGATTGAGCATTTCAACATTTGAAAAACCTGCAAGCTTAGCGACTTGCGCAATACTTTGTTCGGTGAAAGCGGTGTTATGTGTAAAGTCGTCACAGAAATGGCCTTGTGCCATAATGTTGGTCATATTCGGTGTTCGAGCCACCATAAAACCATCATCTGAGAGACTTTTATGCAAAACCCGCAAGGATTTCATGACGTTCTCTTTGGGTATATGCTCCAATACATTCCATAAGAATATAATGTCGTATTGTGTTTTCTGTTTTTCCAGGTAGGTTATTCCGTCGTCAACAATAAACTCTGCGTTTACTTTCGACTTTGCAATAGATATCAAATTTTCATTCTTATCGATGCCGGTTACATTGTCAAAACCCTGTCGTTTCAAAAAAAATACTAAAAATCCCACGCCACAGCCCAAATCCAAAATTTTTCTGTCGCGTGGTACAGCTAAGAGCTGAGACAATTTTTTGCCAAATCCTTTGCATCGTTTTTGATAGGCACTAATGGGCGTAGGCTTATCGCGGAGATAAAACTGGTCATAGCCTGTATATTCGTTATTATTCACTGCGTATCCATGTAAAAAAGAGCTCACTAATTCTTTTATCACAAAGCTTCTTCTGTGAAACTAATTTGCGTGTTCATCAGATTATTGTTTTTCTGCGCTTACGTGACAATTCGGCCTTGGAATAGTAATCAAAGCGTCTCTTCATTTTCTGTATCTCATCGGTGCTGTTAATATCGATGGCCCTTAAAAGTTCGTCCAGCCACTCATTGACTGTTTCGGTTGAAATCCAATTTCGGCACGCCTTTGCAAAGTGGCCGGCCTCAAACATCAATATCTCACGACTTGGTTTGTCGTAAAATTTGGCATGCTGAAAATCCAGAAGGAAGACTTCGTGATTTAGATTTCTCTCACTGAGCATAACAGCCCCACTATTGACATCTATATGGTTACATCCCGCATTGTAAAGACTAACAAATAAAGGGATGGTTCTCATAAATATTTGGTGACGTTCGTTATCTGTCCCTTTGAGCAGTAAGTATTTTACAGGCGAGAGACCAAGCAAATCTTCTGATATGACTACATTGGCTTCAACAAGCCGAAACAGGCTATATATATGTCCGTAACCATAGACCCTTGGGGTGTTGATACCTTTGTCAGCAGCCTTAAGCAGGTTAGCAACTTCGTCCAAGCCGTATTTATGATATTTAAGTCTGTGTTCAAGACGAGGTAAAAGAAATGCTTTTGCCACAAGTGGCCGCCCAGCACCTTCGGAAGGTTCCACACGGAAAACTGCTTTTCTGTCTGTCAGTTTAAAAATTTCAGCTTTGGGAAGCAGCGAGTGATGGGTAATGTTTCTAATGGTTTCCGTTATTGACCGTGCCGCAGGAACCAGACTTTCATCTTTCAGCCACCACTTGACCCTTCTTGAATCTTCATACGTAAATTTCAAGACGGACTTTACTATTCTTCGGTTGCTTAAAAATAACATATAGCTTTAATTGAGCCAACTTTTTTTCTGAAAAATCACCATGCACTGCTGCTCGAACAAATTCAACTTCGGAAACCGTTCGATATGCACAAGCCCAGCCTTTTTTGCCAGGTTAACAATATGAGCAAAACTTACATAATTACCTCTAATCTTTTTGCCAAGTATTTTACGCCAATAATATCTTGGGCAGCTTTTATTGTAAAAACTGAGGGCAACATATTTCTTCGAAACCCGAGCTAATTCCTTTAGTGCATCCAACCGGACCTCGTCGTTTTTCATATGATGAAATAAGCGCATACAAAAACACACGTCTGCTGAGCCGGCATTTAACGGTATCGCCGAAATGTCGGCCTGAAGTAATTTGACATTTTTTGAAGTTCCAAATCGCTCTTCGGTAGCAATGAGCATATTTTCGGAATAATCGGCCATGATCAACTTTTCAGCTTTTGAAAAAATATGGAAGAATCTACCATTACCGCAGGGAATATCAACTATGTGAGCATGGCTGCCAACCATATCAAAGAGCCGTTGAGCAAATGCCTTTTCAGACTTGTCAAGTCTCCTCATCCTACGTTTTTGAGTAAATCTTCTCTGTTCATAATCTCTAGCATTTTCTCTCGTGACCTCATTTGCCGTAACCGTGTTTTCAGGTAGATGGATATCTTTTTCAAACATTTTCTTATTAAAAAAACCTAACTCTTTGAACAGGCCGAAACCATAGAAAGCAAGTATTACATACAATTTGCCGCATTTAAGGCTGATTCTCATTATTATTTATGTTATAAAGCAATTTTGCCATGTTTCTACGGATCCCACGAACCATCCGAAAGCAAAGCCTGAAGCAAGAGAGAAAACATTATTCTCACAGCAGCATTCCATACCAAAAGTCGTCAGAGTGAACGAAAGTCACACATTAGGCAGGTGCGCTGTTTTCTTCTCATATTTTCGAGGCGTTTTCTTTATCTCCTGAATCTTTGGACGGAGGCCGCTCAACGGTCTTGGCCTGCCGTAAACCATTTAAAGTATAACTTTTCCAGGCGAAAAAAGCTCCGAGCAAATGGGCACATTTGTTACTCACACTAATACACCCCCTTTGCTTAGCAGTGCGTCAAAGTAAGCAATCGTTTTCTTCAAACCTTCCTCCAAAGACACTGTTGGCTGCCAGTTAAGTTTTTCCTTTGCCAGAGTAATATCAGGACAACGTCGCGCAGGGTCATCGAAAGGCAGAGGGGCATACTCCAATTTCGAACGCGAACCGGTCAGGTCGATGATTTTGTCGGCCAATACAAGAATGCTTATTTCGTTCGAGCTGCCGAGATTTACCGGGCCGGTAAAATCATCCGGTGAATCCATAAACCGAATGAATGCATCTATCATATCATCAACATAACAAAAGGAACGAGTTTGACTGCCGGCCCCATAAATAGTTATAGGTTCATTTCTAAGCGCCTGTAGTACAAAGTTCGATACCACACGGCCGTCATTAAGGTGCATTCGGGGGCCATACGTATTGAAAATACGGGCCACTTTTATTCGCAGTCTGTGCTGCCGGTAATAATCGAAAAACAGGGTTTCGGCACAACGTTTCCCCTCATCATAACAGGAGCGCACGCCGACGCAATTTACATAACCCAGGTAGCTTTCTGATTGCGGATGAACCTTGGGGTCACCGTAGACCTCGCTGGTGGAGGCCTGAAATATCTTTGCCTTTATCCTCTTGGCTAATCCAAGTACATTGATTGCACCATGAACACTGGTCTTAGTCGTTTGTACAGGGTCAAACTGGTAATGAACAGGGGACGCAGGACAAGCAAGATTGTATATTTTGTCCACCTCGACATAAAGCGGAAAGGTTATATCATGCCGCATTGCTTCGAAGTTAGGATTATCAATGAGATGGGCGATATTGTTCTTTCTTCCGGTGAAGTAATTGTCAACGCTAAGCACATCATGGCCTGCTTCCAACAGTCTCTCACAAAGATGCGAGCCAAGGAATCCCGCTCCACCTGTTACCAGAATTCTATTCATTGTTTCGCTCCACACTATTTCTTTTAAGCCTTTAAAAAGTACTGTACGAATAGTAACGGCGTACAGCAAACATTCTTTTTCACCCAAAAACCTGCCTTTTTCCCTTATCCACTATTACTGCCGGCCAACCCGCAGCCTCAGGTTCGTTACACGGGTGTTTGTAAAGCCAACATCAGACATTATCATTGAATAAAATCAGCCTGCAGACAACTTATCAGCAGCACTTTTTTGGAACTTCGGTCAGCAGTAATTCTACAAGACAAATTTTCGGATTCAAGAAAAAAATTTGATTATTAGTTCAAGAGCCCTATAATTATACCTTAAAAATTGTACAGTCAGGAGATTAAGTCAGATGGCCGAAAGGAACGAACCTGTCGTAACTATTTGTATACCTCATTGGCAGGTAAAGGAATTAGTTGCCCTCTGCCTCAGGGCGATTCGAAAATATACCAAAGCCGTACCCATTGAAGTTATTGTAGTAGACAACGGGTCAGAGGACGAATCATTAGACTATTTGCGCAGTCTGTCGTGGATAACGCTGATTGAACGTGGGAAAGAAACGCCGCAAAATTGGGTCAAGGCATTTATTACAGCCCTTGACCTGGGTTTTAAGAATAGCCAGAGCCGGTACTTCCTCATTATGCATACTGATACCATCGTTAAGCATCCGAACTGGCTGCAACGCCTTATGTTACCGCTCGATACCGATGCCAACTGTGCTGCGGTGGGTGCCTGGAAGCTGGAGATGCGAAGCCCTTTGTATGAATTCACGAAGAAGATTACCGATACAAAGAAAGCCAAGCTGTGGCTGTGCCGCACTATTCTCCGAGACCCCACCGACCGCCAACTCAAGCGCGAATTATGCCCGCGCGATTATTGTGTAATTTATCGTTCGGAGCCGATAAGAAATAACGGGCTTCGGTTCAATTGCGGTGGACGCTGGGAAGGCTACACGGCGGGAGAACAAATGTACTATCAACTCAAGGAACATGGCTACCGAGCTGAAGTTATACCCACCGCCGAGATGATGCAATATATGGAGCATATTGCACATGCGACAGGTGGATTGCGGCCACGGCAAAGACGTCTCGACCACTTGCATTCCCAGAAAAAAGCTGAGCGCAGACTGCGGCGGCTTTTCAAATCAGACCTGGCAAAAAGCTTGGCTGATGATACATTGGACCAATGATTCTATGTGGGTACGAGCAGAGACTGGAAACGAAACCCGACGCTGCCTACATGCCCGTTTGCACAGATTGTTGATTGTAATTGGCATTAGTCAAGCTTGACCGCGATTTCCGTACATCGAATCATAATACTTCTGATACTGGCCGGAGACCACGTTGGCAAGCCACTTTTGATTTTGTACATACCAGTCTATGGTGTTTTCAATGCCCTGCTCAAAACTGACCGACGGCCTCCAGTTAAGGTCGCTGATTATCCTGCCTGCATCGATGGCGTATCGTCTATCATGCCCCGGCCTGTCGGTGACATGTTTAATCAGTGATTTTGGTTTTCCGAGTCTTTTCAGTATCAGGTCAATGACTTCCAGATTTGCCTTTTCGTTACAGCCCCCGATGTTATAAATCCCGCCTGGCGGCGCTTTTTGTAAAATTTGCCATATCGCGGTGCAATGGTCATATACATAAAGCCAATCCCGCACATACAGGCCGTCACCATAAACGGGTAATTCTTTATCATTGAGAGCATTATTAATCATAAGCGGAATCAGCTTTTCCGGGAATTGGTACGGCCCATAGTTGTTGGAGCATCTTGTGATATTATATTTTACACCCCAGGTATGCCCAAATGCCTTAACCAGCAGGTCAGCAGCGGCTTTACTGGTCGAATAAGGGGAATTGGGACTTAGTGGTGTTTCTTCAGTGAACTTGCCCTCCTGTCCGAGAGCACCATACACTTCATCCGTCGAGACCTGAACAAACCGCTCCAACTTCTTATCACGGGCCGCTTCCAGCAGCGTTAATGTGCCGGTGACATTTGTTTCGATAAAAATCTTCGGCTCGTTAATTGAACGGTCTACATGGCTCTCGGCGGCGAAATTGATAATCGTATCTATCCGGTGCTGCTCGATGATTTTTCCTATCAGGGAGCCATCACAAATGTCGCCCTTGACAAATTTGTGATTGGGATTGTCCAAAAATCCTGTGAGATTTTCGAGATTGCCGGCGTAGGTAAGCTTATCGAGATTAACGATGAAACAATCCGGATGCTCCGAAAGCACGAAACGAACAAAGTTACTTCCTATAAATCCCGCACCACCTGTAACGAGAAGCCTGCTCATAACTGTTTCAGTCCCCTCAAAAAACGTTCCAACGGCATCTGCCAAGGCTCGATTGGCTCACCCAGCAGAGCCTTAATCTTGCTGCAATCGAACCGGCTGTTTAATGGCCTTTCAGCGGCAGTGACAAAATCGCCGGTTTTGCACGGCAACAGGTTAACATCGAACGAGAGCTTGTCAAATATAAACTTTGCCATTTCGTAGCGGCTGACATAGCCGACACTCGCAAAATGAAATGTGCCCTCCGGCTTCTTTGACAGCAATTTGCAAATTACCCCGGCGACTTCGGTTGTCGCTGTCGGCGAACCTACCTGGTCGTCTACAACTTTTAAGGTTTTATCAGCTTTCGCAAGCTTGATTACTTTGGTTACAAAGTTGCTGTCGGCAAAACCGTAAGTCCATTCCAGACGTATTATGCAATGCCTGCAGCCGCTTTCGGCCAGCAGTTTTTCGCCTGCCAACTTTGATTTGCCGTACTCGTTAATAGGATTTGGAAGGTCGGTCTCGACATAGGGCATACTCAACCGGCCATCAAAGACAAAATCCGTACTGACGTGCAAAAGCCATTTATCCGCATCTTTTACGATAGCACCGAGCCGCCCTACCGCCTCAGCGTTGACCTGATATGCCAGCTCGGCTTCGCTCTCGGCGCCCTCGACATTTGTATAAGCTGCACAATTTATGATTGTGTCCGCAGCAGCGACAGCTTGTTTTAAATGTTGAGGGTTTCTTATATCAAATTCGGGTAAATCGAATACCTTGACATCAAAGCCCTGCTGCTCGCAGAGACGGGCCAGGTCGGTGCCAAGCATTCCCCTGCCGCCAAGAATGGCAATCCTTGTATCATTAATTGCCATCACGGTCTCCGAAAATGCGGCAACTTGTCAGATGGGAGGTCTTTAAGTCTGGAATAGTTTGTATCTTTGGGCGATAAGACGGGCTGCTTTATCGGCCAGTCGATGTTAATATCCGGGTCGTTCCAGATGATGCCATTTTCAGTTGCCGGATTATAGAAATCAGTGCACTTGTATGAAAAAACCGCCGTCTCACTTGTAGCACAATACCCATGAGCAAAACCGGGGGGAATATACATCTGCCTGTGGTTCGCATCGGAAAGTACCTCACTGACCCACTGACCAAAAGTCGGAGAACCTACGCAAATATCGACAACAACATCCACAACCCGGCCTGATAAAACCTGAACCAATTTTCCTTGTGATTGAGGGTATTGAAAATGTAAGCCGCGTAAAACACCTTTCTTTGAGAATGAGACGTTGTCCTGCACAAAGGGGCCTTTGATACCTGCGTTCTCGTAACGCGTGCTGTTCCAAGTCTCTAAAAAGAACCCTCTCTCGTCAGAAAACACATCCGGTTCCAATACGAGTACTCCCGGTAGTTTCGTCCCTTTAGCATTCATTTTATACTGATATCTCTACTAATATCTCTTTTTTCATTGCAGCGGCTCCTTATTTTCATACAAACGAGATCCTTCGCTGCGCTCAGGGTGACAAGCGGGTCATTCCGGAGGCTCCTTTACGATTAATTCATTGGCTCTATCGAGTGATTCAAATGTTCCGGCATCCGTCCACCAGCCTTCGAGTATATCATAAGCCAACCGGCTTTTTGCAATATAGGCATTATTAACATCAGTGATTTCAAGCTCGCCACGAGCAGATGGTTTGAGCTCTCGTATAATATCAAAGACTGATGCATCATAAAAATATATGCCGATTATGGCATAATCCGACTTCGGTTTTTTCGGTTTTTCTTCGATAGCAATAATCTTGTCACCGGATACCTGGGCAACGCCGAATCGCTGAGGATTTGACACCTGCTTTAGCATGACCCTGGCGCCGGTTTTCTGGGAGATGAACCTCTCGGCGTATTCTTTCAAACTGGCTTTGAAAATATTATCGCCAAGTATGACCACGATGGGCCGTCCCCGTGCGAAATTCTCAGCCAGTCCCAGGGCCTGCGCAATTCCGCCGGCCTCATCCTGTACTTTGTATGTGAAACGACACGAAAACTGTTTTCCGGAGCCGAGCAGACTCACAACGTCACCCATGTGCTCAATGCCTGTTACAATTAGTATTTCCTGGATGCCAATCGAGGTCATTTTCTCAATCGGGTAATAAATCATAGGTTTTTGCCCAACAGGCAGCAGATGCTTATTCGTGACCTTTGTCAGCGGCATAAGGCGAGACCCTGTCCCGCCTGCAAGGATGACACCTCCTAAATCCATATTCAACTCCCAGGCCAGGTTAAATGATATTTTGTTAAATAAACGGCTATTACTATTCTATATTTACTCAAAACTTCTAACAAAATGATAGTGCCCAGGTTTGTCATTGCGAGCGAAGCGAAGCAATCTCGATTCTTAAGCTTGAGATTGCCGCGTCGGCCTTCGGCCTCCTCGCAATGACATTTCCAAGTGCTTTTTCATTTTGTTATATGCTCTCAAAACTGCCTCAGAAATCGCAGGTCGTTTTCAAAAAACAGGCGAATATCGGTAATGGAGTGTTTTCTCATAGCAAGCCGTTCTATCCCGAAACCGAACGCCCAGCCTGTATATTTCTCGCTGTCTATGCCAACCGCATCAAAGACATTCGGGTCGACCATACCACAGCCACCCATTTCGACCCAGCTTTCTTTGCCGCTCTTATCGGCTAACAATAAATCAACCTCGGCACTTGGCTCGGTGAACGGGAAAAAGCTCGGACGAAACCGCCATTTCGTATCTTGGCCAAAAAAGGCATGGATGAACTGCTCAATAGTAGTTTTCATATCCACCATACTGACACCTTCATCGACAACAAGTGCCTCGAGCTGATGGAACATATACATATGAGTCGCATCGACGGTGTCCGGCCTATAGACACGTCCCGGAGCAACAACTCGAATGGGCGGCTTGGTGTTCTCCATAACGCGAATCTGGACGGGGGATGTATGGCTGCGCAAAAGCGCGTTGTCACCAATATAAAAACAGTCAAAGGGGTCCCTCGCCGGGTGGTCCGCGTTAATATTCAGTGCTTCAAAATTGTGCCACTCGTCTTCAACTTCCGGGCCATAGGCCACAGCGAAGCCCATTCTGCCAAATATTTCGAGCAGCTCACTTAAGGTCTGCATAATCACGTGCGTTTTGCCGATATCGACGGGTATGCCCGGCAGAGTAACGTCAATGAATTCTGTCATTTGCTGCTGAGATTGCAGCAGAGTTTTTTTTCGCTGCTCAAACGCCGCCGTCACCTCTTTTTTGATTTTGTTTGCAAGCTGTCCTGCCTGGGGTTTTTGCTCGGGGGGGAGCTTTCCTATCCGGCTGAGCATTTGTATGATTTGGCCTTTTCGACCAATGTATTTTATGCGGTACTCTTCCAGAGCCTTCAGGTCGGAGATTTCTTCCAACTCAGCAAGCGCGTCTTTTCCGATTTTTTCGAATTGCTCAAGCATCCGGAGTATATTGCATTTACACGGTGATTGAGTCAGGGGCGCATTTCAGGATTTTTGCAGCCCTGTGGCCTCAACAACAGCATCAAAACCTTTTTGGTCATCAACAGCGATTTCACTGAGCATTTTTCGATTCAAAGCAATATTAGCTTTCTTGAGACCGTTTATAAACTCGCCATATCTTATGCCCCGCTGCCGGCAGGCTGCACTTAGTCGTATAATCCACAAGCCACGGAAGTCCCGTTTTCGTCGTTTTCGGTCAATCCGCGCATTGACGCCCGCTCGGACAGTCGCTTCCTTTGCCTGGCGATACAGATGGCCTCTGGAACGGCGATATCCTTTAGTGGCTTTCAGGATTCTTTTTTTTGCCTGATGTCTTGCAGCGCCTTTTCTAACTCTTGGCATCTTTGCTAACCTGCTTTCACTTATTGTCAAAAGGGTTTTATATTTTCAGTATCTATTTGCCGAGTTTGGCCTTGATTGTCCGAGCGGACGCGCCGGTCACGATAGAGGAGCTGTCGATCCGCCTTCTGCGTTTAGCGTTCTTGCCGCTCATAAGGTGACCGCCGCAGGAACGCCTGTATTTGACCTTGCCACTCGCGGTAATTTTGACTCTTTTGCTTAAACCCTTATGGGTCTTCTGTTTCGGCATTGAGATAATTCCTTAAAATACTCAGTCCACTGGAAAGTATAAAACCGTAAAAATACGGTATTTGTAGGCGTAGGTCAACACCATAGTGTGCAAATTCTGTGAAAAATTGAAAAATGAACCTGCTATCTTCGAATTACATCCCCATAAGCCCTAAGTGCACAAGCCAGAAGTGCATAAGCGACGACCGGCACATTATGCGATTAACGTTATCTCTACAATACGCTTCGGAAGATACGACTCGCAACTCACGAGATACCCATTATTTAGGCACAAGCAATAAGGTCATCCGCCTGCCGGACATCCTGCTTGGCAGTTCGATTTTCGCCATATCTTGCAGCAATTCGGCAATTTCCTCGTATATCTTGTAACCCAGCTCACGGTGCAGCATCTGGCGTCCGCGGAAGAACATTGTGAATTGTACCTTGTGGCCCTTTCCGAGAAATTCACGGGCGTGATTGAGCTTAATATCCAGGTCGTGTTTGTCGGTTTCGGGCCTGAGTCTGATCTCCTTCAGGGTTGTAGTATGGTGCTCGTGTTTTTTATGGGCCTCGCGAACTTTGCGTTTCTGCTGATACTGCCACTTGCCGTAATCCATAATCCGACAAACGGGCGGGGCACTGGTGGGTGCTACTTCCACAAGGTCCAGGCCGGCCTCGCGTGCCCTGCTCATCGCCTCATTTCTGGCCACGACTCCTATTTGATTGTTTCCTTCGTCAATCAGCCGAACTGTTTCGGCTTTTATTCCCCCATTCACCTTTAATCCTCGTTTACTGATTGTATACCACCTTACCTTTCTTCAAAAATTGTGTTTCGTAATTCGATTGACGGTTCATAGCCACGAGCCATGAATCATAACGCTAAATCAATTTTTTATCGGCAATTTTCTGTTTTGCCATTCCTAAAAACTTATCAATCTCCATTGTTTTGGTTTCTTTATCTGCACGTATTCTCACATTGACGGTATTGGACTGAGCCTCTTTAGGCCCAACTACCAACATATAGGGGAGCTTTTCGCTATGGGCTTTTGCAATTTTAGCATTTACTTTTTCGTCCGTCAAATCACAACTGCAGCGAAGGTGCGCATCTTTGAGCTTCTGATGAACAACTTTGGCATAATCATTCGTTTTTTCACTTATTGTCAGAACCCTGACCTGCTCCGGCGCCAGCCATAGAGGCAAATTGGCGGCATAGTGCTCTATCAGAATACCGATAAAGCGCTCAAAAGAACCGAGAACCGCCCTGTGAATCATAACGGGCGTCTTTTCGGTGTTATCTTTGTCCGTGTAGACCAGGCCGAAACGCTGCGGCATAGAAAAATCCAGTTGAATCGTACCCAATTGCCACGACCTTTTCAGGCAATCTTTGATGTGAAAATCTATTTTCGGCCCGTAAAAGGCACCATCACCTTCGTTGATTTTGTACTCGATATTCTTATGTTCGAGCGCGTTTTTGAGGGCGGTTGTAGCAGTTTCCCAAATTTCGTCCGAGCCTATATGTTTTTCGGGTTTAGTGGACAGTTCGATGTGAAAATCTTCAAAGCCAAAGGCTTTATATATCTCGAAAGTAAGGTCAATAACACCTATTATTTCGGATTCTATCTGCTCGGGCGTGCAGTAGATATGGGCGTCGTCCTGGGTGAATTGTCTTACCCTGAAAAGACCGTGCATAACACCACTGGCCTCATGTCGATGGACCAGACCCAGCTCTGCCACACGTAATGGAAATTCGCGATACGAATGCTGCCTGGTTTTATAAATCAGGCATCCGCCGGGACAATTCATCGGCTTTATCGCATAGCTGACATCGTCGAAACTGGTAAAGTACATATTCTCCTTGTAATTGTCCCAATGGCCGCTCTTGTGCCAAAGCTCTTCGTTGAGAATGATGGGCGTTTGGATTTCCTGATAATTATATTTGTCGTGAACACCTCGCCAGAAGTCTACTATGGCATTCCAGATAATCATTCCTTTGGCGTGGATAAAAGCAAATCCGGGCCCGGCCTCGTTGAAACTAAACAAATCCAACTGTTTGCCCAATACACGGTGGTCGCGTCTCTTTGCCTCCTCCAATCTTGACAGATAATCGTCCAGCTCTTTTTTTGTCGGCCAAGCAGTACCATAAATCCGCTGGAGCATTTTTTGAGTGGGGTCGCCGTGCCAATAGGCGCCGGCTACGGACATGACCTTAAAGCTTCCGGCCTTGCCGGTGCTTGGCAGATGCGGGCCGCGGCACAAATCCTCAAAGCCATCTCCATGTGAGTAGAAACTGATGGTGTCACTGTCGGCGCGATTAATATTGTCAATTTTATATTTATCGCCGGCCAGCTTGTTCAGCGCTTCGGATTTGCTCATTTCACTGCGAACAATTGGCTTGTCCGCCCTAACGATTTCTCGCATCTTTTCTTCTATGCGTTGGAAATCGTCCGGGCGAATCGCCTCATCCAGGTCAATGTCATAGTAAAATCCGTCCTCAATGGTCGGGCCGTAAACCAGCTTTGTATCCGGCCAAATGGTGCATATCGCCTCAGCCATTATGTGCGCGCAGCTATGGCGCAAAATATCAAGACCTTCGTCATCTTTGGGTGTGATGATTTTGACAGATGCGTCGGCTGTTATAGACGCGGATAAATCTACTAATTGCCCGTCCAATTCCGCTGCAACGGCTGCCTTTGCGAGTCCTGGTCCAATCTGCTCAGCCAATTCTTTTAGAGTCGCGCCGTCCCTAACCTCTAATGTGCTGCCGTCGGGCAGTGTTACTTTTACCATAAATCTATCCGCTAAAACCAACCCCTTCTGTTTGCGTATGAAAAAAACTGTTCAGGCACAATTGCTGTCCCAATAATTATCAGAATTTGGCCCAATTTTCACTATTTTAACCGGAAAAATTAGCTCCGTCAATATAATTTATCGCCGATTTAGGTGTTGCCGTATACTTTTTTTGTAAATATAATACAGCGGTTTCCAATATTTGTCATTGCGAGTGATTATATGGAAACATTGGCAATTATAAAATTTTTTTCGACAATTTTGGGCCGCTTGTTTCCGGCAGTGGCAAGTACGGCCTCCCCTGTCGAATCATTGTCTTTCAATCCGATTAAACTTGTCGTGCTCTGCGGGTGGGTGTATCTGTGCTTTTACTTTGTCCAACAGGTCCAGTACAGCCTGTTAGTGCCGCCGAAATATAAAACAATAGCCAAGTTATCCGCCCTTTTTGTGGGACCGATACTCTTTTTTGTACTGTTAATAGTGGATATACACCGCCAAGTCTCCTCTGAAGGTCACAAAAACATCTCGGAGGTAATAAAGCAGCGGTTTCGAAATGCCTTTGCAAGCAGAAGCCCTTTAGGTTTTATCCGGGCCAAAGAGGAACCGGCGATAAAATTGCTTGATTCATCCGGCACCGAGCTTAAACAGATATACGGTCACGGTAAAAGCAGGCGGGAGGACCGCCACATTCTTGACTTTACTGAGCACATTATCTTCGACGCTCTCCAGGAGCAGGCCAGCGATATTCTTATCGACCCGAAGAACGACTCGACCTACACAATCAGGTTCCGAGTGGATGGTGTACTTAGAATAGTTGAGCAGATAGATGCCGGCAAATGCCAGGCGGTCATCAACAGCATCAAAGCCGTCTCAAATATGGACATTTCGGAAAAACGCAGGCCCCAGGACGGCGCTTTTATAGCCCAAACCGCCGACGGCACGGCCTCCTTTAGAGTTGCAAGTGCCGGCGTCGTGAACGGCGAAAAATTGTCGGTAAGGGTACTGAGCCAGAAAGCTGGCATGTATACACTCGACAATATCGGATTTTCGGACAAACACAGGGCAATCATCAGAGGAGAAATTACCAAGCCTTCCGGTATGATACTTATGTGCGGACCTACAGGCAGCGGCAAGACGACAAGCCTGTATGCGATGCTCAACGAAATCGACCTTTATACGCGCAACGTTATCACAGTAGAAGACCCTATCGAATGTGTGCTGCCGAACGCAAGCCAGATAGAAGTAAATCCGAAGGCCGGTATCACCTTTGCAAAATCCCTGCGGAGTATCTTAAGACAGGACCCGGATGTTATCAGTGTGGGTGAAATACGGGACGAGGAAACCGCCGAGATTGCCCTTCGAGCGTCTCAAACCGGCCATCTTGTCTTTGCAACAATCCACAGTTACAGCAACGAATCAGCAATGGTTCGGCTGCTGGATTTGGGAGTGACATCAGTGTTGATATCATCAGGTCTGGACCTTGTCATTTCCCAGCGATTGCTTCGCCAGCTTTGCACGGACTGCAAGAGGCCCGCGCAGCTTACTCAAAAACAAATCGACGATTTCCATAGAAAAAAAATAGATTACAGACATCTCTTCCGAGCGGTCGGATGCGAACAATGCCACGGGACAGGTTATCTTGGAAGGACAGCAATTTTCGATATGCTGGTCGTCGATAACAAATTAAAAGCCAGTATTGTCAGCAGCGACTCGTGGATAAATGAGCTGAGGCAAGCAGGCGACGAGCAGGGAATATCCTACCTGCGAAAACAGGGACTGAAAATGGTACTGTCCGGGGTAACAAGCCTCGAAGAGTTAAAAAGAGTCGTAGGATAACAAGTTATGGTATTCTGGATAGGGATATTGTTCGGATTCCTTTTCGTATGGGTGGCAGTCAAATCGGGCTTTTACGAGACCTGGATTCTGCTTTTCAATATCGTAATCGCAGTCTATTTAGCGGTTTTTTTGGGGCCGGTCATTGCAAATATTGTCCCCGTAGCACACGGATCGGCATATAATACTGCTTTGTGCATGATAATTTCGGGAGCAGGGGCGTTTTTGATTCTGTACGGCATATCCTATACATTGTTTACGGGGCAATTCAGTGTGCCATTTACAAAAACAATTGATACCTGTGTCGCCGGCTTTTTCGGGTTTCTGACCGGCCTCCTGGTTTGGTTTTTTTTGAGTCTGTTAATTAGCATAACGCCGATTTCTCAACATACGTTCGTAAGTGACCTTGACTTTGCCGGTTCATTTAAGCAAACGGGACTTCCATACATATCGCGGTGGTGTAATTTAGTTAATTCGATAGTGGCTTCTAAAGACAGTAATAAAACCAGCGAAGATATGATTAGTACGCTGTTGAAAAATTCCGAACCGAAAATCCCATCTGAACCGAACGACCTGAGAATATAACTACTCAATGCTCCATCGCCATAGCTTTGGAGCGTCGGCAACTTCCGCTGCTGAGCCTATTCACTAATCCCAATAGAAAAAGGCCGAGTTGTGAAAGCCTCGGCCTTTTTGCTTATGTTAAAATAAACAGTAGATTTAGAATTTGTACTTCAGACCCAGGTTGACCCATGTTTCATCTTCATCATTGACAGAATCATCCATTGAGACCTGGCAGTAGAGTCCCGGAGTGAAGCTCAAATTGTTGCCAAGGTCAAAGTCTGTTTCAACACCAAAGACGATGTTTGACCAATCATGGTCCACACCTGTGCTGCCTGGGCGTGGGTCAACCCCATCATTGTAGACGAGCTCTGTGTGGAGTCTTAGGACCTGCTCATCAGTATCAGGCAGAATGCCCGGCACGGACAGGCCGTAGTCAAGCATGAAGACGTGTGCAAAACCAGAGGCCTCATTAGCCAGGCTGTCGCTGTTGTAGGGCCACAGTTTGATGAGAACATAGCTGGGAACCAAACCTTTAACAGGTATAACATTCGGCCAGGAAAGAACCCAGTGTAGTTCCGATATGTCTGTGCTGCTCGTGGTGTGACTGCTGCTGTCCGGGTAATTATACTGGACATAAGCCATTCTCCAGTTGGTCGCATAGACTTCGTCTTCAAAGAGTTTGTTACCATAATACACCATGTAATCCCAGCGTTCACCGTCTTCATATCCGGATGCATTTGCCCTGTGCCCCGTGATGCTGACCCCAAAGCCTGAGCCAAACAAATCCAGGTCTATGGACGGCTGTATCGCACTCTTGTCACCGTACACATCGAATCCACGCCAGATGTACTTACTCTGAAACGTTAAGTCAATCACCCCGTGCAGCTCTCCTACCTGGGCCTGTGCCAGTCCTGCACTCATTACCGAACACAGGACAGCCATTAAAATCAGTCTCTTCATATTAATCTCCTTAAAAAGTACTCTTTTTAACACTCAACCCAAACGTTATATCTATAAACCCCAAGATTGTCCTACCATTTACCAGTTTTCCTCATTTCCGCCTTCGGCAGCTTTTCAAGGTCTTTGAGATACTTATTCATTTCTTCTTCCGGCAGTTCATAATCAACGAGCTTACCGGACAAATAAGCATCATAGCCCGTAAGGTCCATAAGTCCGTGCCCGCTGTAGTTGAAAAGTATAACCTTTTCTTTACCTTCTTCCTTTGCTTTCTTTGCCTCCTCGATTACGGCAGCAATGGCCTGGCTGGTTTCCGGAGCAGTGATAAATCCTTCAGTTCCGGCCCAAGTTAACGCTGCTTGATAGGACTCAATTTGATGGTATGCCCTCGGTTCCAACAAACCTTCCACAATAGCCTGGCAAACCAGCGGTGCCATGCCATGGTACCGCAGCCCTCCGGCGTGAATTGGAGGAGGAATAAAGGCATGGCCAAGTGTGTACATCGCCAAAAGTGGTGTTGTACAGGCCGTGTCTCCAAAATCATAAGCAAAAGGTGCACGGGTCATAGTTGGACAGGCCGTCGGTTCAACCGGAATGATTGTAATGTCGGCACCATTGATTTTATCGGCAACAAACGGGAAAGACAAACCTGCAAAATTGCTGCCGCCGCCGGCACAACCAATTACTATATCAGGTTTTTCGCCGACTTTTTCCAGTTGCTTCTTTGCTTCGAGGCCTATTATTGTCTGATGGAGCAGTACATGATTTAGCACGCTTCCAAGAGAATAACGTGTCTTGCCGGTTTTATCGGTTACCGCTTCCTCAATGGCTTCGCTGATGGCAATTCCAAGACTGCCCGGAGTATCGGGCATTTCCTCTAACACTTTTCTTCCGGCATTTGTTTCAGAACTTGGACTTGCAACACAGTTTGCCCCCCAGACCTGCATCATTGTTTTTCTGAATGGTTTCTGGTCGAAACTGATTCTGACCATGAAGACTTTGCATTCGAGACCTAACAATTTGCACGCAAAGGCAAGGGCGCTGCCCCACTGACCGGCTCCCGTTTCGGTGGTTAGCTTCTCTATACCAAACTCTTTATTGTACCATGCTTGAGCAACCGCTGTGTTCGGCTTATGGCTTCCCGGCGGGCTGGTACTTTCATCCTTGTAGTATATGCGTGCAGGCGTATCAAGGTATTTTTCCAGATATACAGCTCTTCGCAACGGTGCTGGTCGCCAGCGATAAAGTATGTTCAGGATTTCCTCCGGGATATCAATCCATCTTTCAGAGCTTACCTCCTGCTCAATCAAATTCATCGGAAACACAGGCGCAAGCATATCCGGCGAAATGGGTTTCCCATCCGGCCCAAGCGGTGGAAGAACCGGATTAGGCAGATCCGCCCCCAGGTTATACCACTGCCGAGGAATGTCACTTTCACTAAGTAAAATCTTTTGTTCCATTATTATACTCCTAAACTATTCCATAGCTTCTTTAAAGCATAAAAATGGTATCTATACAACATAGATTTAAATATGTCAAGGGACTTAGAAAAAAAAATTTATTCCTTCTTTACATCACATCAAGACCGGTTCCGGCTGTATAAACCGCCTTTATGGACACCGTATAAGACACTCTGAGAGGAACTGCGAGTTCCGGCATTTCCGGGGAAATACAAATATAATTGCACTTTAGAAGCAAATGGAACAATAAAACCCGCGACCTGGAACCTCACATTTAATTTCTGAGCCTGCAAAGGATATCCCAATATGCCCCACGTTGGCCTTTTCCAATTGCCTCGACAAGTTGGATATTATCGCTGTAATTGTGGTCGGTGGGCATTATGCTCTCATCCTCAGGAGCTACTTCTTCCCTGGGCTCAAAGAATCTCTTGTCACCGGCAATCAGTTCTTTTACGAGTTTTGCCGGTTGTGGACCCAAGGCATTTGCAATGTAAAAAGTAGGCTTGAAAAAGTCGACCGGCCCGGAGTATTTTCGACGGATATTGGGATTTTTTTCAGGTGTGCCTTCCTTTGCCGCCAAGTCCGCCATTGGGGTACCGGGATAAATTCTGATGCCAAGCGGGGCGCCGGCACAATCAGGATTGGCCTGCTTGATAAAATCGATTGTTTGTGATACCGTCTCGGCTGTTTCGCCGGGTCCGCCCAATAACAGGTCTATCATAATCCTTATTCCGTTCTCACGGCACAAACGTATGGCCGACGCCATGTCTTCTTTAACATGTCTTTTATGATAAGTCTTCAACATTGAAAGGCAGGCAGAATCGCCCGTGAAGTTAATACCGACACAGCCGGCTTGTTTCATAACCCGGGCCAGCTCCGCATCAAACGGGACAACCGCCATATACGTGTACCATCGAATTTTGTCCCCGAGTGAGCGGCGATTGAACTCCCGGCAAACGTCATACGCGTGTCTGCTCGGAATGTTGAACTCAGAGTCGCATATATGCAGCACTTCCACTCCCTGATTTATCAGCGACTGGACCTCGTCGGCAACATCCACAGGATTCCGCAGCCGCAGTGCCGAACCCTTGGCCACCGGATCGGCGCAGTAAAGACAATGACGGTTACAGCCTCGTTTTGTCTCCAGGCCACACTGTCCTCCTTTTTTGAAATAGGCCTGATTATCAATCGCATCGCGGTCTGTAGACAAAAACAGGAACTCCGGCCAGGCAGGTCGATTACTGTGATACTTTCCATCAGTATGCCATATCAGTCCTTCTACCTTCTCATAATGTCTCAAGTGCCGCAGTTCCTTGTAGAGCGAAACTATCGCCTGCTCACCGTCACCGCGTATGCCGAAGTCAGCACCTGTATACTCAATAATTCGCTGAGCAAAAAGCGAAAAGCCGATACCGCCGATTAAAATGGGACTATCTGTCATAGTTCGTATCTTATTGACCCTCTTCACTAAGTCAGGGACAAACCATTTCGCACTGGGCCAGAAACAATCGTCAGTGTTGCGAAACGAGAGGCCGACTAATTTCGGACTGTGGCCGGCAAAGTAATTCTTTAAGGTCTTATCCGGATTATCCGAGAGGCACAGGTCGACCACATCCGCGTCGAAGCCGGCAGTTTTAACAGCCCCCGCAATATAGTCCAAACCTATCGGAGCTATGGGAGGCACCATTGTATTAGTATTAATTAAAGTCAGCATCGATATCTATAGTAGCTAAATTAGATGATTAATTCAAGCCCCTACGCTATATTTGGTGTTTAAGGATACCCAATTACGGTGTAACTTTGACTGACAATTTGTTAGTAATCTCAAACTCATACTTTCTACCTGCCCGACCTTCCGCCCCATTTGTCTATAACTTTGATTATATCCTTGGCCTCGAATTGACTTCCGTCAGTCAATTGGCCGGTGATTGTCAGTTCGACTCATGTTTAATATAGTCCTCGAAAAGAACGGAGAGGTAACCGATGCCACCCCACAATTCTAACGGTATCGGTGCCGTAGAAATATTGGCAGGTCTTTAGCCGGCCGACAACCTGCAATTCAACTTTGTCATTATCGGGGACAGCCTCCATCAACTCGGACTTATCAAAGAAAGCAAGAATGCTCGTCTGCCGAGCGCCGCGTCTTCGAGACTGAAAAATATATTGATGGAGCGCTTCGACGCCGCTGGGATAAAGCAGAAGCGGCTTGTCGGTATCGATTTGTCTTTTCGTAATACCTTCTATGTTAGCGTTTATTGCGCAGCTGCTGATCGTGGCACAAGCACCATGACAGTGGATTCCTGCGCCGCCGTTCCCGGTGATGGTAGAGTTAATTATCGTGGGTGATTTGAAGCTACCGCTGCAATATATTCCAGCCCCAGAATTTCCTTTGATCGCACAGTTTATTATTGTGGGTGTGCTCGTGAAGCAATTGATCCCACCACCCCACTCTGCCGAGTTCCCGCTGATGGTGCAGTTACTAATCGTTGCGTTGCTATTGCTAACAAACTTTATACCGCCACCATACTGCGCCGAGTTGTGTGCGATGGTACAATTAGTAATCATAGGGCTGCTACGGTTCCTACAATAAACACCACCGCCGTCCCAACGAATGGACGTGTTCGCACTGATCGTGCAGCCGATAATCTTTGGGCTGCTGTAATTGCAATAGATCCCACCGCCCTTGTCAGCATACCCGTTGCAAATTGTGAACCCTTCCAAGATGGAATTCTGACCTTCACCGCTGTGGAAGTGGAAGCCACGGTGTGGATTCCCATGGCTTGCTTGGCAGTCGATGATACAATTCTCTGGACCGTTCTCCGAACTAACCGTAATGGCTTTGCCGTTAAAGTCAATGTCTCGATTTCCGTCGCCGGTGTAGATCCCGTCAGCAACCATGACTGTATCGCCATCGTTAGAATCATCTATAGCTGCCTGAATGTTATTGAAATCGGCGGGGCCATCGTCGTCAACGTAGATAATTTTTCCCGCGAAAGCCGGGGCAGAGATTACCAGTATAATTAATACTATAACCGACCGAATGTTTAGATTTGTTTCCGCGCTCATTTTATTTCTCCTGCTTAAACCATGCCCACTTAAAAGCTACGTAGGGATATTATAACATTTTTTGAAACGAAATTTTTGAAAATCAGTAAACTTTTTTTCGGACGCAAAATAAAACTTTGCTTTTTGAGGTGGTTTTTAACGTTATTTTGGATGGGAATCAGACCGAGATAGGCAAAAACAAACAAAAAAAACCCGCTTTTCAGCAGGATTTGAATTCAAATCCGGATTCCTACACCCCTATCAAGAAAGGTGCAAGCTGCGCTGGAATGACAATATTGTACAGCAATGGCAGTTAACTTTTTGCCTGGTCGAGAATAAGGTCTTTCACCTTCTGGCTGGGCAGATTGAGTGAGCCATAAGCACGAGCGGCGGCGCTTCGTAACTGCGGGTCGGCATCCTGCGAGCTGACCAGTGCATAAACAGCATCTACCGTTGCAACGTCGAGCAGACTGGCGTTAAGCTTGGCCGAGTGTGCCAGAGAATTAAAGGCGGATATCCGCACATCCAAAGCGTTGTTTTCATCAAGTGCCATTGACGCTATTGCGCGCTGGGCCTCAGGGCTGGTTAAATGCGCCAGAATTTGGCCTGCAAGCATCTGAATCTCGGCTCGGCTGTCCTTTGTTGCGTTTATAACAGCGGTTTGGGCAGCAGACAAATCTATAACGGGATTCCGCGTCTGACCTAATTTCAGCATAACCTTTGCTGCACGGACGGCGTATTCCTCGGCTACCCATTCGTTGGCCAAATCAGTATCACTCGTCTCGCCAAGGGCCTGGGCGAGGTTGGCAACGACGAGCTTGCTTTCAGCAAACTTCTCCTTTGGTCCGGCTGCAGCTATTGCTATAGCAGCACTGTACTTAACCGACTTATCATTAAAAGACATCGCCCAAACAAGGGGCTGAGCAGTACCAATTCTGTAAAGCAATGACTTCTCACCGGCCGTTGTGGCCAGTGCCTCGATATTACCCAGTGCCACATAAACATTCTCATCTTTAATCGCCCTTCCAAGCGCCTGATGCAGATATTCAGGCCCTGCGGTGGTCGCATAAGTCATAGCGTCTGCGTGTCCTGGGCCGAAATAATCCGGCATATCAATACCGGCGGACTCGGCCTTGAAGTAAGCAGCCTGCCAGAGGCCGATAGCCCAGCCGAAAGCTGGGTCAGCTTTCAATGCCCACTCACAGCCGCGCATCGCCATAAGCTCGTTAAAATAACTGCGGTCCACTTTCTCGCGAAGAAGGCGCCGGCCAGCCGAATCCCAAAACCAAATATTGCCGAAATTAGCATCCTCGGCCGGCTGGAGGGATTCAGCGTGGTAATAATAGCCTTCAGCAAGACGGAAGAATAAAGTTGCTGCCGGTGCTGTCAAAGCCTCCGGGTCAATCCGCTTTATGCTTTCGGCGGCGAGGGCACGAAGTTCGGCGGAGGCATCTTTTTCCATAACATACTTTAAATAACCGAGCGCCTGTGGATAACTAATCCCGCCGAGTGCCTTTATTATCTCGGCTTTAAGGGCGGTATCGTCGGACTGCAGTGCAGCGACAAGCGGCCTTATCGCATCCCTGCCAATTTCCGGCAGTGCGCGTTTAATGTCTTTCCATTCGTCCTTGCGCGAATTATCAGTTATGGCATCAAGCATAAATGGTATCGAATATTCGCCGGCGTTGCGCAGGCGTTTTACCGCCGTCAACCAGCCCCGTTCGGTGGTGCTTAGCCTTTTTATTTCCTCTATGATAATCTTCGGGTCTGAGCGGCGGAGGAACTTTCCCTGCTCGATTAAATCCAGGACTTTGCGGCTGACATCGACAAGTTCGGCATCGGGTGCGACATCCACAACACGCAGCAGGATAGCATAACCTTTGGGATTTGCTTCACTGAGAGATAGTAACTGGACCGGGTCAGGATTGCTGTCGAGCACAGCCTGTGCGTATCCCTTGGCCAAATCGAATCTGCCGATTTTCGTGTAGTGCAGAAAGTCGTTCCAGTTATCCTCAAGGCTCTGGCCGAAACCAGAGCTGACGGCGAAAACTGTTATTGCCAAGATTGCTGTAATGGTTTTTTTACTAAGCATCGAACTCTCTCCAAAAAGTCAATTTTGGTTTATGGCAAAAAATCCGGCTAAGCTGTGATAATACACAAAAAACGTTTTGGCCGGCCCTGACCTCCAATATTCTGTCCGATAACAGGGGACATAAAAAGCCGTCTAACCGGCGTAAACCACGGTTTTTCCCATAAAGCTTAAACAACAAGCCATTATAAGTATTCGTCTCTAAAGACTCTATACTATAAAAAAATGCCTGCTTTGTCAATAGAAACCTGCATCCAAAGCCCCGTTTAATAGCAGACAGCAGCATTCTTCTGCCTTTGAAATGGGGTTTGTTTGGCTTTGTATTGGGTTCGTATTGGGTTTGTTTTGTCATTTTATTGGCTTTAATTGGGTTCGTTTTGGGTTCGTTTTTCCCGCTTTCACCAAGTGTCCTTTTTTCTTAATCCCTTGTTAATACTTTAGTTACGTTCATTTGACTTTTTCTGAAATTGGGTTCGTTTTGCATAAAAGGTCTGATTTGTAAAGCTCTCTTTACAGTTGTAAAGATGCCGAAGGCATAAGGCACAAGAGCATAAGGCATAAGTGCATAGCTGCGTTGGTGTTAACATCATATTGGGTAAGGAGTTAGCCGGCATACTGAAATCCTAAATCCTAAGCTCTAAATCCTAAATTCATCCTTCGTAGTAATACTACGGAGAACGGACAAATCCAAATTGCCGAAATTTAAATGTTCAAAATCCTGGCTTTTTTGCCAGTAAATGGGTTTTTGCGTGTATCCGCCGATACTAAGACTTGCGGTTCTGCGCTTTCGGTACGAATAAACAAGCCACAGAGCTCACAGAGAACACAGAGAAGTCTTATGGCTAAAAACTACGAACAACGAACTATCAACTAAACATGCCTGCATGTTTACATTATACCAAACTTTCTCGAAATGTTCAATGATAATATAACTTTTTTGCGAAAAAAACGGCCCAAAAAAGGACAATTTTTTAACCTATACTTAACAATGTCGAATTGGACGGACAATTGATTTAATAATAAAAAAATTGTGACCATCCTTGTTTTTTTCAAATATATAACACGCGTTGTACTAATGTTATCTTGACATTATTCTATCAAGCCAATGTGCATAAAGCTTTCATGACATTATTTTTAAATATGTACCTATACTGTTCCAGCAATGCTGGAGAAAATCAGCGTAGTCAATAAATATTAAATCTGAAAGAGGATATATATCTGAAAAATGGGCATCATCAAGAATTTTAATAATGCTTCTTGCCATCGAGCAATTTTTCACTCTAGTTCGCATCTTACTTTTTGAAAATTCCTTAAAAACAACAGCTTTGTTTGAATTTAACAACATATCTTTCAAGTCGGAGAATGCAGCATGATTTATATGGTAATCCTTTCCGGTAAAAGATTTGACACAATCTGCAAAAGATTTTCCATTTGCATCGACGATAAGGTATTCCCTACCCATACCATCAAGAGCCGATCGAACCCGCTCAGAAATTAAGTTAATATGATTTGAATCAAATCCTACAAGAAAGCCTGTTCTGGGATTATGACCCTTCATGATCTTATGGTTTTCATAAAAAAGAGCAGAAAGAAAGAGTTTGTATTTGTTTGTAGACTGAAAATTGTAGAGATCATGCAATTCTTTTTGGATTCCTGCATCCCGCATCAGTCTGCGGGTTAATTTATCTGTGATTAACTGCCTTTTGAAGGATTCAAAAGAAATAGTATTATTCATATGAAATCCTCCCTTAGTATCAATTCTCTATTCTGGAATTGTATGCACTTGTAATCTGTTCTACCCTTTTCTTAATATCATCGTCAAAGCGGACGTAGACAAGATTAACTCCCACCTTTTTGCATATTTCTGCTTTCCTTTCGTCTCTATTTGTCGTTGCTTCAAATCCTGAGTTCCCGCCGAAGTACTCCACAGGACGATAGTGTTGCTCCCCCATGTACTCAATGGCTAACGAAAGTTCTGGCAGGAATATGTCTAAGTGCTGTGGCTCAAGCCAAATAGGTTGGGCATGTCTCAATACATCAAAACCCTTGAAATGCTTTTTAACAATGTCAAAAAGAGATTTCTCTGATTTCCATACTTCGATTCCTATTTCATTTGACCAGCACTTCGTTATCCACCTATGAAAATCTTTCAACAATTCCGTCCATTCAACCATCTCACGTGGACTGTTTGGATAGTGCTTTATAGTATCGAAAAGGGTCTTAACTGATCTTGCTTCACCGTTATTCCAAATACTGATTACCCTTTGAAGAGGTGCATCTCCTTCCGATTCCATCCATATGCCTAACTTAATTTCAATCCAATCAGAACATGCAACCAACTTGTTAAATTCTAATAGTTCCTCTTTATTCTTTTTTTTCTTATGAATATCCGCAATGTTTGCCTCAACTGACGAGATGCTTTGGAGAAGCCCTGTATAGATATCAGATGGTCGCACCTTGATGTTGTTCTCGAATTTCAGCTTCAAGAGGTCTCCGAAATACAAACGCCTGATTAGAGGATGAGATTCGTAAAACTCCACAACTAAATGACAATTCGATTTTTCATTCAGGAGTCGACGTACTTTTGAGACTAAAAATCTAATAAATGTTTTAGCTAACGACTCATCGAAGAAGTCATTGATTAATCCTACTATTTCATGAATGACGGTTCTGTCCTTCGACTTTAAAAATAAGCTTAATCTATCAGCCATATCTTCAAGAGAAATATCAATACATTCGGTCGCTCTGGATATTTGGTTTGCCCTGCTGGTATTACCTTTTCTCAGAGCTTCGTTGAGTGCAAGGTAGTGCATTCTAGTCACCCTTGGTACAAGATTTTCCTGCATCTTGGTCAGTTCTTTTTGTGAAA
>CAYVIT010000039.1:0-26169 GCA_964451425.1 uncultured Pirellulales bacterium
TTTTGTCTGTTATCGACGGATTGCAAAAGGATTATTTTTGCGGCAGGAGAAAGAAGATGAAAACGCTTAATCACACCGCTTTGGTTGTTCTATTGACTTTTCTGCTTGCACTGCCGGCTCAAGCCAGGGAAATGCAAAATGAGGAACGCGAGAGTCCTTATTGGGCCGATACAATGGCCAAGGTCCATGAAGAATTCTCCGGCGAGAAAGGGACCTTTGCGCATTTTGGCGACTCTATCACGGTTACCCTGGCCTTCTGGACGCCGCTGTTATACTCCCGTAAGAACGCTCCAGAAGAGATGGAGCAGGCATACGAGTTGGTCAGGCAGTATCTGAAAAAGGAATGCTGGCGCGACTGGAAAGGCGCGAAATTCGGCAACGAGGGTGGAATGACTATCCGCTGGGCGCACGAGAATATTGACAGGTGGCTTGCACGACTTAATCCCGAAGTGGTCCTGATTATGTTTGGCACGAACGACCTTACCTCCGTTGGATTGGAAGAATACAAAGAGAAAACTCGTGAAGTTGTTCAAAAGTGCCTGGACAACGGGACGGTTGTAATCCTGAGTACTATCCCACCCCGGCATGGACTTGCTGAGAAAGCGGCACTATACGCCGACGCTGTTCGAGAAATTGCGCGTGAGATGAAGGTGCCGCTGACCGACTTTCATTCTGAAATTCTTAAGCGCCGCCCCGACGACTGGGATGGTGCGCTGAATAAATTTGCTCAGTACGATGGTTATGATGTCCCCACCCTTCTGGCACGCGATGGAGTTCATCCCAGCAATCCAAAGAACTGCTGCGACGATTACTCTGAGGAGGGTCTTAAGTGTTGTGGGTATTCGCTGCGCAATCATCTTGTTTTGATGAAATATGCTGAGGTTCTACAAACGCTCAGTTTAGTTTCGCCGTTGAAACACAAAGTTGCCCCTCCTAAGCCGCAGGCACAGAAACGTGCCATCATAAATCCGCCTGACCAATCCTGGTTTCCCAAGGCCCCTGCCCTGCCGCGGCCTGCGGGACATATAATAGAAGTTTCAAGCGTTCAGGGACTAATCAAAGCCGTTGACGAGGTAAGAGCCGGCGGGACAATTCTGCTGGCGGACGGCCACTACCTGATGCCACATTATATCGAGCTCAAAACCGATAACGTGACTTTACGCGGAGCATCGGGAAATCGTGAAAGTGTGGTCATCGACGGCGCCAAGAGTCGCGATGGAGAACTGGTCGGCGTCAGAGGGTGCTCAGGAGTTACGATTGCCGACCTGACTATTCAGAACATTCAATATAACGGATTCAAAATCAACTCCGAAACCAACGTTCAGAATCTTACTATTTACAATTGCATTATCCATAACGTCTGGCAGCGCGGCGTCAAAGGTGTCAAGGCGCCGAAAGAGAACCGAGAGGCGGTCCGTCCAAAGAACTGCCGCGTGCAGTACTGTCTGTTTTACAACGATCGGCCCAAGCGTTTAAGTGACGACCCGCGCGACATCGCAGGCGGAAACTATGTCGGCGGCATAGATGTAATGTATGCCAAAAACTGGGAGATTAGCGATAATGTTTTCGTAGGTATCCGGGGCAGCACTCGCGAGGGACGCGGAGCCGTCTTTATGTGGTTTGACGCACAGGACTGTGTCATCGAGCGAAATATAATTATCGACTGCGATGCCGGTATCTGCCTTGGCAACCCACACCGTGCCGACGGCATAAGCACGCACTGTCTGTGCTGCATTGTCCGCAACAATTTTATTACAAGGGCCACCGAAGGAGGTATTGTTCCCGTCTATACCCGGGATTGTAAAATTCTCAACAACACTATCCACGAGCCTGACAGCCGACTTGGCCGCCTCATTCGGATTGTTTTTGACAACGATGGCCTGCTCGTCGCCAACAATTTACTCAGTGGCCCAAAAATCCGAAACGAGTCGGATAGTAACATCAGGTTCGTTAATAACCTCGAAAAAGACCTTACGGATGTTCTTGCCAATCCCACGCAGGGTAATCTGCACCTGACGGTCCTTGCCGCCGACGTAATCGACAAAGCTGTTCCGCTGTCCGAGATAACCAGTGACATTGACCGCGAGCCTCGAAGCGCCGAACCCGATATTGGTGCTGACGAGCTGGTTCCTTGATATTGCTTTTTGTCACAATTTGATCTGAGAAGATAAAATAAAGGTTTTTACGAATATGAGGGTAAGAGATAAAATTGGTTTAACATACATTATCTGGTTCGCAGTGTGTTTTCTGTTGGTTACGGACCATACTCAGGCTGTGGCTGCTCAGGCCACGGGACATGCTGTTCCCAAGAGTCATCCCCGGCTGCTCGGTTCCCGGAAACGTCTACAGGAATTAGCCAAACAGTGTCCTGAGGCATATCGGCGCGTTGTAAGAGTGGCGCGGGAGCTTGACGCCGATGACCATTCTAAGATGATTTCGATGGCCTTGGTTTGTGCCATAGAAGGAAATGAGCAGCTCGGCAAACGTGCCGTGCAGATGGCGATGAAATACATCAATGGCCCTATTCGAAAAGGACATGTCACCTTTGCCCACGACCTTGCGCGCTGCGCGATTGTCTATGACCTGTGTTATGAGTACTGGAGCCAGGACGAGCGAGTAAAATTCCACGAATATATGAACAAAACCGTCGATGAAAATGTTCACAGCGAGACGCATGTATTTCACAATGGCTGGTATGGGTACAAGCACTGGGGCATCGGATTGGCCTGCTATGCCACCTTTTACGAAAATGAGCGGGCGCCCCGGATTCTCAAGGCCCTCGAACAGGAGTACCGTAGCCGGGCGGCTCCCGCTCTCGAGCTTGCGGGGGCGGGTGGAGGCTGGGCCGAAGGTTACTATATCAACTACTGGCTGTATGAGTGGCTGTTCTTTTGTGAGGTCGCCCGGTACTGCGAAGGTATCGACTATTACGCTGCGGCTCCGAACTTTTTTCATAACCGGGCTGTTGCGAGTATGTTCGAAGCCTATCCCGGTATAAAGATTTACAATTCACGCCGGCCGGTTCCCATGGGTGACGGCGGAGGACGTACGTTCGGCGGGGACCGCGATAAGGCATTGTCGGCCAGGCGCATCCTCGTCAACTATTTCCGCGACGAACCGAGCCATCAGGCTGTACACGCCTTTAACGAGACCACGCCACACTCAAGCGTCGGCGTCTATGCATACAAGGATTTCCTGTGGCGCGACACGACCGTCAAGAAAGCCGACCTAAACGGCTTTAAATTATCGCACATCAGCACCGGTCCCGGCTATGTTTATGCCCGCAGCTCATGGGAGGACGACGCAACGTACCTCTTCTTCAAATGTGGAGACCGCTTTACAGCGCACCAGCACCTCGATGTAGGGCATTTTCTGATTTATAAGTACGAGGAACTTGTCGGCGACGGCGGCCATTATGACGCATTCGGCTCAAAACACGATGTCAACTATCACCTGCGCACCATCGCCCATAATACGATATTGGTACACGACCCGTGCGAAACCTGGCCCGGGATACGCGCCGGCTCCGTATCCGGCAACGACGGCGGTCAGCATCATAACTGGCCGCACCATAACGGCGCCGTCACCGACGCGGCTGACTGGCGGAAAGGACGTCAGCTATATGATATTGCAGATATTTTAGCCTTCGAAGACAAGGGAGATTACGTGTATGCAGCCGGTGACTGTACGCGCTCCTACACCACGAAAAAAATCGAGTATTTTACCCGACAGATTGTATTTTTGCGGCCCGGCACATTTGTTATCTTCGACCGTGTGAGTTCCAAAAATCCACGCTTCAAAAAGACCTGGCTGCTTCAGGCGATGAAGGTTCCGGCTGAAACTGCGGATGGTCTTGTGGTAACCAACGGCAAAGGACGTTTGTTTATCCAGATGTTGCTGCCTTCTGAACCGAAGGTGAAGCTCGTTACCGGAGATGAACTGTATAGTTATGGCGGTAAAACTTATCCTCCGGCGCGAGACACCGGCCCGGCGCCAGAATGTCGTATCGAAATATCACCGACCCGGCAGCAAGCTGGAGACTATTTTCTGCATGTCTTAACGGCAACCGATGACAGTGTTACTTCTGTTGAAAAAGCAAACGCACAGGTAAAGGACACAGAGGTAGCCGTAACAATCGGCGAAACAAGAATCACATATAAGATGACCGATGTAGGTGGGCATATCGTGTTTTCGGGACAACGCACCAAGTTCGCAGATAAAATCGTGGTCGAACCTGTCGGGCTGCCTGGCAGATAAAGCACGCCCAACATCTATTGCCCGTTATAATCGCGACCGGTCTTATTATACACGCTATTTTGCCGTATTTTGGCCCCAAAAAAGCACATTATTTTTTACTATTTTTCTTGATTTTTAATCAGCAAAAGATATGATAATTATAAAATCATACTGACAAGCGGTTGACGGAGAATTAAGGAGCACCGCTTGAAATTCCTGCCTGCAACTTGTGGGTCTTATATGGGCACGAACCAGCGTTGCTCCTGTGATGAGGCTCCGACAATGAAAAAAATACAAGTCAGGGACAAAGAGCACATAAAAAAATTACTTTATGATGAGTGTGTTTTAGGCGTCAAGGGCGACCAGTATAAGGGTTTTGGTGGCTTTCAGCTTTGGTGGTATGATAAGGAGCGCGGTGTTTGTGACTGCTGTGAATCTCGCTGGTCCGACCCGAGAAAGAGGGTTGCCCACTACAAGATGGATAAGGCAGCGAAGATTCTATGGCGCCACCGCGACTCTTTGTTTATGCGCATCAAACATGTCTCTGAAGATTCAGGCATACTGACCTTAGAGCATCTGGAAGACGTCAAACAGTAACAAAGCACAGAGAAGTGGCTCGCCGGCTGAAAACTTTCAGATTTGGAAAAGGAGATTGAGTAATGAAAAAGTTAGTACTGATTGGCATGGTGTTGCTGTGTGTCGTCGTGGCGGCGGGAGTTTTGGTTGCAGCCGGCTCAGATAAAAAAATCAAAGTGATGTTCTTCCGGGGTGGTGGGCACGATTGGCAAAACTGTCCACCCATTATGAAGGCCGTGCTTGAAAATACAAACGACTTCGAGGTAACTTTTACCGAAAACCTCGACGACCTGAAAGAACGCATCAAGCAATTTGATATCATCATGCAGTACACAACTGGGATGGAGCCGACTAAAGAGCAGGAAGATGGGCTGTGCGATTTTGTCCGGAACGGCGGCGGCTACGTGGGTATTCACAGCGCTACGGACTCGTTCAAGAATTGCGACCGGTACTGGGAAATGGTCGGCGGACGCTTCGCTGGTCACGGAAGCGTCACGTTCACCGTCTATATCTACGACCATGAACACCCGATTACGAAGGGCATGAAGGATTTCGAGATTCAGGATGAGACCTACGCTCACAACTACCACCATAACGCCCAGATGCGTTCTCTGACCCGGATGAATCGCGGCAATGAAAGACAATCGATGGCCTGGGTGTCGTCTTATGGCAAAGGAAGGGTTTTTTATACGAGTAACGGCCATGACCGCAGGGCTTGGGAGAATCCACATTTCCAGCGTCTTGTAATTCGCGGCGCATACTGGGCAGCCGGCCGAAAGGTAAAGGACCCGCCCGGCATACGTTAAACGTGTCAGGGCCAAAAATAGAGATGTCTCATACTCCTCTTTTCTTATAAATGCTGTGTCACATCAGCGGAAGTCACAGATTTAGGTGCGAAAAGTTCGTGAGGCAGGAGCGTATTTAACGGAGAATTTCCGCACTTTGGTAGGCTATAGCTGCGAAATGGGGCAAAAACAGTAGAAGTTTGGGGATAAATTTGGTAAGATAGTGTATCGGAGGTTTTGGGAATGTTGAAAAGTAGTTTATTGAGGAAATCTCAGTCAAGATAATGCAGTCTTTTGGGGAGTGTTATCTTTAGGTGTATGGAGGACTTTTTATGAAGCGCGTAAATATTAAGCTGGTACTCATTTCTTTATTGGCGCTCGTGCTCTTTCACAGCAGCGTCTCGGCGGGAACAACATTCATCGAACCGGACGAATACTGGAGATTCTTCCGGGGTGATGTACAGCCGAGTGAACCAAACGAATATTGGAAAGAGCCCGACTTCAACGATTTGGACTGGGAGATAGGCCAAAGCGGCTTTGGCTATGGTGACGGCGACGATAACACGGAACTGCTCGATATGCAGAATAACTACGTGACGGTGTATATACGAAAGGAATTCCCGGTATCGCTGGCTTCATTGGATCCCAATGGGATTGTTCAGCTTGTGATTGATTACGATGACGGATTTGTTGCGTATCTAAATGGGGATTTCGTAACGTCAAGGCACATGCCCGACGAAGACGTTACCTACACGACGCTGGCGTCTTCTCACGAGATCGGGACGCCGGAGACAATCCCTCTGGGGACGGTGAGCGAGCTGTTGAACGACGGAAATAACCTTCTTGCCATCGAGGGGCATAATACCTCATATACCAGCACAGACTTTTCACTTATACCGTCTTTGCGAGTAGAGTCGGATATAGTGCTGACCCAGAATACGACTTGGTCGGGAACGCAAATCCTTGAAGATAACGTTATCGTACCGGCCGGCATCGTCTTGACTATTGAGTCGGGGACGGTGGTCATGATGGACAACGCCGTTTCGATCAAGGTGTACGGGCAGCTACTTGCCAATGGGAGCGAATCCGAACTGATTCGCTTCACACGCAACGGCAGCGGCAAAAGGTGGAAGCAGATTATCTTCATTGAGGCCGAAAACAGCCGTTTTGCGCACTGTATTTTCGAGTTTGCCGACAGTGTAGGCGAACACCAGGACTACTACGACAACGACTGCGATCCGTGCACGCCCTTTCCATCGAGGCAGTACCATGAAGCCGTGGTTGTACTGGCAAGTCATGTTATAATCGAAGGCTGTACTTTTCAGAATCTTCCCGACGACAGCGGGGGTGGCGAGGGTGACGCCTTAGCCATCATATCGGATGACCCGGACCACCCCGGAGAAACGTCGGCGGAAATTATCAACAGCCAGTTCCTTTCGATTGGACAGGGTATTCATACCCGATTCGCCTATGTATTGGTTGAGGGCTGCTTCTTTACGGATCACCATGGTGACAACGATGACGTTGACTTGTGGGGCGAAAGCAGTCCGCCCCCGCTTATCCTCAACAACGTGTTCCTTAACCCGGCTTATGATGATATGATAAATCCCACCAAGTGTTCCGCCATACTCATCGGAAACATCATCTCAGGAAGCACTGACCATTGCGTCGTTCTGCGTGATGTGGGCTTTCCCGTTTTGATGAACAACTTAATCTATAATTGTAATAATGCCGGCGTTGCCGTTGAAAACACCTGTAACGCCCTGCTCATCAACAACACAATCGACCATATTTATGGTGGTGACGGCAAAGGAGTCAAAATTTTTGATCTGGGCCGAGCCGGTCCCCCCTATTGCCTGACCAAAGGCGGCGGCCGTGCCACACTGATTAACTGTATCATAAGGGATTGTGTGAAGGCGCCCATACACCTTACCGACAGTGGGCAAATTGATAACGAACCGGATGCCGGCTCTCATGTGACCGTCAAGTACTGTAATGTCGAAGGCGGTCTGGGAGGCGTTACGGTTGTCCAGAGCGGAGCCGTGCTGGATTCCACTGTCACCTGGCTGGAAGGAAACATCGATGCTGAGCCTGAATATGTCGATGTCGGCAGCGGCGACTATCACCTGAAATCCCAAGTTGGACGCTGGAACCCGGGCAGCCAAAGCTGGGTGCAGGATGCTGTGAACAGCCTCTGCATCGACACAGGTGATCCGAATTCGGATTGGACCGCAGAATTATGGCCTCACGGCAAACAAATAAATATGGGTGCGTACGGCGGCACCGCCGAGGCGAGTATGTCTTCATCGACCGCCGGAAATATCGCCGACCTGGATAATAGTGGTATCGTTAACCTCAAGGATATTGCCCTGTTTTCCGGCGGCTGGCGTCTTTATGAGAACCTTTTACGTGAGGACCTCGATAGAAGCGGATTCGTCGATTTCAAAGATGCCGCCCTCTTCTTCGAGAGCTGGCTCTGGGAAGAATAGAGACAGCATAATTTAAAGTAATTGATACTCGATTTCTCTTAGAGTTCTCATTGACTCTTCGGCAATTGTTTTGCCGCCGGGAGAAAAATCAAATACCTCCAGGGATATCCACTTGTCGTATTTCAAATCCTTAAGCGTTTGAAAGGCCTTGACATAGTCATTGGCCGCTGTCCCCGTCCCCAGATGTTTGCCATCCATTTCCTGTATATGAATATGCTCAACGTTTTCATAGAACTTTCGCAGCAGAACATCAAAAGGTTCCGTTTCATCAACGGTGTTATGAAAATCAAACACAATCTGAATTGCCGGGTGATTGATTTGCTTGGCCAGCTCCAGTGCTTCTTCCAGCGTATTGATAACATCTGTTGCGTATTTTGGCAGGTGTTCGATGAGTATCTTAACATCACGCTGCTGAGCATGGTCGGCAAGTTTGGCAAGACCTTCGGCAAAATGTTTCTTTGCCTCTTCAATGTAGATTCCTATTGTGCCGCGTTGATTTGGAGAGCCGAAGACCATACAAGGCCCTCCAAGGTCGCCGCAGAAATCGATAAGTTTATCAAGGTAATCAACGGTTTTTCGGCGGACAGCAACATCAGGTGTGGTAAAGTGTAATCCTTTGGGCGGCGGCGCTAATAACCAGTGAATTCCTGCACACTCAAGGCCGGCATCATTCATCACGGAAACCATTTCATTGCGTTTTTCAGGGCTTATCTCCTCTACACTCTCTTTAACGAAAGTAAACGCCGCGATTTCAATCCCTTTATAGCCCGCATTGCTCACAATTCGGCACTGCTCTTGCCAGCTTAATTCAGCCATACTCTCATTACACATAGCGTATTTGAAACCACTCCATTTCGAATCAGTAGACATTTTTTGCTCCGAGAGCTCAAAGCTCATCATCTTAAGGAGGCTGGCTCCTAAGAGTTTTTAGCTTCGATAAATTTTACTATATTGTAGACGGCTGCATTATATGGCACACGTACTTCGTGTTTTTCGGCCAGTTTTATTACAGCTCCGTTTAAGGCATCTATCTCGGTCTTTTTTTTGGCGAGGATGTCCTGAAGGGTCGAAGATTTGTGTTTGGCCGTATCCGGCACAAGTTTTCTATAAAAAACTTCAAGAAAATCCTGTGGTGTCTGCCAATGTGTTTCATAACCTGCTGCTTTGATGACCTCAAAAACTTCCTCGACAATGCCTTTCATTATAATTCGAGAAGGCTCGTGTTCTGCTAATACTCCGTACGGGACGTCGAGGATGGCACCGAGAGGGTTCAGGGCGCAGTTGTAGAGCATTTTCGCCCAGAGGTCTTTTTCGATATTGCCGGTTGCTTCGCAGGGAATACCGCCTTTGGCTATAGATTCACATAACTCTTCAATACATTCCAAATCTTCATTGAACAAGCTGCCGATATGAATGGAGTCTGCGTGGACTGTTATGGTAACTTCGTTTTTTTTCGGCCTGTGGAATCCTGTTATTACACGCGCGTTGTAAATCTTTTCCTTGTCAAAAAGGGATGAAAATACTTCTGCATTGCCCCAACCGTTTTGAAAAAGAATGATTTTTGTCTTATCACAAAATAAAGAATCGTACTGAGACAGGTCCTTTGCCGCTTCAAAGGAATCAAAAGATTTCGTGCACACGAGGATATAATCGTAGTCTTTTGTTCCGATTTCGCTTAGGGATGTGTAACTGCCGAATGCCGCCGGTCCCGCGGAATAATCGCCCCAGATTCCTGTTCTTACTAAGCCATTTTTGCGCAAAGCCAGGACGGTACTTTCTCTGGCAATGATATCAACCTGGGATTTGGATTTCAGCAGGAAGCCGGCAATACCAAGCCCAACTGCCCCGCCGCCATATATTAGTGCTTTCATAACTCTATTGTATGCTCATAAAACCTTTATTTATCAAAGCTACGACCATTATAAGGCAGCAGGCAGCCGGATAAAAGACTTTTACTTCGAGACTTGAAAGTATCACTGCTTATTAGAAAGCGTTTGAAATGACCGGCTGATTCCACTATGATAACAATTAAAGAATGAAGTCTAATCAACTTGAAGAGGATAGTGGTCTGATTGTATTCCTCCTACCCTTTGAATTGCCTTTGATGATGATAAGAGAACAGAATAAAACAATAAGCATATTCCTGCTCATTGTGTTTGTAGTGTTGGGAATACCAGTTGGGATGTGAAAGTAGTATTGGGTAATGCTGCCTTTTATGAGGACGGCTCGGCGATGTTTAACGTTCCGGCCAGAACACCGGTCTATTTCCAGGCTTTGGACGAAAAAGGTCACGCAGTCCAGGCAATGCGGAGCTGGTCCACGTTACAGCCAGGCGAGACGTTCTCGTGCATTGGCTGTCACGAAAATAAAAGTGAGGTCCCTCCGGTCAGGACCACAACCTTGGCAATGAAAGCGGGGCCTCAATCACTCGAGCCGTTTTATGGCCCGCCGCGAGGTTTTAGTTTCAACAAGGAAATCCAGCCGATTCTTGACCGTCACTGTGTCAAATGCCACACCGGCGCGGAAACGGAGCCTTTTGGTCTCTCAGGAAAACAAGTTATCGAAAAGACTTCCAAACGGAAGTGGAGCCAGCCTTATCTGGCTTTGACACAGGCTCGCCCGGAGGGAAGACCGAACCAGCCCTATTATCAAGGCAATCAGGATGGTGAGCTTGTGAACTGGATTAGTAATATGTCGGTTCCTACAATGCTGCCCCCCTACTACAAGGGTGCCGCCAAAAGTAAACTCATAGCCATACTTGAACAGGAACATGAAGATGTGAAACTCTCGCCGGAAGAGATGGAAAAGATTGCCTGCTGGATTGACCTGCTCGTGCCGTACTGTGGGGACTATATGGAGGCCAACGCGTGGACGCAGGAAGAGTTAGCGAAATACGACCACTTTTTGAAAAAGCGCGAACGTATGGAAGAGATTGAGCGTAAGAACATCAAAGAACTGACAGCCACAGTAACCGGACCGTAAATCGAACGGATGCGTTGAATATGACAAAGACCATATTTGCATTTGGTGAAATGCTTTGGGACATATTGCCTTCCTGTACCGTTCTTGGTGGTGCTCCTTTTAATTTTGTCTATCGAGTCAATTCGCTCGGTGATACAGGTCTTATGGTAAGCCGCCTCGGCCGGGACGAGCTTGGCCGAAAGGCCTTTGACCAGGTTGCCCAATTGGGCCAGGAAACAACATATATCCAATGGGATGAAGACCTGCCGACCGGCACCGTTCAGGTCAGCTTTGATGAAGATAACAATCCGGATTTCGTCATCGTCCCACAGGTTGCCTATAACCGGATTGAATTGACTGATACGCTTGTTGATGCCGTCTCGACTGCAGATTGTTTGTGCTTCGGAACGCTGTCGCAGAGGGCTAAAACATCGCGTAAGACCATCGAACAGCTCCTTGAAAGAGTGGAAAAGAGCCTGAAGTTTTTGGATATAAATCTGCGAAAAGATTGCTATAATCCGAAGACGGTCCGCTTTTCCTTACAAAAAGCAGATGTTCTCAAATTAAATGAAGATGAGGTACACCAGCTTGGCTTGATGTTGGGTGTCTCAGACAAAAACATCCCGGGATTTTGTGAAGAAATATTGGACAAGTGGTCTCTCGAACACTGCGTAGTAACGCTTGGCGAAAAAGGCGCGTTTGCAATGTCCGCCATAGGCGAAAAAGTGTATGTGCCGGGCTATAAGGTAGATCTCGCCGATTCTATAGGTTCCGGAGATGCCTTTTCAGCCGGTTTTGTCCACAAGCTTCTCCGCGGCACATCAATCGACCTTGCTGCCCGGTTCGGCAATGTCCTTGGCGCCCTGGTTGCGACAAAAAAAGGTGCTACTTGTCCAATCACACTCGATGAGATAGATTTGTTTTGTAATCAGAAAGTTGAGCTTGATATTTATCCCGACCTGGAAGGGTTTATAAACTCTTAATGTAAATAGTGTAACAGAATTTGGAATAAACTTTTGTCAAAGGAGGTAAAAAATGAGAAACACAACAGGGAAAAAACTTGTAATTTTGGTCGCCCTGGCTGCTCTGGTGATTTTAACTTCGATGGTGTATTCCCACTGCCAAATCCCGTGTGGGATTTATGGTGACCCGCAGCGTTTCGATATGATTGCTGAGAATATTACAACCATCGAGAAATCCATGAAGCAAATCACAGAGCTTTCACAGGAGAGCAAACCAAATATGAACCAGATTGTCCGCTGGGTTCAGAACAAGGAAGAGCACGCCGACGATATAGGCCATATCGTAACATTTTATTTTATGTCTCAGCGGATAAATCCTGTAAGCAAAAGTGACGCCAAGACCTATGCAGAGTATGTCCGGAAGCTGACTTTGCTGCACGAAATGCTCGTTTACAGTATGAAGGCCAAACAAACGACGGACCTTTCCAATGTGGCCAAGCTCAGGGCATTGTTGAAGGAGTTTGAGACTGCCTATTTGGGAGATGCCGACCATAAACATTAAAAGTTTAATCGACAAAATGCCATAAGCCCTTTGAAAAATTCAAAATACGGTTATTGACGGAGACAAACAATGTTACAAGATGGTGACAAGGGAGTGATATTGCAGCGGGACAAACAAACGTATGCCGTGGCGCCCCATATTCCCTGTGGGTTAGTCAAGCCCGAAACCCTGCGTAAATTAGCTGATGCAGCCGAGAAGTACGGCGCAGCGGCGCTTAAAATAACCAGTGCCGCTCGGATAGCAATAGTGGGCCTCAAGGAAGAAGATGTCGACAAAGTTTGGGCCGACCTCGGTATGCAGCCCGGCGCTGCGGTGGGGCTTTGCGTTAGAAGTGTCAAGGCCTGTCCGGGGACAACGTTCTGCAAACGAGGTATTCAGGACAGTCTCTCGCTGGGCCTTAAGCTCGATGAAAAATACCACGGCTTGGAATTACCCGCCAAGTTCAAAATCGGTGTCAGCGGATGTGCAAACCAATGTGCCGAAACCTGCATTAAGGATATCGGGCTTGTGGGCCTGCCGAAGGGCTGGAAAGTCCTTGTCGGGGGCAAGGGTGGCGGCCGGCCGAGACTTGCCCAGGAACTGGCAAAAGACCTGACCACTGAAGATGCCCTTGCATTGGTTGACAGGATTATTGAATATTGTAAGGCCAACGGCAAGCCTCGCCGGAGGTTGGGTGCGGTCATAGATGAGATGGGTTTCGACAACTTCAAAAAAGCGGTGCTCGGTGAGTAAACGAACTTCGCAGATTAGAGACTGTCTGGAAAAACTTTATGCCCGTTATAACCGCCGGGAGTTTATCAGCAGCGACCCGCTGCAATTCGTATATGAGTATTCCAATCCTGCGGATATGGAAGTTGTTGCACTTTTGGCCGCAGACCTCGCATACGGTCGAGTACAGCAAATCCAAAAAAGCCTGGCCGACCTCCTGGGGCGTATGGGGCCAAGCCCGTATGCGTTTGTGAGAGACTTCGGCAAAGCTGAAAGGGAAACCCTGACTGATTTCAAACATCGTTTCACGACGGGTCAGGACATCTCGGACTTGCTGCAGTTGTTAAGAAACGTTTTTGAACAAAGCGGCAGTATAGAGAAACACTTTTTGCTGGGTCACAATCAGAACGATGAGAATATTCTTCCGGCGTTGTCGAAATTTTCCGATTCACTGCAAGAAAAGTATGCCGGCGAGCATAATGGTCGAATCAGTCGAGGATTGAAGTATTTATTAACCAGTCCCACAGGCGGCAGCGCCTGCAAACGGCTCAATCTTTTTCTGCGATGGATGGTGCGGGACGACGACGTCGATTCAGGATTGTGGAGATCGGTCGATAAGGCAAAGCTCATTGTGCCGGTCGACGTACATATGGCCAGATTATGCAGGATTTTAGGATTCCACAACCGTAATACTGCTTCTCTATCAACTGCATTAACAATAACTAAATGTTTTTCAGAGATTGAACCAAACGACCCTGTCAAGTATGATTTCGCCTTGACCAGAATCGGCATTATGGAGGACTGTGACGGCGTGTATCGACCGAGATGTCGGGACTGCGAGTTGTACGAATTTTTTTGTAAGTGATATGCAAGGATATGTGTGGCTTTGTTAAAAGATCTGAGGAATGTTTATGTGTGAAACTAAAGACAAGATAAAGGTGCTGTTTCTTTGTACCGGTAATTCCTGTCGCAGCCAGATAGCCGAGGGTTGGGCCAATCATTTGAAGTCTGATGTGATGGAGGCATACTCTGCGGGAATACGCCCGATTGGAGTGAATCCCAAAACTATAGAAGTGATGGCCGAGGCAGGAGTTGACATTTCGGACCACACATCCAAGCACATTGATGACCTCGCTGATATTAACTTTGATTATGTCGTTACGGTCTGCGATAATGCCAGAGAGCACTGCCCGGTTTTTCCAGGCCGGACAAGGCTCGTCCACAAAGCATTTGAAGACCCTTATTTCGCGACCGGCAGCGAAGAGGAAATTATGGCTGTGTTTCGAAGGGTACGGGACGACATAAGAGCATTTATAGAGACGCTGCCGGACATACTCGAAGGCAGAGATAAAGGAGGTTAAATAGAAAATGGATTCAGAGAAACTGGAAAAATATACCTCTGCGATAACGCTTTCGGATATGGAAATCTTTGTATTTCCGGAGCTGATGTACAGCTTGGTTCTGGCTGATATTATGAGCCCGATTATCTGGCAGTGGCGCAACGTGGATTGTTTCAAAAAGCTTCAGGGCAAAAGCAGCTACAAGAAACTGATGCGGCTCAAGCAATTCGTAATGGATGAATTCGAGTTCAATCTCGACCTCGAAACATGGGGCCTTACAAGCAAGACCAAAGAGCTCAAACGGTTCGAGAAGCATATTTCCCCCGATGATATCTCCAAAAGCAACGCCCTGTTCGGCTACCACGGCGACAAATATTATTTTGACGTGGATATTCGAAGGCACTTCGGCCTGGATAAATATGATAGTGACATCATTCCATACTGGAAAACCGAAACTGTTGAGGCGATGGATGCCTTTCGTCTCAAGCAGGGTTACAATACGGCGGCCGGCGAATGTGTATCACTTTCAGCCTTGTATGTGGCGGCGGCATTTATCGTATGCGGCATACCTCTTGAAGATATCTATATGATACTTACCCCCCTTCACTCACAGAATTTCATCGATATGCAGGGCGGCGTTTTGACCAATAATCGAAGGCTCGTAACCAGGACGATGTGGTTCAACGGCACCGCCATCTCCAACAAGGCCCAGAGGGCGCTGCGTAACGAAAACGTAACAATCATAGTCCACCCATCCGGCTATGTGCACTGTATGTACGATGACGCAACGATAGACAGGAAGGCTTATAAGCACTTTACCAGGCGGCTTGATTCATATCTATCAACAGAATTGACACTACCGCTCTTTGTAAGTTTTTTGCGTTCCAATCGAGACTATCAAAAATTCTTCCAGCTCTGCCGTGACTGCCATGGACAGGCGCAGTTCTTAAAGGCCGAGATACTCTTCCATTACGAGCACTCAAGCAGCTTTCGAATAGCCGATGCAACCCATGAAAAATTGCTGGCCGAGGTTTCTGAGGAGGATTTCGTCAACTATGAACTGCCCGGAAGAATTCGCTGCGATGAGCTTGAAAAGTTAATAGAGAAGAAAAAAATAGATGTGAGAAGCCAGGAAGAGAGAGAAATTATGCGAAAATATATTGAGCCGATTGTCACTGATGCGCAGCGGTTTGTAGACGAATTGGCTGATTTTGTACACATAGAAGCGAAGCTGCCGGCTTTGGATAAACATTTTATGCCTGCCAATCCCATCGAAATCACGGTTGACCAGAGTAGAGAGCAGATAATTGACTATCTGCAGCGGATTCGACAGAGTAATACCACTGCCGACCTTGCCTTTTACGCATATCGTGATATGGAGACCTGTGATTGGACCCCGTTCATCAAGGCTGCCGTGGAACGCAATCCCGTCTCACTCACAATCGCGGATTCAAAGTCAACCGATGAGGTATATGCCTGGCTTGAAAAAATGAATAATACGTCAATTTACGATGCCAAGCGGCTTGCCCAGCCCGATGAGGTGGCAAATTACAAGACAGGCGACGGGCTTGAAAAAGCCTTTCTGCTGGTCAATGTGATCCATCAAAGAGACCCTGAACAAAGCATTGAAATAATCGTAGATAAGAACGATGTGGTGGTCAAAGGGTCGGGCCAATATCGTTTTGTTTCTGCAAAAGACCTTGAAAAGCAAATTCGCATCGCTGCCACGGGTGCTATTACAATAGCTGGCTGACGAACAACATCCGCAGGTTGGATGGATTTCACTTTTAGCCGGTTTCTGAAAATTTTTTTTAAATCTTATTTTTGTTTTGCACTGCAATAAAATAGGACTATAATAGTCCTATATAGCATACGGTGAGTCCAAAAAGGGTATTTGTGATTGAGTTTTGAAGGTCAGGTTGAAGATGGATGTTTTACGGCGAAATACTGATTATGCACTGAGGGCGATGGTAAATCTCGCCTCGCATTACGGAAACGAGCCTATATCCACCAGAACAATAGCGACTGAGGAAGATATTTCATATCAACTGGCCTGCAAACTCATGCAACGGCTCCAAAAAGCCAAATTGGTGACAAGCTGCATGGGGGCCAACGGTGGATTTACCCTCAACAGAGAACCATCAAAGATAAGCCTGCTGGACGTGATAAATACCATCCAGGGCCCCATAAGCCTGAACCGATGCCTGCTGGGTGTAAACGCCTGTCCAAAGCAGAAGGATTGTTCGGTAAGATCAAAGCTTGTTGGGCTGCAGGATTATATAAGCGGCTATCTAACCGGTATTACGCTGGACGAGCTGGCGAGTTACAGAGGCAAAAAAACAAAAAAGAACACAAGGACTCTGAAAAGGAAATAAAAATGAATAACGAGAAGCATAAGGCAACTGTGTTGCAGACGTGTCTGGGCAAAGGGCAGAGTTTAGCGGAGATGGTAGAATACGCAGACAATTCGATTGTCAGCAAGACGATACTGGATAAATCTGTTGGGACGATTACCCTGTTTGCCTTTGACAAGGGCCAGCGGTTAAGTGAACACCAGACACCTTATGACGCGGTTGTTCAGATTGTTGATGGGGCGGCGCGGTTGACCGTAGGCGGTGAAGATGTCAACGTCTCGGCCGGCCGGATTATTATAATGCCCGGCAATGTGCCGCACGCGGTTGCCGCAGATGAAAAATTCAAGATGCTGTTAACGATGATTCGTGAATAAGTAAAATTCATTTTTTGAAAATTAATGAGGATAGTCTGATGGTTAGATGCCCCGGACAAGACCAGAGATTTTGGAAGCCGGAAGACATTTTCGATGTGCGATGTCCCGGCTGTGGCCAAACAGTGGAGTTCTTCAAGGATGAGCCGAAGCTGAAATGCCGCAAATGCGGGCGAATGGTGCTTAATCCGAAAATAAATCTCGGCTGTGCCGAATGGTGTAAATATGCCGAGCAATGCCTGGGTATTATTGAGCGATCCGATGACAAGACTGGCGGCTCAAAGAGTTAAAATGAGGAATTTTTCAGATGTTTATGCGAAATATAGTGAAAATAGACGAAGAAAAATGCGATGGCTGTGGTCAGTGTGTAAATGCCTGTGCCGAAGGGGCCATAGAGTTAATTGACGGCAAGGCAAAACTGGCCGGTGGAGTGAAAATGCCCTTTGAGGATATTACTGTTGATTTACAGGGCAATGTTAGTAAAACTGAAACGATAGAAAATTGGTAGCTGATTTCTAAATAGCGGGTGTGTAATGGCTGATTTTGCTAAATCAATAATCGTGGGTTTTTGGGCTACCATCGCCGAGATGTCGCCCTATTTATTGTTCGGTTTTTTCGTCGCTGGAATTCTTTCGGTCCTTGTATCACAGCAACTTGTCGAAAGACATCTCGGCGGTAAAGGAATATGGCCATTGGTAAAGGCATCGCTTTTCGGGGTCCCGCTGCCCTTGTGCTCGTGCGGCGTCATTCCGGTTTCCATGTCCCTGCACAAACACGGTGCCAGCAAAGGCTCCACAATTTCATTTCTGCTGTCAACGCCGCAAACGGGCGTGGATAGTATTTTTGTGACTTTGAGTCTTCTCGGTCCTGTCTTTGCTGTTTTCAGACCGCTGGCGGCGTTCATAACCGGTATCGTCGGCGGCACCCTCGTGGACGCATTCGAACGAAAAAGCAAAAACGATAGCCAGATCCCCTCAAAGTGTACGGATGAGTGCTGCGATACTGCTGCAACTCATAGTAAAATAACGAAGGGTTTAAAATATGGTTTTGTCACTTTGCCCCGCGATATCGGCAAGGTGATGCTCGTCGGACTGGTCATTGCGGCTGTAATCTCCGCCCTCGTGCCGGATGGATACTTCGCCGAAAAACTCGGTACTGGGATCTTTGCTATGGTGGTAATGATGTTCCTGGGCATACCGGTTTATGTATGTGCAACGGCTTCGGTGCCCGTAGCGGCCGCATTGATTTTGAAAGGCCTGGCACCGGGAGCGGCACTGGTCTTTCTTATGACCGGCCCCGCCACTAATGCCGCATCATTTGTAACTATCTGGAAAGTCCTGGGCAGAGTAACAGCCATTACCTATCTGGCTACCGTGGCCGGATGTGCCCTCTTGGGCGGCATCCTGCTCGATTACATCGCATCCGGTTTTGACTTTGAAATAGCCACCCAACCCGGTTGGATGCTGCCCCCCATCGTTAAATACATCTCCGCCGTAGCGCTTTTGGCCGTTCTGGCATTTGCTATCCTCACCAAAAAAAAGCAGACCCACTAATCTTGCGGACAGACAATGTTCAGGATATAGTGTTGACCGAATAGTTTCTGAACTGTTTGGATAAGTATTTTGTCTGAGTCCGTTAAAATATTATTAACAGGCCTGCCTCGCTGCGGCAAAACCACCGCTATAATAAAAATAATTGCAAATCTTAACAGGGATAAAATTGCAGGTTTTTACACCCAGGAAATCCGCCAGGGTGGTGTTCGCAAGGGTTTTAGTTGGCGGCGGCTCGATGGAGTCACGGGGACACTTGCTCATATCGACATCAAGGGCCCTTTCAGAGTGGGCAAATATGGCGTGGACGTTGCAGCCTTCGAGAAGTCGGTTGTGCCGATTTTAGATGCCGAAAAAACCGATACCGAACTATTTGTTATCGACGAGATCGGCAAAATGGAGTGCTTCTCCAAAGAGTTTGTTGCTGCTATCCGTCGTCTTTTTAAATCTGATAAGTCGGTATTGACCACCGTGGCACTTAAGGGCTCCGGTCTTATCTCCGAGGTAAAAGATTATCCCAACACAAATCTATTTAATTTGACACGTCATAACAGCGAAAAGACAATAGACGAGATTTTACAGTCTTTACGGTTTTTGAAAAAATAGTGAGTTAAAAAATGGCCGAGTTAATAACACTTCCCGAACCGAATAAGTCCGGCTCAATGCCACTGGAACAGGCCATAGCCGTCCGGCGCTCGCGCCGGCATTTTTTGCCTAAACCCCTTACACTTGAGCAAATCGGCCAGTTGGCCTGGGCGGCCCAGGGCCAGGACGAAGGCAGTAAATATCGTACAACACCTTCAGCAGGAGCGACCTATCCTCTTGAGCTTTTTGTAATTACTGATGAGGGTATGTTTCGTTACTTGCCTGCCAAACACTCGCTGGAAAAACTGACAGACCAGGACCTGCGCTCCCTGCTTGCCTCCGCTGCCTGGGGACAGGAATTTGTTCAGGCTGCGCCGCTGATACTTGTCTTTGCAGCCGACTTTACCAGAACAACCGGCCGTTATGGCAAACGGGGTATTCGTTACGTATATATGGAAGCCGGCCACGCCGCCCAGAACGTCCACCTGCAGGCCGAGGCCCTCGGTCTTGGCTCCGTGGCCGTCGGCGCTTTTGACGATGCTGCTGTTAGCACAGTTTTATCACTGCAGGACAACCTTGAGCCTCTCTATCTGGTCGTGGTAGGCTATTGCCGTGAGTAAAAGCACCGGCTTGGACTAACAGAAGAATTCACATACCACTGGATTAGCACGATGGAAACTATTGTTATCGATGGCAGCACGGGTGAAGGAGGAGGCCAGATACTGCGAACGTCTTTGACCCTGTCCTGCATAACAGGCAAAAGTCTGCATATTGAAAACATACGTGCCGCCCGCCGCAATCCAGGCCTGGCCAAACAGCATTTAAGCTGTGTCCGAGCCGCCTGTAAAATCTGCGATGGCCGGGCACAGGGAGCAACGAAAGGCTCCAAGGTTTTGGATTTTCAAACCGGCCCCATAAGAAGCGGCGATTATCACTTTGACATAGGCTCGGCAGGCTCCGCATCTTTGGTAATTCAGACTATCCTTCCTGCCTTGTTCTTAGCTCACAAGCCTTCCGCCGTTACCGTTACCGGCGGAACACATAATCCTATGGCCCCCCCTTTTGATTTTCTTAACGAAACCTTTTTGCCCGCTATCAAAACCGCCGGCTTCCATGGTAGTTGCAAACTGATAAAGCACGGCTTCTTCCCCGCAGGCGGGGGCAAAATAAGCTTTAATATCCAACCGTGGCAGAAAAACAAGGGCCGGACAATCGACCTTTGTCGGCAAAGCACAGAACCACAAATTCACGCTCGCATCTACACCGCCAAACTCCCTGAACACGTTGCTCAACGCCAGCGCAAATTGTTATTCCAGAGTGGATTGGACATACAGAATGCCGAGCACATCGAAGTCAAAGATTCCGACGGCCCCGGAAATTGCGCGATGATTCGACTCTGCCCCCGCCGTTTTGCTTCGCAAAAGCGAAGCAGCGGGGGTGAACGAACAACCATTTTTACTTCATTTGGAATGCGAGGAAAGCCCTCGGAAGAGGTGATTAGTGAAGTTGTTAGTTTAGCCAAAGATTTTCTGACAAGCAAAGCTGCGGTCGACCGTTTCCTGGCCGACCAGCTTTTAATCTATATGGCCCTCGCAAAAGCCGGCTCCTTCACAACCAATGAGCTTTCCAGCCACCTCCAAACGAATATGGAAGTCATTAAGAAGTTCCTGCCCGTCGATTTTAGCGTAGAACACCAGAAGCAAACCTATAGAATCTCCTGCCAAAGCCTTTAATTACTCATATCCTTTCGAGATGACCGTTCAAGCTGTAATTCTTGCCGGCCCTGGTTTTTATTTCAACGACCTTATCACCATAGCGGACCTTGCAGGTATTGCCAAGCAGCGATTGTATCCCGGCCTTGGTGAGTTTGCCGTCTTTCCATTCGATATCCACTTCGAAGCCGCCGCGGGCGCGCAGGCCTTTTACATACCCTGTCGACCAAGCCTTTGGCAGCGCCGGAAGCAGGTGAACTTCATCGGCATGGCTTTGCAGAAGCATCTCCGCGATTCCGGAACAACCCCCATAGTTGCCGTCAATCTGGAACGGCGGATGGTTATCGAACATGTTGGGATGAGTGGACTTTTGCAGAAGCGCCGTGACGTTCTCTTCGGCTTTGTCGCCCTCAAGGAATCTTGCCCAGAAATTGATTATCCACGCCCTGCTCCAGCCGGTATGCCCGCCGCCGTTTGCCATACGATACTCGATGCTCTTGCGTGCCGCTGCAATCATCTCCGGTGCATTCTGAAACGTGTATTGCCTGCCGGGATGCAAAGCAAACAAATGTGACATATGCCGATGGCCGGGCTCCGGCTCCTCAAACTCTTCGCTCCATTCCATCAATCGGCCGTCCGAGCCGATCTTTGGCAGCGCAAGTTTTGAATGGGCAGTGATGACCTCTCTGACGAAATCATCATTGATACCCAGAATCTCGGCCGCTTCGATGAGATTGGTAAAAGTGTCCCAGATTATCTCCTGGTCCATTGACGGGCCCATCGAAAGGTTCACCCTCCTTCCATCGGGGGCTACAAAGGTATTTTCCGGAGAGTTTGACGGCCCCGAAACCAGTTTGCCGGTTTTTGGATGTTCCACGAGCCAGTCAAGAAAGAACAGACAAGCTTCCTTAAGCACGGAGTAGGCCCGGTTTTTAAGAAACTTCTTATCGCCGGTAAACCGGTAATGCTCCATAAAATGCTGCGTGCACCAGGCCGCTCCCATAGGCCACATCCCATACCCGACGCTCCCGAACGGGCTTGTGTGCCACCACACATCGGTTGTATGGTGGGCGACAAAGCCCTGGCAGTTATACACATCTCGTGCGGTCTTTCGCCCGGAAGGCACCAGCACCTCGGTCAGTCTGAAAAACGGCTCGTGACATTCCGACAGATTACATACCTCGGCCGGCCAATAATTCATCTGAATATTAATATTGATGTGATAATCCGCATTCCATGGTGCCGCGATGTGTTCATTCCACAAGCCTTGCAGATTACTCGGCATGCATCCCGGCCTTGAGCATGAAATCAAAAGGTATCGCCCGAACTGAAAGTATAAGGCAGCTAAGGCCGGGTCATCCGCCCCTTCGCGCAGGGCCTTCAATCGTTCATCCGTCGGTTTTGCCGCAGCAGGTTTTGTCCCAAGATTTAGACTCACACGACGGAACAACCTGCGATGCTCGGTGATGTGGTCGGCCTTAATTCGTTCAAAACTTTTCTTCTCGACGGTGGCAAGCTGCCTGGTACACGTCTGGGCCAAATCTCTCGTAAGCGGCTTGTAGGGCTCGTTGAAATTATAGTCAGTCGCCGCCACAAGCAGCAGTGTCACGGCATCCGCGTTTTTTATCGAAATCGCTTTGTCGTTCATCTCAAGCTGCCCACCTTGAGGCTTGGCGAGAAGCTGTGTGTGGTATTTAACACCCTTGTGTTTGCCGTCCTGGCTAACCTGCCCGAACATAGCCAGTGTACCTGGCCCGACTCCTTTTAATTCGAAATCAGCCGGGCGGTCTAAGGTTGCATCGATATTAATGCTGCCCGGCTTGTCGGCTGTCAGACGCACGACGATGGCATTATCGACCACGCTGGCAAAGACCTCGCGTCGGTATGTGTTCCCATTTGTTGTAAATGTCGTTGTTGCAATCGCTGTATCAAGGTCAAGCTCTCGGCGGTAGTCTTTTGTTATTTGGCCGGGCGGGAATGTAAGCCGCAAGTCGCCCAGCGTCTGGTAACTTCGCGGCGATATCCGCTGACCCATAACCTGGCTTTGCATAATCTGCTGTGCTTCGGCATACTTTCCTTCGAAGATGAGCTTTCGTGCTTCGGCGATGTGCTTATAGGCTCCCACACGGTCCTGCGGCACGGGCGGACCCGCCCAGACAGTGTCTTCGTTGAGTTGAATCCGCTCCTGTGTAGTGCCGCCGAAGACCATTGCTCCAAGACGACCGTTTCCTACGGGCAGCGCTTCGGTCCATTTTTGCGCCGGCTGATTATACCATAATTGAACATTCTCCCCGCCCTCAACTCTTTCGTCACTGTTTTGCAAACTACCGTTCACATATCCAACAAAACATATACTGCCTGTAAATAATGCCAAAAATAATATAGCTATGTTTGCTTTTAGATATTTCACGTTAAGCTCCTTTCAAATCCCCTGCCTTAACTGCGCCGCGTTTTTTATGTTGTAAATGAACGAAATTCTTCGACGAGCAATTTCGTATACTTACCGGGTTTGCCGTCCCCGATAATCTTGCCGTCGAATTTGACAACGGGGACAATATCTTTTGTAGTAACGGCAATAAAAAGCTCATCCGAATTGCTTGCTTGCCGCGGCGTTAATGATTTTTCAATTACTTTCAGTTCAATATTTTTTGCTGCTTCGATCGCAAATTTGCGTGTAATAGAAGGTAGAATATTTGCAGTAAGAGGTGCTGTTTGCACTGTTTGTCCGTTGATTGTAAAAAACGCTGAGGCAGCCCCTTCGGTTATAAGGCCGGCCTCATCAACAAATACCGCCTCGTCACATCCCTTTTGTGCTGCATCATGGCGGGCAAGAACATTCGGCAGCAGGTTCAGCGACTTGATGTCGCATCTCTTCCATCGCCAGTCCGGATGGGTCGAAACCGCAATCCCCTTGCTTTTTGCCTCTGTATCATCGGGAGCTTCTGTGACTGTAAGAAGGAAATTTGGCTTCAGGTTGGAATTCCAGTCATGCTCTCTGGCCGCTGAGCCGCGGGTAATATGAAAATATATCCTGGCATTGGAAATGCCGGCAGCTTCAAAAGCCTTCCGGACCCGACCACGAATCAGGTTGATGTCTACTCCCTCGATGTTGATACCGGCCAGGCTGTTTGCAAATCTTTGAAGGTGGTCTTCAAGTGAAAAAATCGTGCCGTTATAGCTCCGCACGACCTCATAAACGCCATCACCGAAGTAGATTCCACGGTCCAGATAAATCGGCTCAAGTTCCTCAAACGGTACGATTTTGTCCTGAATCATCGCCAACTTCATAGAATGACTCCTAAAAAGCCTGAATCCCAAGTCCTAACCTCATATTAAATAAGTAAGATACAAAAATATCTCATATTTTGCTTTACAAAAAGAGTTCATTTCGTAAAATATCCCATCTATTTGAATTTTTGAGCGTAAAATGTAAGGTTTTTAGAATGTATGCAGTAATTGAGCAAGGTGGAAAACAGTATAAAATCGCTGAAGGCGATTGTATTAATGTCGAGTTGGCCGATGTTGCACCGGATGCCAAGACGATGGAGCTGGACAAAGTCCTGCTTGTTAATGATGACAAAAAGATAAAAGTCGGCGCCCCTTACGTTAAGGGCGCAAAGGTTATTGTCTCATTTAAAAACTCGGCCGAAGAGTCCGTCGTTAAAGGCAGGAAACTCTACCCCACCCACTTTCGCAGACGAAAACACAGCAAGAAACGGATTGGCCACCGCCAGAAATATTTACAGGTTGTAGTTGATAAGATTAAAGCCTGAACGGATTACGGTTCTAACGGCACCGCAAAAAACGAAATCCGAATTATGTGTTTTACTTTTTGTTTTCCCCTGATATTAGCCTGTCTGCAAAGGCATGCCACTTGGTAGTACCGTTTTCGATAAAGTATTTGAACGACTTATCATCGACAAGTTTACCCAGCAGGGCTTTTCGGTCGGCCGGGTCCGGCACGTCTTTGATAATGCGTTTTCGCAGCGTTTCCAGTTCGGCTAAAAATTGGCCGTGTTTGTCACTAAATGTCCCCTCCAGTTTTTTTCTCAGATGGCCGGCGTATGCGGGACAGTACCCTTCGGTGCCGATAGCTATCTGCAGGTCGCCGCGTTTCACAACCGCAGGCACAAAAAAGTCACAAAGCTCCGGCTGGTCAACAACATTACATAGAATCTCCAGCTCCTGGCAGTCCTTATAAATTTGCTTGTTAAGCTGTCGGTTATTTGTCGCAGCTATGGCGAGCACCGCACCTGCCAGGTAGTTCTTGGAATATTTGGACTTTACTAACTCAGCTTCACTTCGTGCACAAAGAGCCGTCAGCATGTCATCGACGTGCTCAGCTACTACGACCAACCGGGCCCCCGCGGCCAGCATCGCTTGGGCTTTTCGTACAGCAACAGCTCCGCCACCTATTACGACCGCACGCCGGCCGGACAGCTCGAGAAATATGGGATATTTAGCCATGATACTATTATTCTATTTGTCGATTTACTTGTTAGCAACATCCAAATTCAAAAGAAAATAGCGGTCTAAATCTGAATGTTGAAACCGTTTCTGTTATAAAAGAATTACTTCCTGGACAGCAACTCTGGTTCCATTTTTTGCAGCCATTCGGGCAATTGCTCTCGTGTTACCTTTTCCCATAAACCTTTCTCTTGCCTGCGAGCACTGGCCTCTAACTGCTTGTATTTGTGATAAAGACTGTGGCGAAAACGCAGGTCGGCATACGCAAATCCCTCGGCTAACAAAACCTCATTCAAAAACATCCCATCAGGCAGTTGGACATAGGCCAGCAGCCGACCATATTTACCCCTCGTGCGATGTTCTTCGAGGTAGACCGTAACTTGTTTTCCGAGGATTGATTCGATAGTAAATTCTGCTGCCTCCGGCCCGAAATATCTTACTATATTGTCCTGACTTTTAGTCTCCGGCGTGTCAATTCCCCACAGTCTTACTCTCGTCTGCTTGTATTGAC
>CAYVIT010000040.1:0-26144 GCA_964451425.1 uncultured Pirellulales bacterium
CTTTTTTGTGACTAAAGAAAGAGTGTTGATTTTGCAAAGTCAGGATATAAAGCAATTATGCGACGTTATTCGGGAGACAAGCTTTGAAATACATTGTTATTTACGGCATGGACATCTCGAAAAAATTTATGAGAATGCTTTGGTACATCGTTTGAAAAAGAGAAATATTAAGGTTGAACAGCAGTATCCGCTAAGTGTGTATGATGAAGATGGCACATCATTGGGCGATTTTTGTGCCGATTTATTTGTTGATGATAGGCTGATTGTGGAGTTGAAAGCATGCAAAACACTGGCCAGTGAACATATAGCGCAGCTTCTTGGATATCTTCGAGCTTCTCGAATCGAACATGGACTTCTAATCAATTTTGGTGCACCCAAGCTGCAAATAAATAAATACGTGCTCAGTGATAATTTTTGATATATATCTTTTTGTGACTTTTGTGCTTTTTCGTGGCAAAATAATTATCTTCGTGCCTTTTCGTGGCTAAGGGAAAAATGAAATGAAAAAACTGAACATTGCAAAAGTACAGAAAATCATCCAGCTGGCAATCGAAGAAGACCTTGGTCGGGGTGACATGACAAGTGAGCTTCTTTTCAAAGGTGATACTGTTGCCAAATCAAATATCATTTCACGTGAGGAAATCGTTGTATGTGGAATGGACGTCGTTCGAGAGGTTCTCAGACAGTATGATGAAAGGCTCAGGTTAAAGGTTTATGTTGAAGACGGCGAATCGGCTTATGTTGGATGCAAAATTGCCACAATCGAAGGCCCTTTGCGTTCTATGCTGAGCGCCGAGCGGGTTATACTTAATTTTCTTCAGCGGCTTAGCGGGATAGCAACGACAACCCGCAAATTCGTTCGTGCCGTCCAGGGCACAAAAGCAAAGGTTTACGATACGCGGAAGACGATGCCCGGCTGGAGAATCCTCGAAAAATACGCCGTTCGTTGTGGCGGCGGATACAATCATCGCCTCGGATTGTATGACGGTATTTTGATTAAAGATAACCATCTCGCGCAGCTCGGCAGAGACTTCTACCCAAAGCTGAAAAAAATAGTCGAAGAAGCTCGTAAAATAAAAGGCGCCAAATTTATCGCCGTGGAGGTTGACCACGTTGATGACCAGCTTAATTACGTATTAAGGATTCCGGGCATTGATATTGTTCTTCTCGATAATATGGGCCAATGGCAGTTAAAACACGCTGTGGACATGCGAAACGAAATGCGCGGTAAAAACAAGAAGCCCCTGCTTGAAGCCTCGGGTAATATAACGTTAAGCAACGTATCAGCCATTGCCCAGTGCGGTATCGACCGATTGGCCATTGGAGCCATCACTCACTCGGCAAGGGCCGTTGACATTGCACTCGACAGGTAGCTTATGGCAGGTGCAAAGAGCGACTCTCTTGACCCCGACAAAATAAGAGCAAATCTGAAAACCAGACGCATCGGCAGGAAGCTCCTCGTTTTTAATAGTACATCAAGCACAAACGATATTGCCGCCGAGTATGCAAAAAATAAGGACAATGACGGGCTTGTAATTTTTGCAGAAGAGCAAACCGCAGGCCGGGGTCGGGCCGGCTCAAAATGGCAAAGCGGACACGGAGATAGTATTTTATGTTCAATTGTTTTAACTGGTTGCAAACTAAATCCTGAGCTGCTCTCGCTTACCTGCGCCGTAGCGGTCGCCGATGGGCTGGGTAAAATCGGCGGCAGCGAAGCAAAAATCAAATGGCCAAATGATATAACACTAAACGGCAAAAAGGTGGCAGGCATCCTGCTCGAATCAAGGTCAAATAGCACCAGCGATACTTACGTCCTCGGCATTGGAATAAACTGTCACCAACAAAAGGCCTCCTTCCCAGTCGAATTACAATCAACCGCAACAAGCATCGACATCGAAAGTCATTCAATTGCCGACCGCGTCTCACTGTCAAAAAGATTACTTACCTCGGTAGACCACTGGCTCGAAGTCGCAGCCAAAAAAAGCGAAAAAGTAATAGAGAAGTGGCGTAAACTAAGCATTCAGCTAAACCACAGGGTGAAGCTTATCTATAACGGCCGGGAATTCGCCGGCAACTGCACCGGGATAGACCCCGAAAAGGGCCTAATCCTGCAGCTCGACACCGGCGGAGTGAGATTCTTCGATGCCGCACAAACTTCTATAGAAAAATAACTGTTATTTTTTACCAAGGCGTTCGCCAAATGCCTTGAAACCGGTCTTTTTCATCTAAAACAATTTCAAGTTTTGAAGCGTATGCAAGACAATCTTTTTTTCCAATATAATTCTTTTTAACAATCCAGATATTTTCCTGCTTTTCTGCGCTGTAATGCCAATCTGCATCCTGATAAATACTCTGATACAGCCGCTTATCAAGAATCTTGAAATTGGCAGTATTAAATTTTAGGTCAAAAACCGTTTTAGAAGCTGTTGATAATTCTTCAAATAACCTGGTTGCCGAAATTGCTGCATTACTATCAGATACTATTATATTTTGTTCTTTCAAAAACGACACAAGCCCGTGTTTGCTAATGTATCTATCATTTGCCCTTATTGACAAGCCGCCTTTACTAAGTTCGATTATTCCGCCGTTGATCGAAACTGCGAAAAGGGATGGTCTTTTGAACTTTCTGGTCTCGATTGCATAAATCCGGTGTTTCGAAAGCTTCTCGGATATTAGTTCGCTCCTAATCTCTACGCAGTCTATCCGCGGCTCTGAATCTTCCTCGCGAATTTTCTCAAGATACGGCTCCACAAAGGCACGCCACTTTTCCTCTGCCTGTCTCCATTTATCAATCTCATTTACTGCCTTTAGTAAATTAGCATCGGCTTTGATGCTTTCCGAAATGGTTACATCAATGCCAGCAGGAACATCAAGTTCGTCTAATTTTATATTCCCGCTGCCCAGGAAAACCGTAATTGAAGGGTACAGCTCTTTGGCCTTCATCACTTTCCCGTTTATTAATACGCTTCGAGAGATACCACCTATGACGCTCAACTTCCAGTCAAAAGAAATCTCCTTGCGCTCGAACGATTTTTCTATTCCAACTTCGCTCCGGATGATCAGACGCCGTTGCGGCGCACTAATCGAAGCAAATTCCCTTAACACCTCATTAAAAGTCTTAGTATTACTCTTGAAACAAAAGATCTCTCCACCATTGACCCATCTTGAGTATACCCGTCCGGCAGACTTCGCTACCGCCGCAACTCCATCATACCATTCACAACTTATCTGTATCGGCCTGTCGCCAAACTCCTCCATACCCAATCCCGACGTGCTATTAACAGATAAACCACAGCTAAACAGCACAAACAATAATAGTTTTATCTTTCGGTTAGTCATTTTTATCCTCCCAGCTAAAACGTTTTATTCCTGATTATATCACCTCCTTCGCCACCATACTTGCAAAATCCGATTTTATAATAAGCTTTACGTCCCATTCTACTCGATTTTTCTAAAACCCGAACATTAGATTTCGTTTTTTTCGCGCCTTTCTGCTATATTACTGTTTTCTATCAACGCGTATTTTCGGAATTGAAAGGGTGTACTATGTTAAACAACAAATTGAGCAAGTGGTCATTTGGAATTTACATATGTTTAGTCATGTGTTTGCTGATGGCCTGTAACATTAATGCCGGCAGCGTTAATGATTCTAAAGATTATATGCGGGCCGGGGAGCAGGACATGCAGACCTGGCGCGAAATGAAATTCGGCCTGTTTATCCACTGGGGGCCGGTCAGCCTAAAAGGAACAGAAATCGGCTGGTCACGCGGCGGCGAGCGGCGAGGTCAGGGCGGCAAGGGAGAGATCCCTTTCGAAGAATACGACAACCTTTACAAGAAGTTTGATCCCGTCAAGTTCAACGCAGACGAGTGGGTACAGGTCGCCAAAGACGCCGGGATGAAGTACCTCGTGTTCACCTCAAAACATCACGATGGCTTCTCGATGTTTGATAGCAAACTGACCAATTACAAAATTACCAACTCACCATTCAAGCGCGATGTAGTCAAGGAGCTGGCTGACGCCTGTCATAAAGCCGGATTGAAGCTCGGCTACTACTACTCCCCTGTCGATTGGTATCACCCCGACTACCGCACGGAAAATCACAGCAGGTACATCGAGTTTTTACATGGCCAGATTCGTGAGTTATGCAGCAATTATGGCAGGCTCGATATTATGTGGTTCGATGGCCTGGGCGGCTCAGCGAAGGACTGGGATTCCGAAAACCTCTTAAAAATGATCCGAAAGCTTCAGCCTCATATCGTTATCAATAATCGCGCGGGCCTGCCTGCCGACCACGATACGCCTGAGCAGAGGATTGGTAAGTTCCAGTCGGACCGGGCCTGGGAGTCCTGCATCACAATCGGTGGCCAGTGGGCGTGGAAACCAAATGACCAGATGAAGTCATTCAAGCAGTGCATCCAGACACTCGTGTCGGTCGTCGGTGGGGACGGGAACTTGCTGTTCAATGTCGGCCCGATGCCCGATGGCCGAATCGAGCCGCGACAGGTTGATAGGCTAAAAGAAATGGGCCGGTGGCTAAAGAAATACGGCCAGAGTATCTACGGCACCCGCGGCGGCCCGTTCAAAGCCGGCTCCTGGGGCGCCAGCACGTACAAGGGCAACATTATTTACCTGCACATATTCAATTGGGACAACGATACTATTACATTACCACCAATTCCCAAGAAAATTATGACCAGCTCGGTTCTGACAGGTGGCACTGCCAAGGTGAAACAGAGCAAAGAGGCTATCGGGATTTTTGTCCCAAAGGCCCATCAGCAGGAAATTGATACTATTATCAAACTACAACTGGATGGTCCCGCCGGTGAGATTGCCCCCGTTAGTATCCTGTCATCATCCCTTGCTTATGGCAAAAAGGCCAGCGCCTCGAACATCTTCCAGAATTCAGCCGGTTATGGCCCGGACAAGGCCGTAGATGATGACCCGGCCACCCGTTGGGCAACCGACTCCGGTACGAAGCAGGCGTGGCTCGAGGTAGATTTGGGTAAATCTATAACGTTTTATCGTGCTATGGTCAGTGAGGAATTCGACCGTGTGCAGCAATTCGAGCTGCAATATAAGGATGGTGAGCAATGGCGGACCTTTACCGAGGGCACAACCATCGGCAAGAAACTGAAGCTAAAATTTTCGCCTGTAACCGCTCGCTACGTTCGGCTGAATATCCTGGATGCCTCCGAAGGCCCGACAATCTGGGAGTTTCAGCTTTTCGCGCCAAAGAGAAGATAAATCTTTTCTTGAAAAAGGAGCTTTGATATGGCAGAGGAATTTGATGTTGTAGTAATCGGCAGTGGCCCCGGTGGTTACGCCGCGGCTATCAGATGTGCACAAAGAGGCGCGTCGGCAGCAGTTGTCGAGAAAAGCTTTATAGGCGGCACCTGCATGAATTGCGGATGCATTCCGTCGAAAGCACTGCTTGCATCGGCCCATACCCTGCTCTCCATAAAGCATGCAGCATTGATGGGAGTTGACGTCGCTTCTGCGACCGCAAACTGGGCCAAAATGCAGCAACGAAAGGACGCCATAGTGGCTGGTTTTCGCAAAGGACTGACCGGATTGATACAGAGTCATAAGGCAAAAGTATTACCGGGCAGGGCTGTTATAACCGCTCCAAACACGGTCAAAATCGAGGCGGATAACTCGGCAGTGGAGGTCCAGGCGGGGAAGATAATCCTTGCTACCGGCTCGCAGCCGGTCGAGCTGCCCGCCCTGCCGTTTGATGGCCGGACTATAATCAGCAGTAAGGAAGCTCTGGAATTGCAGCAGATTCCCAAGTCGATGGTTATCGTAGGCGGTGGAGTAATCGGCTGTGAGATGGCTTGCGTTTATGCCGCAGTGGGAGCAAAAGTTACTATCGTAGAAGCCCTTTCGCAATTGATTCCTATGGAGGATGAATGGGTCGGTCGGTTAATCGAACGCGAATTCAAAAAGCTCGGAATCGACTCTCTGACTAACCAGAAGGTTACATCGGTCGATACTACCACAGCACTCGCAAAAGTAATCCTTGAAAGCGGCCAGACAATCGAGGCAGAGAAAGTCCTCGTATCCGTTGGCCGGAGGCCGGTTGTTGACCAGGAGACCGTTGACGCCCTGAACTTAAAGATGAACGATTCTGCTATTTCAGTCAACGAGAAATTGGAAACCAATGTCCCCGGCGTCTATGCTATCGGGGATGCAGTGGGCACAACCTTTTTGGCCCATGGTGCCTTTGCTGAGGCCGAAGTGGCTGCGGTCAATGTCACAGGAGGTGATGAAAGAATCGCCGACTATTCGCTCATACCACGGGCCGTCTATACTTTCCCGGAAATCGCATCTGTCGGTAAGACCGAGCAGGCCTGCAAGAACGAAGGGCTGGATGTCTCCGTCGGCAAGTCGTTCTTCAAAGCCAATGGCCGAAGCGTTGCACACAACGAAACGGTCGGCCAGATAAGTGTTGTAAGAAATAATGCAACCAACAGGATTGTCGGCGTATCAATGGTCGGTTCTATGGTGACTGAGCTAATTGGTGCAGCGAGACTGCTTTTGGGCAGCACCGAGAAGATTACTGACATAAGCTTTCCGCATCCGACTGTTTCCGAGGTGTTGAAGGAGGCAGCCGAAGATGCCTTTGGCCTAAGCCTGCATAACCCGCCAAAAGCGTGAAATAAGAAATTTTGATGTTGGCAGTAACTGAAAAAACTAAAGGTCGTTCTTTGCGAATTCACGATTGCGGGCTTGCCGACTATCGAAAGGTTCTGCTGCTGCAGCACGAGTTGCAAGAGAAAAGACGCCGGGACGTAATACCAAATACCGTTTTAATCGCCGAGCACCCCCCTGTCATCACCCTTGGTGCCCGGCAAAGTGCCAACAAGCTGCAGGTAAGCCGGGACAGCCTGACGCGGCAAGATATCTATGTTGTTGACATCCGCAGAGGTGGAGGTACAACGGCTCACAATCCCGGCCAGTTGGTTTTTTATCCCATATTGAATTTGCAGGGCCTGGAGCTTGGAATCAGTGAATACATTAGAGAGCTGGAGGCTGTCGGTATAGAGCTGCTGGAGGAATTTGGAATTCGGAGCGCGAGGCGAAAAGGGATGCCCGGCCTATGGGTAGGTACGAAAAAAATTGGCTCGGTCGGCGTCCGCGTGTCTAAATTTATCACCTATCATGGGATGGCGATAAACATTCAAAATGACCTGAGTATTTTCGATTTCATAGTGCCGTGCGGCCTGGACGGAGTAGAAATAACATCGGTGCTGAAAGAAACCGGCAAACGACATTCAATGAATCAGGTTAAGGAAAAGTTAACTGAGCTGCTTATGAAGCATTTCTCAACCCCGGATGAACAAGGGAGCACGAGCAGCGGATCCCGAAAATTACCACCATGGTTACGCAGGCCTTTACCCGCTGATGAGAGCTACAATCGCACAAATGATATATTAAACTCACTGGGTCTGGAAACGATATGCAATAATGCCAACTGTCCCAATCGTGGCGAATGCTGGTCGAGAGGTACGGCAACGGTCCTGATTTTGGGCAATATTTGTACGCGAAGCTGCAAGTTTTGCTCGGTGGCTGCGGGCAAACCCGCCCCGCCCGACCCGACTGAGTCCGACCGGATAGCTGAAATGGCAGAGCAAATGGAGCTGAAATACCTGGTTGTAACCAGTGTTGACCGTGATGATTTGCCCGACGGCGGCGCCGGCCATTTCCGGGATTGCATTAAAAAAGTAAGGCAGAGATGTCCGGACATGAAATTTGAAATACTAACGCCTGACTTTCGTAACTGCCAGGACCGGGCCATAGAAATTCTGCGGGATGCCTTACCTTTTGTATTTGCTCACAATGTTGAAACAGTGCCCTCTTTGTACCCTGTTGTTAGGGCCGGCGGAGATTATCAACGGTCCTTAAACTTACTGAGAATGGCCAAAGAAAGCTGCGATGGCATCCAAACTAAATCCTCAATTATGCTCGGATTGGGAGAGACCGATGCCGAGGTCGAGCAGGTCTTAAAAGATTTGCGAAATGTCGGTTGCAGTAGAATCACAATCGGCCAATATCTCAAACCATCAAAAAATTCACTTAAGGTTGTTGAATACGTAAGGCCCGAAAAATTCGACTTCTGGAAGCAGAGAGCAGTCGAATTGGGATTTTTGTGGGCCATGTCTTCGCCGTTTGCCCGCAGCTCGTATTTCGCAGAGCAGGTCTACACGTCATAAGTGTCCTCTCCCTGACCTGCGCATCATTTTATAGGACGAACACAGGCCTTTCATTTGATTTTTATTTACTGCACTATCTTTGTCTTTGCGAAAAACATTTCTTATACTTTAGGTGGCAGATAGAAGTTTTTGAAGTTGTGTCGAAATATGGTGTTTTCCTGAGGGGGGAAATATAATGAGACCTATCAAGAAATTGTTCTGCCGAAGCATTAGAAGGTCTAAGGGTGCTGCATTTATCACGTCAATGATATTCATTCTTGTATTTTCAGCGTTGGCTGTCAGTATGGCAACGCTGTCCGGTACGAATCTGCAGATTTCCCAGAACCAGCATAAAGCCAATTCAGCATTATCAGCCGCGGAATCCGGCCTCGAATGTGGCAGATTTATTATCGCCGAAACGATTCCTTTCCTTGACAAAACATCGGATAACTATGTTACAGAAACGCAAGCGGATATGGTGTGGAGCGTGCTGTGCGCACATGTGCAAGACCAGCCCTGGGTAGCAGGACAAGCACAAGTTGGTGAAAATGAAATTATTACGCCTGACATATACTTTAGTCCGCAGAATCCGTCTTTAAATTTTCGGGTCAGATTTTATCGTGAGGGAACTCATACCATCAAACTGGACGGAATAGGAACTCATGGGCAGATAACAAAGCATGTGACCATTGATACGGTTATAAAGAAAGGTAACGATGTCTTGAATTACGCTGTTGCCGGCAGGGGCCGAATGTGGCTTACCGGTGAATCCACAATTCACGGCGACGTCTTCAGCTCCTGGGACCGCCCGGACATATCGCCGTTCAATTTGACAAGCGATTCCAGAATCGAAGGTACAATTAATACCGTGCTGACGCTTGAAGAAATTGAAAACGAGGGTGCTTTCCAAATGGAAACCCTTGATGAGAACGGCAATCCGATGTTCGATGAAGAGGGAAATCGCATTTACAGCCCCGAAGATGAAATCCAGGGCTACCATGAAGGTATCAACTATGGCCAACCAGATGATACAGAGATGCCGGGTATGGATATAAGCCATTATGATACTGACATATACTATGATATGGTCATGAGCGGGACCGGCGGCGGTGATATAGAATCCTCGGCCACGATACAGACCGAATACTTCCCACACGCAGCAGGTGACTACACTCAGCCAAAGAGCAGCTCAAGCAGAAAGCTTAACCGTCATGTCTATGAAAATCAGACCTTTACCGACCAGCGGCTGCCCAGCAATAGCAACGCACTATTCAAGGACTGTACTTTTGAGGGTGTTTTGTATGTTGATTGCTATAAAAATACTAGTACCTATTACAATAATGTTCGATTTGAGAATTGCACCTTCAAAGGAGTTATCGTAACCGATACACCTGATGAGCTCAAGTGGCAGAACAATTGCCTCTATTTCACCGGGGAAGCAACTTTTAACAATGAAACCGATATACCGGCTACTATCCTCGCACCCCATTTTAACGTGGACCTGGGTAACACCAATCCTGTGCAGAGTGATAACAACGTGCTGACCGGAGCCATCGTGGGAGGTATTGTGGACATCCGGGGTAATGCACAAATTTATGGGACGATTATTTCAATGTGTGATACAACAGGATGGAGCAGTGGCTATGTAACCAACATTGGTGCTACGCTTGACGATGGAGGCTCCGAGACGACAGAAGTGGGCGATGTCGGTGTCATTAGTATTACACCGGAGCAAGACAAGATGTTGCCGAGCGGCATCACAAGCCCCATCATTATACAAAGTTTACAAGGCACTTATTCTGAGGGAATTTAACCGGAGTAAATTAAGAAGTAGTTCAGAACAGGAATTTATATCAGTAAGGAGAACAAAATGAGGCGGCTAATATTAAACATTTTGGTCCTTGTACTCTTGCTGACGGCGTTGTCCGTTGCAGCAGGTCGTGTGGTTTTGGCGGTCGAGTTCACTGATAGCGAGATTGCATTTGTAAGTGAACCCAATGAGCCGGAGCCTGAATGTTGGATTAATGACCAAGTTAGCTATCTCAGCGTAGATCCCAACGATGACCCTGAGTAAGGACAGACCGTTATTGCTGGTTGGGGACGGAGACGTGACGATGTGACTTATCACCGGTCTCATCTTCACGTCTCCAATTCTAACAGCAGGACTAAAGATTTCCCTAACTGTAATGAGAAGAATACGTCCTGTTGTAGAGTGCTAACACAATTACGGTTCGGGTCAGAAACGTTATGCCGGGTACTAAACGTTTTATGCTGCCTTGGCTCTGTGCCTGAAAATCACTAAAAAGCTACCTATGCAGCCGAGCAGTAACGCGCCCGGGGCTGGGATTGTAACCACTACATTGTCCAACAAAACGTATGTGTCCGCATCAGAATAATCATGTTGAAGGTCGAATACTAATTTGATTTCTTGACCAGCCCAATCTGATACGTCAAAACAAAGCGTGTCTTCAAAGTACTCATCGACATCCGAACTCTTGAGTGTGTAAATCACTGTTTCGTCTATCGATGCAGTGAATATATCTGTCTCACCCGGACCGGTTTCCATCTCCAAATAAAAAGAAAGTGTTTTTGACTTTTCGTCCAACTCGAACAGTTGGCTGCTTAAGGTGCTGTGCAGGAACAATTCTTCTTCGTCTTCGTCAGGAGCAAATCGTGCCGCACCAAACCAATATTCAACTAAACCTTCTTCGACGGTCCACCCACTGAGGTCATTGGTAAACAGCCCATTGGTCAGTCCCGCTGATGCTGACGACGGAAAGATTAAAACGAGTACAACAATCGCAATAAGGCCGCCCCAAAAAACTTTATTGTACATTTACCAAACCTCCGGAGAAAAGAAACTTCAATTCACCATCAGCATCCTTGCAACGAGTAAAGCAGACAAATCCCTATCCAAACGCGCATTATTATCATGCCTGCGTTTCCTGTCAAACGAAAATTCCTGAAATTTCGAACTTTTTCCGGTCATCAGGCCATTTATAATAAATGTTAGTTGTAACATCTTTTGTCGCAATTACTTATATAATCTCGATATGCTGCTACTGCCATCACGAACTGTTGCCAGATATACGATACTTTAACGGACATCTCCACTCTTTTGTTGCTCGGCTTCTATTGTTTGGCTTCACCATTTGCTCGCAGTTCCTATCTCGCAGAGCAGGAAAAAACGTCATAGCCGGTTTTTTCTTGCCCTGCATATCATTTTTGTAACCGTTCAAGGGTTAACATGCTGAATGTTGACCATTTTATGTCATTGCGAGCGAGGCAGAGCCGAGCGCGGCAATCTCTCTGCTTGAAAGATTTGAGATTGCTTCGGCCTAAAGGCCTCGCAATGACAAAAAAACGCAATGTTGCTCCCGTGAACGGTTACAACTTTTCTTATTTGACAGCTCAACATCAATCTGGTCTAATTCGCCGCGATAAATCCACGCTTCGGGCAAGGATGTGCATAGAAATGGAAAAGAAGAACAGGGGAATTTAGTATGCCGAAACGAGATGACATAAAGAAAGTTATGATTATCGGCTCCGGCCCCATCATCATTGGCCAGGCCTGTGAGTTTGATTACTCCGGTACTCAGGCCTGCAAGGCCCTTCGCCAGTTGGGCTATGAGATAGTACTGGTCAATTCCAACCCGGCAACTATTATGACGGACCCGGGTACGGCTGACGTAACCTATATTGAGCCGCTCGACCTGGAGAACATGACGAAAATCATCGAAAAGGAGCGGCCGGACGCCCTGCTGCCGAATCTTGGCGGTCAGAGCGGACTTAACTTATCTTCTGAACTTGCCAATGCCGGCGTACTGGATAAATACGGGGTCAAAATAATCGGCGTTCAGGTGGATGCCATAAAGAGGGGTGAGGACCGCGGCGCATTCAAAGATACAATGAACTATCTCGGTATTGATATGCCGAAAAGCGAGCTGGCCTTTAGCGTGGAGGAAGCTGAAAAAATCGCTGATGAAATTGGTTATCCGGTCATAATTCGTCCCGCCTATACTATGGGAGGCACCGGGGGCGGAGCAGTCTTCAATGTCGAAGAGCTGCGTACCGTGGCCGCTCGGGGCCTTTCCGTAAGTCTCGTCGGGCAAATCCTCGTCGAAGAATCTGTTATCGGATGGGAAGAATTGGAGCTGGAAGTTGTTCGCGATGCCAAAAGCCAGAAGATAACCGTTTGCTTTATCGAAAACGTGGATGCAATGGGCGTCCACACAGGAGACTCGTACTGCACCGCTCCTATGCTGACTATCGCCCCGGAACTCCAGAAAAAACTGCAAAAATACTCTTACGATATTGTTGATGCCATCGAGGTCATCGGCGGCACGAACATTCAATTTGCCCACGACCCGGATACCGACCGGGTCGTCGTAATCGAAATCAATCCAAGGACCTCGCGTTCATCGGCACTTGCCTCGAAAGCCACCGGCTTCCCAATAGCCCTCGTTTCTTCATTGCTGGCTGGAGGTCTTACGCTCGATGAGATACCCTACTGGAGAGACGGCACGCTCGAAAAATACACGCCGTCCGGCGATTATGTTGTGGTCAAGTTCTCGCGATGGGCCTTTGAAAAGTTCAAAGGCGTTGAGGACAAGCTCGGCACGCAAATGCGCGCCGTCGGCGAGGTGATGAGCATCGGCAAAAATTACAAGGAGGCCTTCCAGAAAGCTATCCGCTCTCTTGAGATTGGCCGTTATGGTCTCGGGTTCGCCAAAAAATTTCACGACCTGCCTATGGATGAATTGATGAACCGTTTAAGTAATCCCTCAAGCGAGCGCCAGTTCATTATGTATGAGGCGCTGCGTAAAGGCGCTGACATCGAAGCCCTCTTTGAGAAAACACACATCAAACGCTGGTTCGTCAAACAAATGCAGGAGCTTGTCCAGCTCGAAGAGCAAATTCTGAAATACAAGGGCAAACAGCTTCCAGATAAGCTTCTAATACAGGCCAAGAAAGACGGCTTCGCCGACCAGTATCTCTCAAAGCTGCTTGGCATTCCCGAAACCCAAATCCGCAAGCGCCGCATTTCTTTAGGTGTTGTCGAGGCATGGGAGCCTGTCCCTGTCAGCGGCGTGGAAGATGCTGCTTATTATTTCTCTACTTATAATGCCCCGGATAAAGTAGGGGTCAGCAAAAACCGCAAGATAATGGTCCTGGGTGGCGGCCCAAATCGTATCGGCCAGGGTATCGAGTTTGACTATTGCTGTGTCCATGCCGCCTTTACCCTGCGCGACGAGGGCTTCGAGTCGATTATGGTCAACTGCAATCCTGAAACGGTCTCAACGGACTACGATACCTCAGACAAGCTATACTTTGAGCCGCTTACTGTTGAGGACGTGCTGAGCATCTATGAGAAAGAAAAACCCGAAGGTGCTATTGTCCAGTTTGGTGGACAGACGCCGCTTAATATTGCCAACGAGCTGGCCCAGGCAGGCGTCAAAATTATCGGGACTTCACCGGAGACAATAGATTTGGCTGAAGACCGCGACCGCTTCCGGGCGATGATGGAAAAGCTAAAAATACCTATGGCCGAATCCGGTATGGCCAGTAACCTTGATGAAGCTATCGAAATCGCAGAAAGAATCGGCTATCCATTAATGGTAAGACCGTCCTATGTCCTTGGTGGACGCGGTATGGAAGTAGTCCACGATGAAGAAATGCTAAAACATTATGTCGCTGCGGCTGTGGAGGTAACGCCGGAAAGACCTATCCTGATTGACAAATTCCTGGAAAATGCTATCGAAGCCGAGGCCGATGCAATTGCTGACGGCACCGATGCTTTTGTACCTGCGGTTATGGAGCACATTGAGTTGGCCGGTGTTCATTCCGGCGACTCGGCCTGTGTGATTCCACCTGTCAGCATACCTCAAAAGCATATTGACACTATTTGCGAATACACACGAAAAATTGCAACGGAATTAAACGTCATCGGCCTGATGAACATGCAGTATGCAATTGCCAACGACACGGTTTACGTGCTTGAAGCCAATCCGCGTGCTTCGCGGACCGTGCCGCTGGTCTCAAAGGTCTGCGGTCTCTCAATGGCACGGGCTGCAACCCAGCTTATGCTCGGCAAAAAACTTTCAGACCTGAACCTGAAGCAGCGCTCCATTCCACACTTTGGCGTAAAAGAATCCGTCTTTCCGTTCAATATGTTTCCGGAAGTCGACCCGATTCTCGGACCGGAGATGCGCTCGACCGGCGAGGTGCTCGGTCTGGCTGATTCTTTTGACCTCGCCTTTTTCAAATCCCAGCAGGCCGCAAAACAAAAACTGCCCTCCGAAGGAGCTGTCCTGATAACGGTTACAGATGCGGACAAAGCCGCTGCTCTGGGAGTGGCGAAAGAATTCAATAAGCTCGGCTTCAAAATTATAACAACAAACGGCACTCATCGCTTCCTGGAAAAGGAAGGGCTCAAAACCGAGCGTATCCTCAAAATGCACGAAGGCAGACCAAACATTGTGGATGCGATTAAGAATGGAGAGATTCAACTCATCATAAATACGCCCAGCGGCAAACTTAGCAAGTATGATGATTCTTATATCCGAAAGGCGGCTATCAGGTACAAGGTGCCATATATTACCACGACAGCCGCTGCCGCCGCCGCCGCAAAAGGTATCGCCGCCAGCCGAAATGGCCCGGCTCCCGTAATGTCATTGCAAAGTTATCATGCAGGCATCAAGTAAGTTTCATCATTACGGCAGGCTTTCTTTTTCTCAGTCACAGATTAGCGGAGCGAACGGTTACGAGATATGACAGTTGCCACTATAGCTGCTATTCCCGATATGAGAATTAGCATACCAAGTATGAACAGCCAGCCTGCCAGCAATAGTCCGATTAAAATACCTCCTAAGAAAGAGACGGCTAAGCCGACAAGTCCAAGGCCTATCAGGAAAATGCCTATAATACAAAGAATGACACCGGCAATAATAAATCCGGGATGTTTGTCTTCTTCCCGATATTGCTTTTCTTTTTCCTGTTCATCTGGTTTGAATAGGTCCGGTTCTTCAAATTGCGGCTCGACGGCTGTTATTGGCTCCGGTTCAGCCGGCGGCTCAGGTATCTCGGGTAGCTCAGCTATCTGGCTGCTTCGCAATGCGTTGTCACATTCGACACAGACGATTTTACCCTCAAAGACGTAAGCCTGCTCCGAACGCGCAATATCCCGTCCGCAATTGGAACAAACTTCGATGTCGATTAAGTGCATAAAAGTAACTCCGTTACCGCTATTATATGAAATCGCAGCCCTTATGTCAATACCCCCCTGTTGTAAGCTGAATCCTCATCCCTTCGATATGATGGCGTGCACGACCTTTACGACGTCGGTCATCTCTGCTATATCGTGCACACGCACAATCGAAACGCCTGCCGCCGCAAACCCGTCTCTTAATCTCCCGTCTTCTGCCTTATTATCTCCACAATTTTCTGCTTCAGTTCCGGCAGCTTGTTTGTGGTAACATCCCAGACGATTTGATAATCCACGCCAAAATAACCGTGAATTAACTTGTCCATCATTCCTGCAATCCTCTTCCAATCTATATTGCTGTGCTTGTCCTTAAAATCCGCCGGCATCTTTTTTGCTGCTTCACCGATAATCTCGATGCTTCGGACAAACGAGCGTTTCAAAGTCTCATCGGCAAGAAAATCCGCCTCTTCAATATCGCAGATGGCATCCTCAATATAGCTGATTTCATCAAGAATATGCCGAAGATATTCAATTGGTGATGGGGACATACTCAACCTCTCTAAGAACGTATGGTCTGATGTAAGGACTGATTGATTCTCCGGTTACAAGCTCCACCCGGCGGCCTAATAAGTCCTCCAGGAAAAAACAGGTGTCAATAAAATTGTCAAAAGTCTTCTTCGCCGCATCGAACTCCACCAGTATATCGACATCGCTCTCTACCCCCGCCTCTCCTCGGACAAAAGACCCAAATAATCCTATAGACCTCACGCCCAGAGAGAATAACTCCGCTCTGGACTTGCAGATAGCGTTGATTATCCATTCCTTTGTCAGGTTCTGACTTACCATAAGTTATCACTTTTCCGGCTGCAACTCGGCGCTTCGCCGAGACGAGTTTCCAAACTTTCCCGAATTCTCCAATAAAAATTACTTTTCGTTTGCAATTTATATATATTACTTCATTCAGCCAACATATCAAGGTTTATATTCCCGAATTCGACATATCGTATTTGTTACCCTTATCACATCGCTCATTTCCGCTACATCATGCACGCGAATAATCGAAACGCCTGCGGCAGCACATAAAGCAACCGTTGCGGCGGTGCCAAAAATACGGTCAGCCGGGTTTTCCTTATTTGTTATTTTTCCTATAAAACTTTTTCGACTCGTGCCGACAAGCACGCAATAGCTGGTCGCGACGAATTTATCAATATTTCTCAAAAGCTCAAGGTTGTGCTCTAATGTCTTGCCAAAGCCGATTCCGGGGTCTATGAAAATTCTCTCTTTCGGTATGCCGAACTCTTCCGCTCGCTTCGCCTTTTCCAGCAGAAACAGGAGAACCTCATTCACGACGTCTTTATATTTCGGCTCGATTTGCATGGTTGCCGGCGTTCCCTGTATATGCATCAGGACGACCGGAACCTGCTGTTCGGCTGCCAGTTCTCCTATCCGCTCATCGCTAAGTGCCGTAATATCGTTTATCATTGCCGCCCCCGCCCGCAAGGCAGCTTTGGCAACTTCGCTTTTGTTCGTATCAATACTAATCGGTACTTTTATTCTTTTACTAAGCGCTTCTATTACCGGAACCACCCTTTTTATCTGCTCATTGACTGCTGCCGGCTCTGCACCCGGCCGGGTCGACTCGGCCCCTATATCAATTATTGCCGCTCCTTCGGCAGCCATTTTCAAGCCGTGCTCGATGGCCTTGTCCGTATCGAGAAACTGACCGCCGTCACTAAAGGAATCAGGCGTGACATTCAGGACACCCATCACAACACAGCCGGCAGAAAAATCCAACCGCCCTTTCGGCCACTCAACTATATTCTTACCGATGTTGTTCGCCATCTTAAACCTTAAAACCAATACCCGCTAATTTCTTCGTAATGGATTCCATCTTCGATTTGTCATTCCCGCGCAAGCCCGAATCCACTTTCTCTGTGCCCTCTGTGGCTGTTATTATCTTTGTATTTTGAAATTCCCTTCGGACAGGATAACTCTTGCGCAGTCCATCAAAAAAATTGCCCCTTTTCTCGATATTCTCTTCGAAAATCTGTCTGAGTTTGGTATCATCAGTCTTTATATCGTAAATTCTCTCAACAGCGCTTAGTATAACATCCTGTTCACTGTTACTCTTTGGGTCAATATTCAACTCCGGCACAGCAGGTTCAGGCAAAAACGATATAATATCAAATTTGGCCTCAAGTCCAAAATACTTGCAGGCCGCTTTATAAATCATAATCATGCCCGCGATTTTTCCATCCAGCGAGTAGCCGGCTATGTGAGGTGTGCCGATATCGACCATTTCCAACAGCTCGACATCGATATTCGGTTCGTTCTCCCAGACGTCGAGCACAGAGGCCTGTAATCTACCTGTTTTTATAGCTGCCTTCAAAGCGCTGCCGTCAACAACACCGCCGCGAGATGCGTTGATGAAAATACATCCTTTTTTCAGCGACCTGAAGAAATCTTCGTCGACAAGATGAACCGTTTTGTCTTCACCATCGAAAGTCAACGGCGTATGAAGCGTGATAAAATCACAATCAAAAAGCGTTTCTATCGGCAGGTATTTTGAATCCCCCGTTTGCCTTTGTAATGGTGGGTCGTTTAGGTATGTTTTCATTCCGAGGGCTTCGCATTTTTTTGCCACCCTGCTGCCTACATTGCCAACGCCTATAATACCTATCGACTTGCCTTCAAGATTAATCCCATACTGCTTGGCGATATTAAGCAGAGCGGCAATAACATATTCAGCCGCTGAGTTGGCGTTCGAGCCTGGCGCCGAGGCGAAGCCGATGTTGTTTCGCGAAAGATATTCAATATCAATATGGTCGAAGCCGATGGTCGCAGTTCCGACAAAACGGACTTTGCTGCCGGCCAATAAATCGGCACTAACTCGCGTGATGCTTCGAACAATCAGCGCATCGGCACCGGCGACTACATTTCGTATCATCTCTCGGCCGGAAACGACTTTAACATCACCAATAGAAGAAAAGCACTCAGCTACAAACGGAATATTCTCATCTGCAATAATCTTCATCTCAAATTAGAGTCCAAAGCCGGCTATCTTTACCCCACAGTCGGGACAGCAGGAGTTCGTTATATGATTGGCTAAAATTCTGTAGCCAACCCGTTCAATCAACATTTGACCGCAGTTATAACAAAAGGTGCTTTCTGATTTCGACCCCGGCATATTGCCGAGGTAAACGTAATGCAGCCCTGCCTCTTTGCCTATTTGCTCAGCTCGCTTGAGGCTCTCGGCCGGTGTGGCAACTGAATCCAGGTACTTATACTGAGGATGGAACCGGCTGATATGCCAGGGAACATCGGCGCCGGCTTTTGAAACTATAAAATCGGCGAGTTGTTTCAACTCATCGTCGGAATCGTTTTCACCCGGGACCAGCAAAGTCGTAATCTCAAGCCATATATTCGTTTCTTTTGCGATATAGCTAATCGTATCAAGCACAGGCTGCAACCGTGCCTTGCACAACCTTTTGTAATAATCCTCACTGAAAGATTTCAGGTCGACGTTTATTCCGTTAAGCCAGTCGCCGGCAAAATCAATAGCTTCTTTTGTCATGTAGCCGTTGCTGACAAATACATTCGTTAGGCCGCGTTCTTTCGCCAGACGACCGCAACCATTGCACAGCTCCATAAAAATTGTCGGCTCAGTATATGTATAGGCAATACTCTTACACCCGCTGCGAACGGCCGCTGCGACAATTTGCTCCGGGCTGATTGCCTGCCCGCTGATTTGCCCGTCTTCCAAGGCTGCCTGGCTTATCTGCCAGTTCTGGCAGAACTCGCAGCGGAAATTGCACCCCATCGTGGCGATGGAAAAACTGCTCGTCCCCGGCTGAAAATGGAACAAAGGCTTCTTTTCTATTGGGTCCGGATTGGCTGAGCATACCTTATCGTAATTTAGCGAATACAACACGCCATCTACATTTTTGCGCACACAGCACCTGCCCAATTTGCCCTCATCAATCACACATCGCCAGTTACAGAGATTGCACCGGACCTTTTTATCCTCCCCCGAGGGCTCCCACAGCACCGCCCTCTTAAGGTTTTGTTTTGCCGAGCCCATTGCATATTTCCCCTAATTAACTTTACTTTTCGCAGTTTAATATATAGAATAATTCAGATAAAATCAATTGGTGATTGGTAAGGAGGTATTGCCTTATGTCAGTTCGTGTAAAACTGGACGATATAATCGAAGGCTTGGAATGCCAGTCAGATGAAAGCCACTCATACCTGGACAAGAGAACCGGTAAGGTAATCCTTATTAGCGATGAGGAGTTGTTTGCCGCTGAAAATGACGAACCAATCGAGGACTTCCCGGATTGGCAACATGACCAAATCAAAATCGCCAAAGAAATATTGCAGGAAACGGGCGATTATATAGGGCTTCCTTCAAAATTTGACATCCATGAATACAGCATCATGGAAAGATTTTGTCTCTCCATAAATGACCCTGAAATATCCGACACTCTCTACAGCCTAATAAAAGGGAGCGGCGCGTTTCAGCGTTTCAAAGATGCTATACACAAATATGACATTGCCGACGACTGGTACAAGTACCGCGACAACAGGCTAAAGGAAATCGCCATCGAATGGTGCGAAGAAAACGGCATCGAATTCGACGAGTAGTAGCATCAGAGTTTTTATACTTCTATTGCATTACGCATTCTCTTTTTGTCATTCTGAGCGCAGCGAAGAATCTCCCTTCGACGTTCATTATTCCTTGTTTATTTCCTGACCTCACTTTTCAAACTCATGGTGCTTCTTCATCTCTTTTAGGTTCCAATCAAAAAACGATGAACAATGAACTCATGATTTCTGTGCCTTCTTTGGATACTTCTGTATTGAATTTTGGACATTCGAGTTTCGGATTTTTCTGTCCTCCGTCATCCGACCTCATAGGCTTGTGCCAAAATTTTAATCGTATGCCTGACCACGCAATCGCTTATATGCTCTATTTGCATCTTGCAGGCGGAGCATTCGGTCAGTACATTTTTGATCTGTGATTTCTCCAGGGCCTCTTTTAATCTCGCGGCTATCTGCGAGGAAAGCTCGTAGTTTTTCTTCTGCATCCCGAACGTACCGGCCATACCGCAGCAGCCGGCTTTTAGGTCAACCACCTTCAAACCGCAAAGCCTATCCAAAAGCTCAATACTCGCCCCCTCACCGCCAATAGCAAGCAAATGGCACGGCAAATGATACACAAAGCTGGCTTCACCGTCATTGCGAGGAGCGTAGCGACGAAGCAATCTCTCTTTTGCCGACAGCTTTATAGGCTTCAACTTGCCCTGCTTTAGCAGTTCCAATATATAATTCATCAACTCATAAGTATTTTCCGAGACAAGCTTAGCATCTTCGCCGGCAACAAAATGACGCAGTTCCTGTTTTAGACACAGCGCAGCACTTGGCTCAGAACACACGATTTTGAAACCATCATGAACCACATTGGCCAGGTGCTTGACATTAAACGATAAATCTCTGCGTGCCCTCTTTACGCCTCCATACACAATGGCCGGCAGTGGTGCCGGCCGCTGCTTCGGCAAAATCACATCAATCCCATTCGCTCGCAGAACATCAAGCACAGCAAATCCCAGTTCGTGGTCGTTATAATTTGCATACGTATCAACAAAGTACGCTACCTTATCAATTGGCGCCGGTATCGGCTCACACACCTCCAGATATTTACGCCCCGCTTTTAGGAAAGAGCTTCGCCTGAAATTTGGCATACCTCTTCGACTGTCGAGGCCGGCGACCTTTTCAAGCAGCCATTTGAAGCCCGACAACTTCGTCACGAAGTTTGAAAAGGGCGAAAACATACTGCCAAGTATGCTGAGATAGCGATTGTGACTTAAGACAAACTCGGCACGTCGTAAACCCATACGCTTGATATACTCTGCCCGTGCCACATTCATCAGCTTGGAAATATCAACCGCTGAGGGACATTGCACAAGGCAGGCCTTGCAATTAACACACAAATCCAGAAATTTTCTAAACTCCGGCGATTCAAAATCCTCCTCTTTTAACTGCCCTGTCGCCCAGAAATGCAATATATTGGATTTTGCCCGTGAGCTGCCCAATTCTTCACCCACCGCACGAAATACCGGGCACATCCGCAAATCGTATTCGTAGCTTCGACAAAGCCCGCAGCCGTAACACTGCTCAAGCGCAAAACGCAGCTCGTCTTTTTCAAACAGCAGGTCCGTCTCAAGTCTTTTCGCCAAAAGCTTATGTTCGGCTCTTAGGTTCTTGACCATAACATCCGGGTCGTCGTTAATGATTTTGCCGGGATTCATTAAATTATCAGGGTCGAATGTGTTTTTGATTTTTCGCAGCAGTTCGTAAAACTCATCACCGCATTGCCGCCTGATAAAAGCCGTTCTTGACAGCCCTTCAGCATGCTCCCCACTAATTGAGCCGCCCAGTGACCAGGCCAGCTCGAAGACTTCGTTTGCCATCGACCGCATCTTCTCCACCTCGGCCGGCTCACTCAAGTCCATATACGGACGTATATGCAGCAGACCGTCACCGGCATGGCCAAAATAAGACATCGCAATATCGTATCGCTTCCCGATTTCCTCCAGGCCCGCAATGTACTTCTCAAGCCCTTCTGCTCCGACGGAAACATCCTCCATAAATTCAGCGGGATGTTTCCTTCCTCTTGCCCTGTAAAGCAACGGCCCGGCATCCTTGCGCGATTTCCATATATGCTCCTGCTGCTTGGCGTCAAAGACAATCGTTCGTCCCGAGGCGATTGTCCCAACCGCTGCATCGGTGTTTTCTATTTTCTTTCTCACTTCGTTTTGTGTTTGCCCTGTATGCTCAACCAAAAGAACCGCGGCGGCACCGGCAGGCAGGAAGTTACGATATTCAGGCAAGGCCTCATACGCCATCTCAATTACAGTCTTACTCATCAGCTCACACGCCGATGCCCCGCTCTTCACTATGATGGGGGCGGCCTTCGCCATTTTCTCGAGCGAGTCAAACTCAAGCTGCAATAAGGCTTTTGCTGAAGGTATCTCCACCGTCTTAAGAGTGATTTTCGTAAAAATAGCGAGAGTTCCCTCCGAGCCTGTTAACAGCCGGGCTAAATCTATTCGCCCGTTATGACAAATCCCCGCTATATTATAGCCGCTCCGATTTCGCCCAACTTTAGGCAGTGCCTTAGTGATAACCGTTTCCTTATCGGAAAGGACGGATATACAGCTTCGTGCAATTGAGAAGGTTTTGTCTTCTTTTGCTTGCTCCGGGTCAAAATCATTTTCGAATTTTACAACACTGCCGTCCGCCAAAACGGCTTCAATACATTCAACGTAGTTGACGATATAACCATACTGAAGGAAATGTGGGCCGGTGGAATTGTTCGCGACGCATCCCCCCACTGTCGCCCTATTGCTGCTGGACGGGTCGGGGCCGATTTTTTTGCCATAACCAGCCAGGCAATTATTTAAATCGTCCAGGACAACACCCGGTTCGCAAACAGCTTTACTTCCATCATTATCAACATTGATTATCCTGTTCATATATCGGGTCATATCAAAGACGATGCCGCTGCACAGTGCTTCCCCTGCCAATCCGGTTCCGGCTCCACGAGCAACAACTGGTATGTCCCTGGCATGTGCGTATTTGACAACAGCGACTACGTCCGCAGTGTCACGAGGTGCAACGACGCAGGTGGGGACTATCCTGTAAATGCTGGAATCGGTGCTGTAGGCTGCCCGGTGCAATATATCAGCAAAAACATCACCTCGGACAACGTTGGCCAAGTCGGCCGCTATTTGCTCCGGATTCTCACGCATTGCTTCGGCTATTCCTCAAAATCACGAGGAAGGAATTGGGTTTGGAAAATAGTGCCGCTTGCCCGCAGGACGGCAAGGTCGTCCTCGTCAACCTGGCCGTGGATGAATTGTTGAACGACAGGATGTGGATGATTGCGGATTTGGTTGGCATCGCCATCGGCAATAATCTTGCCGTTATGCAGCATAATAATACGGTCGGCTATCTTGTAGGCGCTTGTCATATCGTGTGTAACAACAACGCTTGTTACTTTAAGTTCTCTTTTCAGCTTCAAAATAAGCTCATTTATAACATCCGCACGAATAGGGTCCAGCCCCGTAGTTGGTTCATCATATAAAATCACTTCAGGATTTAACGCGATTGCCCTTGCTAATGCCACTCTTTTTCGCTGGCCTCCCGAAAGATTTGCGGGATAAAAATTTTGAAAACCTTCAAGGCCGACCATAGCCAGTCTGGATTTTACAAGCTTATCAATCCTGCTCCAGTTCTTTATCTTGAAATGCTGACGTATCGGAAATTTAATGTTTTCAGCAACGTTAAGACTGTCAAATAAAGCTCCGCCCTGAAAAAGAAAACCGAAATGGGTACGTATATTGTTTAATTCAATTTCATTCAGATTGTCGATTCGCTGTTTCTTAAAATAAACCTCACCTGAACTCGGCCGCAGCAGTACTATAAAATGTTTTATTAAGACGGTTTTCCCACATCCGCTCGGACCAATGACAACGGTTGTCATACCCTTCTCTATTTTCAGACAAATTTCATCCAGAACAACATTGTTATCGAACTTTTTTGTCAGATTCTCAATGACAATTATACTGTCCTGGTTACTGTTGGATGCCTCATCAGTGTTATTTTTCTGTTCAACCATATTTTTTTTTATTCGCAGCCATCAAACCAAGCTTTTTACAGGCCAAAAAGCATGGTAAATCGATTTGAAAATGACAGCCAGTGCATAATCCAGGGCCAGTATTGAAATAAAGCTGGCCACAAAAGCCTCGGTACAGGCACGTCCTACACCCTCAGCTCCTTTCTTACAATTAAAACCTTTATAACAGCTAATAGCCGCAATAGCTGCCCCAAAGAAAAAGCCTTTTATGACCCCGACAACTACGTCCCATAGTTCTACTCCAGAGGCACTAAAGCTCCAATATGCCCAGCTATTGATCCCGAACTGAACAACGCCTACAAAATATCCACCTAAAACACCTAATAAATCTGCATAGATAATTAAAGCTGGGGTAAGGAACAGGCACGCTAAAACACGCGGCACAACCAGATATCGAATTGGGTCAGTTCCCATGCTCCTTACGGCGTCAATCTGTTCGGTAACATTCATTGTACCGAGTTCAGCCGTTAATGCGCCTCCAATGCGTCCGGCCAACATAACCGCAGCAAGGACTGGTCCCAGTTCTTTTACTACCGAAACATTTATCAAGACACCCAGCCTTTCTTCCAAACCCATACTCGCCAGTTGGTCATACGCCTGCACGGCCAATATCATCCCGACGAAAGCGCCTGTTATCATTATAATCGGCACACTTCGAACGCCGATTATGTTCATTTGGTTCCATATCAGGGGATACATCTTGGTGCTTGTAAAACTTTGAACTGATGCAATAATTGTTTGCCAGACAAACCTACCAAATCGCCCCGTGTTACTGACGCCTAAAATAGTTTTGGCTCCTACCATATCAATCATTATCATGTACTCCAATATAGCCGTTTCAAAACAAACACCAGCGATTTATCCCAATGGTAAATAGACTATAATCAATAGTCAATAATCAATTGAAAAACAGCTCTTGCTTTGAGATGCCGGGTGGTGATTCCTTACCTTTATCCTCAATCCTTATTCTTTAATTTTTTCCTATTGTTTTACATCCTGAATATTCTGTTTTCTACCATTTTAGTAAAATTTGAATTTGTTCTTCTTTGTTTATAAGCATCTATTCAATACCTGGTACTTTTCAAAGTTGGTTTTAGACAATATCCGTTTGGACCGAAAAAAATCTGTTTTTTAGGCTTTAATAACGTTAAAGGGTTAAGTGTTTATATAACAACCCTTTAGAGCGAATGTGGAAATCTGGGTAATATACGATGTAGCCATAACAACTTGCCCAATTTCACTAAAGTTTTAGTTTATTATTCTCCGATACTATATTGTTAAACACGGCATATTGCCCATTTTAACATTTAAGATAGTTTATAGGGCGTTTGTGGCAGATTAGACAATATATTTAGAAGTAAAAAATTAATTAGGATACAATTATGCTAAAAAAAGGTATTTTGGAACGATATTTAGAAAGCTTACTCTCCGGAGATAGAAATTGCTGCAGGGCGGTTATTGAGGAAACGCTTCAGAGTGGAACGCCGGCTAATTCGGTTTATGTAGACGTAATATGGCCGATGATGGTAGAAATAGAGCATCTATTGCGGTCCGGTCAAATCACAACTACCGAAGAACATATGGCTACTCGAATCAATAGGACAATCGTTGACCAACTGCAAAATAAACTTCCCCGCCGGCCCAGCAAAAACAAGAAAATAGTAGTTAGCTGCGCAGCGGATGAACTTCAGGAACTCGGGGCACAAATGACTGCTGACCTGTTCGAAAGCGACGGCTGGGAAATAAGATTCCTCGGCGGTGGGCTGACTAACGATGATATTCTTGCCTTTGTAAATGAGTATTCACCCGACATATTGCTAATATATGGCAGCACGCCAAAACAGGCACCAGGAATCAGGAGACTTATTGATACAATCAAAGATGTAAACGCCTGGCCTGATATGAGAATAATGCTGTCCGGCGGATTGTTCAATCGCGCAGAAGGACTCTGGGAAGAGATCGGTGCAGATTTATTCGCAGCCACAGCTTTCGAAGCACTCCAGGTGGCCTTTAATGATAAAGCGGCTGACCATTACGAGCGAAGAAC
>CAYVIT010000041.1:0-4847 GCA_964451425.1 uncultured Pirellulales bacterium
TCAAAAATCAAAATGAAAAAGGCAAAAATACAATGTAAAAATGAAAAAATGAGATTGCCGCGCTGCGCTCGCAATGACTTGAGGGAATGTCGAATATCGAACAAGGAATTTCGAATGATGAAGTTAGAAACACTGGATCCCCTAACAAATGATTAAGGATGAATGATAAATGATTAATTATTGGGATTGCCGCGTCTGCCTGTAGCCTTCTTGCAATGATTTTATGAAGCCATCCCCAAACGAAGTTTGAGGCTGCCACCTGTCGGGCGTGGGTAAAAAAGATAAATATTCCCCCCACCGCAGGGGTGGGGGCTATATATAAAGATAACCTCCGTCCTGGCGGACGGCATCCCCGATAGCGCAGGCTTTTTTATGGTAAATACTTATGAAAAGAAGAGAAAAATATTCGTAAAATTTAGTAAAAAAATATTGGCAAATAGGAACAAATACTATATAGTAGTATTAACTAAGAACATGAAAGGAGCTGCAAGACTATTGATGTAGAGTATTTCAAAAAAAGTTCTTAGTGTTGCCATACTGCTTGCCGAGGAAATTTGAGTAATTAGTACGGGTGGAGTGTCCTGACTGACAAAATCAGAGCAGGAGGAATGAGGACTTATCCACCCTGTCTTTTGTGAACCAGAATCGGCGTTACAAGCCGCGTAATAAGGTAACACCGATTTTTTCACAGTAAAGGAGCCATCCGGAGGAGGGTGGCTTCATTTTTGGATGCCTGGTGGAGGATTTTTTAGCGATTGTAAGCAGTTCTTTACTATGGAGAGTTGGATTGAAAGCCGGGATTAAATATTGTGGAATTTTCTGTTCAGCGTATCCGGGATGAGATATAATCAATTCGGTTCTGAAATGGCCGGTTTCAATGATTGATACAATTTGCGGTAGGGCCCGACTATGCCAGGCAGTGGCGGTAGAGGTAAAAAAGCTAAGCTGAAAGAAAAAATGGAGGCCTTCCAGAGGAAGTGTCGTGAGGCGGGGCTCAAAATTACACCACAGCGGATGGCCGTTTATAAAGTGCTGATTGAGTCGAAGCAGCATCCTTCGGCGGAGATGGTTTTTCGCAAGGTCAGAGATGTGATTCCCAATATATCGCTGGATACGGTCAATAGGACCCTTTTGACTTTATCCGAAATCGGTGCAGCTTCGATTGTCGAGGGTTCTGGTGATGTGAAGAGATTTGACGGTAAGCTGGAAACTCATCAGCATTTCAAATGTATAAAATGCAGGAGAATCTTTGACTTTCATTACAAGCCATTTGATAATATTGCTGTTCCGAAGAACATTAGCAGAAGATTTGCCGTATTGAGAAAGACAGTATATTTCGAAGGTGTTTGTGATTTATGTAGAAAACATGCTGAAAGATAAAACAGCTTTTTAAGGAATTGTTAATCATTTGCATAAAAGGAGGTCTATAAATGAGTCTTAAAGGTACACAGACCGAAAAGAACTTGCTAACAGCCTTTGCGGGCGAATCGCAGGCGAGAAATCGTTACAATTATTTTGCCAGCCAGGCTAAAAAGGAAGGTTACGAACAAATAGCGGCTATATTTGCTGAAACAGCGGAACAGGAAAAAGAACATGCCAAGCGCGAGTTCAAATTCCTTGAAGGCGGCGAAGTGGAGATTTCGGCGGCATTTCCGGCCGGCGTTATCGGCAACACCGTTGAGAATTTGAAGGCGGCGGCAGCGGGTGAACATTATGAACAAACCGAGATGTATCCGGGTTTTGCTGAGACAGCGGAGAAGGAAGGTTTCACCGAAATAGCAACGGTCTTTAGAAATATAGCAGTTGCCGAGAGGCGACACGAGCAGCGATATAATGCCTTGGCTAAGAATATAACCGACGGTGTGGTGTTCAAGCGAGAAAAGACCGTCAGGTGGGTTTGCAGGAATTGTGGTTATGTATACGAAGGGCCTGAAGCACCGGAAGTATGCCCGGCCTGTGCCCATCCAAAGAGCTATTATGAACTGGAAGCGACCAATTACTAATCAATTCTCAAGGAGGTGCTTATGGAAGAGCGAAGAGATATAATTACGATGAAGGGTCAGCCGTTGACCTTGGTGGGTACAGAAGTAAAGGTTGGTGAGACGGCACCCGACTTTGAAGTTCTTGCAAATGATTTGTCAGAAGTGAAGTTGTCGTCGTATCGAGGCAAGGTCTGCATCATTTCTTCTGTTCCTTCGCTGGACACGTCTGTGTGCGACACGATGACTCGCAGGTTCAATCAGGAAGCCGTCAATTTCAGCGATGATATAGTGGTTTTGACTATCAGTATGGACCTTCCGTTCGCGCAGAAGCGTTGGTGTGGAGCAGCAGACGTAAAAAACGTGCAGACCCTTTCGGACCATCGCGACGCATTGTTTGGAACGGCCTTTGGGGTGTTAATCAAGGAGCTGCGGCTTCTTGCACGGGCCGTATTCGTGGTGGGTAAGGAAGGCATTGTGAGGTATGTGCAGATAGTGAGCGAATTGACAAATGAGCCGGATTATGAAGCAGTGCTGAAGGTGGTAAAGGACATCACAGGATGAGACAATTGAAGCCGAACGTTTACGCCGTGGGTGCGATTGATTGGGACAGGAGATTGTTCGACGAGCTGATTCCACTGCCTGACGGCACAAGTTACAATGCCTACCTGATAAAAGGCAGTGAAAAAACCGCTCTTCTGGATACAGTTGATCCGTCAAAAACCGAGGTACTGATAGAGAATCTTGTCAATATTGGGACCGATAGAATCGACTATGTCGTTGCTCACCACGCCGAGCAGGACCACTCCGGCAGTATTCCGGATATATTGATGCTCTATCCTGATGCGAAGGTAGTAACAAATGCCAAGTGCAAAGGGATGCTTATTGACTTATTGAATATTGCTGATGACAAATTTGTCACGATTGAAGATGGTCAGACGCTTTCTTTAGGCGACAAGACGCTGCAATTCGTGTATATCCCGTGGGTACACTGGCCTGAGACACTTGGTACATATCTTCAGGAAGACAAAATATTCTTCCCGTGCGATTTCTTTGGTTCACATCTTGCGACGAGCAGTTTGTTTGTGGATGAAGAAGCCGTTGTTTACGAAGCCGCCAAGAGATATTACGCTGAAATAATGATGCCTTTCCGTGGGCAAATAATAAAGAACCTCGAAAAGATAAAGGATTTACAAATAGATATAATTGCTCCAAGTCATGGCCCTGTCTATGATAGGCCCGAGTTTATTATCAATGCTTATAAAGATTGGGTCAGCGACCGGGTCAAGAACGAAGTAGTGCTGCCTTATGTCTCCATGCACGACAGTACAAGAACAATGGTTGAGCATTTTGCAGGCGCTTTGATTGAAAGAGGTATAACAGTCAGGCAATTCAAACTTTCGACAACTGATATTGGCAAACTTGCGATATCACTTGTCGATGCAGCGACAATCGTGATTGGTTCTCCGACGGTTTTGACAGGTGCGCATCCGATGGCTGCATACGCAGCGATTTTGGCGAACGCGCTCAGGCCGAAGACGAAATTCGCTTCCGTTATCGGTTCATACGGCTGGGGCGGCAGGATGGTTGAGCAGCTCACGGGTCTGCTTTCAAATCTCAAAGTTGAAATACTTGAGCCGGTGATAGCAAAGGGCTGTCCTAAAGATGATGATTTTACAGCTTTGGATAAATTAGCTGACCAAATCCTGGCCAGGCATAGGGAGCTCAAGATAGTCAATTAGGGTTACATTTGCCTTTTTAGTTGTTGTAAAAAAGAAATCATAAGATTATGAAAGGGGAAAAATTATGGCTAAGAAATTAGAAGTGTATAAATGTGCCGTCTGCGGTAATATCGTGGAAGTACTTCACGGCGGTGCCGGTGAATTGGTTTGCTGTGGTCAGCCAATGGAGAACCTTACGGCAAAAACCGCCGACGAGGGCAGGGAAAAGCACGTTCCGGTGATTGAAAAAATTGAAGGCGGTGTCAAAGTTAAGGTCGGCAGTGTTCCTCACCCTATGGAGGCCGAGCACTATATCGAATGGATAGAAGTTATTGCCGACGGCAAGGCATATCGGCAGTTCCTCAATCCCGGCGAAGCACCTGAAGCGGAATTTGCTGTTGAGGCGGCCCAAATCTCCGCTCGTGAATACTGCAACGTGCATGGAATGTGGGAGGGCAAGTAGAGATGATTGACAAGAAGATGCAGGGGGCCTTCAACGAGCAGATTAATGCGGAGCTTTACTCGGCTTACTTGTACCTGTCGATGGTAGCGTACTTTGAATCCATAAATTTGCCCGGCTTTGCGAACTGGATGAGAATCCAAACACAGGAAGAGGTTATGCATGCGATGAAGATTTACGATTATGTAAACGAACGCGACGGCAGGGTTATATTGAAATCGATAGGCGAACCGCAGAGCGAATGGGAATCACCCTTAGCTGCTTTCGAGGCCGCTTATCAGCATGAGCAGAAAGTGACCGGTCTGATTAACGAGTTGGTGAACCTGGCTATTAAGGAAAAAGACCACGCGGCAAATATGTTTTTGCAGTGGTTCGTCAATGAGCAGGTCGAGGAAGAAAGTAATGCAGACGCAATCGTACAAAAGATTAGGCTGATGGCAGATGCTCCGGGCGGGATGTATATGCTCGATAACGAGATGGGTCAGCGGGTATTTACGCCGCCGGTAACTAAAGGAGAACAATAATGGGCGTTACTTTTAATGCAGATGAAGTTTTCGAAATGGCAGAGCAGATTGAAAGAAACGGCGTGAAGTTTTACCGTGTTGCGGCAGACAAGCTTCCTTCTGTAAAGCAGGTGCTGCTTGACCTTGCTTCTATGGAAGAAGAGCATGAGAAGACCTTTGCAGA
>CAYVIT010000041.1:4947-22262 GCA_964451425.1 uncultured Pirellulales bacterium
GAATTCGGCCATATTGCTACTTTGAGTGAAAAATTGTCTGCCTTGAAATAGGATATAAAATATTAATCTCGCTTAGTTAACGGTGTTGAAACTGCCTTTGGAGACACACGGATGTTGGATTTGGAATCACTGTTCAAGCTAAGTTATGGGATGTGCATCATCACTTCCAATAAAGACGGCAGATTCAATGGCTGCATTGTTAATACCGTGTTTCAGATAACGCCCGAACCGCCAATGGTGGCGGTTAGTGTCAACCGGCAATGTTTGACCCATGAATATATTACCGAAAGCAGGGTTTTTACGGTGTCTATTCTCTCGCAGGAAGCACCGATGATTTTTATAGGAAAATTTGGTTTTAGGTCCGGCAGAGACACAGACAAATTTGAGCAGGTAAATTACAAGACAGGTCAGACTGGCTGCCCGATAATTTTGGATAACACGGTGGGTTTCATCGAGGCAGAGGTTACTGAAAGTATTGATATTGAGACACACACGTTATTTATTGCCAGGATAGCAGCCTGTGGGACACTTGATAAAGATAAAGAGCCTATGACATACGCCTACTACCGTGATATAAAACACGGCAAAACGCCTAAAACTGCCGCGACATATATCAAGAAAGAGTCTGTAGTAAAGCCGAAGGAAGGAGTTACAAATATGAAAAAGTACAAATGCCTTATGTGTGGGTACATTTACGACCCGGCTGCAGGTGACCCTGAGAATGGCGTGGAAGCCGGTACTGCTTTTGAAGATTTACCGGACGGGTGGGTCTGTCCCGAATGCGGAGCAGGCAAAGATGAATTTGAGCCGGTTGAAGATTAGCTGTTTGAACAAAGACTACTTGATTTTAGCGGTTTTTAGATAAATAATACATTGCAGAAGCGATACAAACTCGACCGGAGAAGTGGGCAGAGTTTGTATCGGGTATTATTAATACGTGTAAGTGAATAGTGTTTTTTGAGGGATTGACTTCTAATGGTTAAATCATCACGCAGGAATAAAAGCAATAGTGGCGGCGAATCTTTATCGACCAGAGCAATACATGCCGGTGAGCCGAGGCAGAAATATGCCGATTCGTTGACAACTCCCATCATTCAAACTTCCACGTTTACATTTAAAAACAGTAAAGCAATCGAAGATTATACCAAGAAGGGCAAAGTACGTTTTGAATATGGCAGGTACGGCAATCCTACCGCACAAATTGCTGAAAGGCGCCTTGCTGACCTCGAAGGTGCTGAAGACTGCGTTGTTTTTACCTCCGGCATGAGCGCGATAACGACAACCATTCTTTCCTTAGTTCGGTCGGGTGACCATATTGTTATCACTGACGACAGCTATAAGAAGACGCTTGAATTTTGCAGGTCATACCTGAAACAGTTCGATATTGGGTGCACTATAGTCCCATTCGGGGATTATAATGTCCTTGAGAAGGCAATCCGGAAGAACACCCGATTTATATTTTCCGAGTCACCAACGAACCCTTACCTGAATATTTTCGATCTTTCGAAAATCAAGAAAATAGCAGACAAGCATAATGTTCTGACACTCATAGACAGCACCTTCAGCACACCTTTGAACCAGAGACCCATCGAGTTCGGGATGGACCTTGTTCTGCAAAGCGCGACGAAGTACCTTGGAGGACACAATGACATCCTGGCCGGTGCCGTGCTTGGAAGAACAGACCTGATTGATACAATACGAAATTTACATAAGTCGATGGGCGGCCTTATCGACCCGCACTGCTGTTATCTTTTATTGCGAGGGCTTAAAACATTTCCGCTGCGTGTAAAACAGCAAAATGAATCGGCCTTGAAAATTGCAGGATTTCTTGAAAATCATTCACGTATCAAAAGAGTCTATTACCCTTTTCTTGAAAGCCATCCGCATTATAAGATAGCAAAGAAGCAAATGGCCGGCGGCGGGGGAGTTGTTACATTTGAGATAAAGGGCAATATCAATACTGCAAAGCGATTCATGGATGCTCTGAAATTGTGCTATATTGGACCAAGTCTGGGCGGAGTTGAAACGCTGATAACACATCCTGCGTTAGTAAGCTATTATGACTGTACGAGGAAAGAGCGTTATGCGTTGGGTATTACTGATACCCTTTTCAGACTTGCCGTTGGAATTGAGGATGTTGAAGACTTAATCAATGACTTGGACAAGGCTCTGAGACAATAGATGCCTGTCCGGACGACCGAGCAGTTAGGGACAGGTGAAGACAAAAATCCTTTTTGAGAAGACCGGGCCGTTTTGTGTTTTTTGCATAATTGGGCCGTAATAAAGAGCATTGAGTGGTAGGGGATATTTGCTATGCGGGAAATTCGGCCATCCATAAGCTCTCAGCGGATTGTTTGTGAGGAAGCAGCGGCTCCACCATGCGCACTGGTGGTTTTTGGGGCATCCGGAGACCTTACCCGCAGGAAATTGCTTGTCAGTCTCTTCGAGGTCTTTAAACGCGGTTTGCTGAACGAGCGATTCTACCTGTTAGGCGTCAGCAGGAAAAAGCTTACAGATGAGCAGTTCAGGCAAATTACACAACAGGCAATACAGGAAAACTCCGGGGATATGTCGGCAAAAGCCATAGCGCCTTTTATCGACAAACTCTACTATCTTAGCGGTGATTACAGTGAGGCTTCTTTTTATGACAACATCAGAAGTAAGCTGGCGGAATTAGACAAAAAGCATAAAGTAGATGGTGCTGTCGTTTTTTACCTGGCAGTGCCTCCATTTCTGTATAGTCCGGTTGTGGAACATCTCTGTTCGGCAGGGCTTTCAAGCCGAAGTGAGCCTGAATCGAAGCGTTTCAGATTGGTTGTGGAGAAGCCCTTTGGCTTTGATTTACAAAGTGCTGTCGAATTGAATAATAAAATCCGTGGCTGTTTTGATGAGTCGCAAATATATCGCATCGACCATTATCTGGGCAAAGAGACCGTTCAAAACATTTTGATATTTCGTTTTGCCAACACTATTTTCGAGCCCGTATGGAGCCGTAATTATATCGACAGCATCCAGATTACTATTGCTGAGACGATTGGGGTTGAGCATCGGGCGAGCTATTATGACGAAGCCGGTGCTCTTCGCGATATATTCCAAAATCATATGCTCCAGATGCTTACGTTGGTGGCGATGGAGCCGCCGGTATCTTTCGAAGCAGACCACGTTCGGGATGAGAAGGTCAAGCTTCTGCGTTCGATTCGTCCGTTTAATGTGGACCAGTTAGACAATTTTATTGTGCGGGGTCAATACGGCCCGGGTTCAATAAACGGCGGGAAGGTTGTTGGGTATCGTGAGGAGCCGGGCGTAAAACCTGAGTCAAAGACGGAGACGTTTGTTACTGCGAAGGTGTTTATTGAAAATTGGCGGTGGAAGGGAGTGCCTTTCTATCTGCGGACCGGAAAGCGACTTGCCGGTAAGAATACGGAAATTGCCATCACTTTCAAGCAGGTTCCGCATTCTATGTTTATCTCGGCCGGCCTCGCTGATGTGCCGTCAAACGTTCTTGCTTTGCAGTTGCAGCCGCAGGAAGGTATCTCCCTGAGTTTCCAGGCGAAACAGCCCGGCTCTAAAATTTGTATAGGCACGCTCGATATGAGTTTTAGTTACCAGGGTGTCTTTGGAGTCAGTCTGCCTGATGCGTATCAAAGATTACTTTTAGACTGTATGGTTGGAGACCAAACGCTTTTTACAAGGCAGGATGGTGTGGAAGTGGCTTGGCAATTATTGACGCCTGTGCTTGAGGCCTGGCAAAATGATGATGCAGCCCCTTACGAATATCCCGCGGGCAGTTTTAGTTTCCCCCAGGCTGATAACCTTATTGAATCTGATGGACGCCGGTGGCGAAAACTCGCTGCAATATGATTATACCAATTACAGGTGTAGTGTGCGATGAATCGCACCGATTATGGGGGAATAATTAAAATGGTGCGAAGTATCGCCCCCGATGTTCTGGTAAATGGTTAAATGGTAAATGGTTAAATGCTCACCAATCACCAATTAACAATTTCAATAATCATTCATCCTTACCTGTCCTGAGTGAAATCGAAGGAATCAATAATCATTTCATAAGTGCCAGGGGCTGCTCATCGGCCTGGAGAGCATCCGATTTGCCTGGTCATCGTTGATAAATCGCTCTCGTTCGGGGTCCCATTTTAACTTTCTGCCAAGCCGCATGGCAATCTCGCCGAGCAGGCAGACGGAGCAGGAACGGTGGCCGATTTCCACAGGAGCAGCCGTTTCATTTCTTGTTTTGATGCACTCTAAGAAATTTCCTTTGTGGTTGTTGCTTTTGTAAAGATGGATTTCGTCTGGGCCAATGGCCGATGTCAAAAGTGACTGGGGATTCGCTTCGATGTGCCCTCGCTTGACGTACACCGCACCTTGCGTTCCCTCGAAAAGGATCCCTTGTTTGTTTTTTTGTGTGTCGGCGCAGATGACCTTGACTCCGCCGACATATGTGTATTCGATGCTGAACGCGCCGTGCACGTCCCATAGTCCGTCTTTGGGGTATTCGGCCTGTCCTTTGATTTCCACGGGCCCGGTGTATTCGGTCCCCATCCCCCATTGTGCAATGTCGTTATGGTGGGCGCCCCAGCCTGTAATCATACCTGCACCGTAGTCTGCGATGCGCAGCCATCCCGGTCGGCCATAATCGTTTTGGGGGTGGACGCGCATTTCTGTGTATTCGGCCCAAGGCGCAGGGCCTAACCACATATCGTAGTCGAGCCTATCAGGGACCGGCATTGGCGGCTGCGGCCCTGTGGCAGGGTCTGTTCCGAAGCCGACTTTGACCGTTTGCAGCTTGCCGATACGTCCATTGCGAACCAACTCACACGCAGAGCGAAAATTCGACTCGGAGCGCTGCTGGCTTCCGACCTGGAAGATGCGTCCATAGCGGCGAACCGTGTCACTTAGCAGACGTCCTTCTTCAATTGTCAGGGTCAGCGGCTTCTGCAAAAAGATGTCCTTTCCGGCCTTGGCTGCGGCGAGCGCGGGCAGCGCGTGCCAATGATCGGGTGTGACGATTGAAACTGCGTCGATATCCTTTCGTGCGACTAAATCTCTGAAATCTCCATAAGTCGCACAGCCTTTGTAGGTCCCATTTTGAGTCTGTGTGGCATAATGGGTTTCTACAAGCTGCTGGGCGTGCTTTGTCCTTTTGGAATCGACATCACATACGGCGATAATTTGTGCCTGCTTAAATCCCATAATTTCCCGCAAATCGCCGAGACCCATACGGCCAACGCCTATACAGCCTACTGTGATACGATTGCTCGGTGCGTTGGCGCCAAAAACTGAGCCTGGAACGATTGTCGGCCACGTAAAAGCAGCTGCAGCAAAAGCTGAGCTTTTCAGAAACTGCCGACGGCTCAGGACTTTAGCTTCTTTGGTTCTTTTATTTTTCAGTGTTTTTACCTGCCTTTCCCGATGTAAGAGCCAATCCGCCACAGGCGGATTAAGTCTGTGCGAAACAATCATATTAAATATACACGGCATTCGCAAGGCAAATTTATTTGCATCTTAACGGCATTTGTTTTATCCTTAAACTAAAGTTTTTTGTCAGATATTGCGTATATGAATAGTTTTCAGTTTACGAGTCCGCCACAGGTGGATGTTCAGAAAGGAGATGGTGGAGATGACGGAGCAAACCAGAAGGCAGTTTTTGCGGGCAGCCGGTGCGGGGATGGCCAGTTCGCTGATTGGTGCGGGCGTCTCGTGCGGACAGAGTCAACCATCGGCAGGGAAGAAGCAGCGTCGTTTCGAAATTCGAGAGCCAAGATTTGAAATCAGAAAAAAGAGGCGGTTTGAGCTGGGTGTGGCTTCATATACATTCAGAAAATTTGACCTGGATGAAGCACTGGCAATGACAAAAAAGGTCGGATTGAAATACATTGCTCTGAAGAGCTTTCATCTGGCATTGGATAGCACACCGGCCCAAGTCAAGGAAGTTGTGGCCAAAGTCAAAGAGGCGGGCCTTGAACTTTATGGGGGCGGCGTAATCTATATGAACAGCGAGGCTGAGGTGAACCGTGCTTTTGATTATGCAAAAGCGGCCGGGATGAAGGTTATAATCGGAGTGCCTAAACCCGAGCTGTTAAAATTGGTAGATAAGAAGGTCAAAGAATATGACATTAAGGTGGCGATTCACAATCACGGGCCGACAGATAAAGTGTATCCAACACCGGCAAGTGCTTATGAAAAAATCAAGGATCTGGATAAGAGAATCGGGCTTTGCAACGACATTGGACACACGCAGCGAGCGGGAGTGGACCCATCGGTCTCAGCCGAGAAGTATGCGGACCGGCTGCTGGATGTTCACTTGAAAGATGTTTCGGCTGCAACGGCACAAGGGCGAGAGGTGGAGGTTGGGCGAGGCGTAATTGATATTCCAAAGTTTGTAGGAACGTTGTTAAAAATTAACTACTCAGGCATAGTTGCATTTGAATACGAGAAGGATCCCGAAAATCTGCTGCCGGGTCTGGCTGAGTCGGTCGGTTATGTTCGAGGTGTATTAGCAGCTCTTTCTTAAAAGTTATATTTTTATATTAGGACTTGGCTATGCCATATAACATCCGAATTGTCTCAACATACCCACCGCGAAAGTGCGGTATAGGCACCTTTTCGAGAGACTTATCGACTGCTCTTGCATACTTTACAGGTGAAGTGGGGCATATAAGAGTTGCGGCAATTGACAATGGCAACGGCCCTTACGATATACCAGTGGATCTCACTATAGACCAATATACTCCTCAATCGTGGGCTGATGCAATAGTCAACATATCGGCCCGCGCGAGGGAGAGCGCAAATCCCACTGTGGTGCTTTTACAGCATGAATACGGCCTTGACCCGGATGAAAAAGGCGAAGATGGCCAGGGTGCCAATTTTATCAATCTGGCAAAAGTATTTCACGGACAAGGCCTGGTTACGTTGGTTTACCTGCACACGGTTCTTGATGAGCCTGACGAGGCACAGAGAAAAACCTTGCAGGAGCTGGCCGGATATAGTGATGGACTTATCGTCACAACAGAAAGCGCTATTAACATACTCGAATCAGATATATACGGAATTGCTTCTGATAAGCTTAAGCATATTGACCATGGTATCAGGATGCAGCACCCTTCTCAATATGACCGATTGGCCATAAAACGTGAGTATGGTTTGGAAAACCGTTTTCTAATCACAACCCTCGGGCTTCTTTCTCCCGACAAAGGGATTCAGTATGGCATCCGAGCTTACGGGCGGTTCCTTAATGAATCCTGCACCGAGGCCCAGAGAAAAAAGCTGATATACCTGATTGCCGGACAGTCTCACCCTGACTTTGTGAAAACCGACGGCGGCAAACCCTATCAGGAATTTCAAGCAACGCTAAATCAGGCCCTTGAAGATTCCAAATTAAGGTGGTGCAGAGTAAAAGAGTTCGGTATGACCAACTTTGATGAGTGCGATGTAGTTTTTCTTGATACCTTTCTGGATGAAAATGCCCTGATGAAATTTTATGGGGCCACCAATGTAATGGTGCTGCCGTATCTTAATATGCAGCAGATATCAAGCGGTATATTGGCCGATACTCTCGGTTCGGGCAGGGTGGCATTGGCAACTAAATTTAGGTACGCAGTGGAATTGATTCATTCAAACAAACGATGTCCCGAAGGTCTTGTTATAGGCCGGCACGCAAGAGGTATTTTGGTCGACCCGGGCGAACCCTCAATCGAACAAATAGCTCAGGCCCTTGATTATCTTGTTTTCAATCAGAAAAAGCGGCTTTTGATGGAAAAGCAGGCCCACCAGAGAGGATACCAGATGAGATGGTATAATAGTGCCTGGTCTTTATTGCAATATATCGACTTCATAAGAGAGGAAAAAGATATAATAACAGGCAGAGGTGTTAAATTCGCCAGAGAAAAAACCTCAATTTTCCAAAAGGCAAAACGACAAAATTCGGCAGTGTCTTATATTAAAGATGAACGCCCCACAGCCTGAGAGATTTTTGTTTTCGATAGTCACCGACAAAGGAATGATGTTCTCCTCAACAATGATGAACAGGCCGTAAAGGAGTAGAGCCGATGGCCGGAATGGAAACAAAGGATCGAACGTGGGATTTCAGACATTGTGTTGTTATCGCTGCCCATCCTGACGACGAGACTTTGTGGGTGGGTGGAACTATACTGATGCACCCGGAAAGTGAATGGACGGTTATTACGCTTTGCCGTAAGAGTGATCCGGATAGGGCCCCCAGGTTTTTCAAGGCCCTCGAAGGGCTGCATGCCGCCGGCATAATGGGCGATCTCGACGATGGCCCGGAACAAACGCCACTGGACACTCGTAAAGTACAGGCGACGATACTTGAATTGTTGCCGTCCGACAGATTTGATATGATCATTACCCACAGTCCATGTGGAGAGTATACGAGGCACCGAAGGCATGAGGAGACGGCAAAGGCCGTCAGGGCTTTGTGGAAAAGTAAGGGGCTTTTTGCAAAAGAACTGTGGATGTTTGCTTATGAAGACGGCGATGGAAAATATCTGCCTCGTGCTATTGATGATGCGGATGTTAAGGGAAAATTGCCTGATGAAATCTGGCGTAAAAAATATGATATTATAACGAATGTTTATGGTTTTAGTCCTGATAGTTTCGAGGCGAAGACTACTCCGAAGGAAGAAGCCTTTTGTTGTTTTAAATCTGATTAAAAAGTACATTGTGTTTGAATAAAGGAGTCTATTAAGATGAAAGTGCTTGTTTCGTATGACTATCCCCCGTCACCGGGAGGATTGGCCACTCAGGGAGACCTGCTATTCAGAGGGCTTCGAGAGATGGGAATTGAAGCGCATGCGGTTAATTTTGAAGCTGCGCAGGAAAAAGAGTGGTACTACCGATGGTTTGAGCCGGACATCGTTGTGGGAGTCGGATATTGGGGACATACTCCACATTTGGTTCTGCATCCCCAAAGATACGGAATCTCGGCGGTCCCCTGGCTTGTGGCAGATGGCTATATGGCTAATTATCAGGAAATCCTGGAGGCTCTACCTTTGATACTTGTCACATCCAAGTGGGTCAAGAAGATATATATGCGAGACGGGCTCAGCGGCAAAAATATCGAGGTCCTTCCTGTCGGATGTGATACGGATTCTTTTATGCCCCGAGATAAAAATGATCCGAAGGTTGTGGCGGTACGTGACGCATTGGGTATAGCACCGGATCAAATAACGGTTCTTACCGTCGGCGGAGATGCCGCTTCAAAAGGTGCTCAGGAGGTCATGCAGGCTCTGGCAATAAATGACACGAAAGCGCCGGATTGGAAATATGTTTGCAAGGTTTGGCCTCAACCCAGGACCGAACAGCAGAATCTTGCAGACCTTCAGTTAGCCACCCACCTTGGAATTGAAAAAAACGTCGTGTATACGACCAGCCGGGTTTCACGTAACTTTATGCCCTATCTATTAGCCGCGTGTGATATTTATGCAGCCCCTTCACGCCTTGAGGGCTTTGGAATGATTCAGGTGGAAGCCAATGCCTGTGGCAAGCCGGTTGTAGGTATAAAAGCCATGGGTATGCTGGACACTTTAGTTCACGGCAAAACGGCATTTTTAGCTTCTGTGGCTCAGGAAATCCGATTAAGGGAGGCGGTTGTGGGTGATGAATCAGGTTATGAATCCGGGCATAAGGTAGTTTTCAAAAGACCCCGAATTGTTGATTATCGTGCCAGCATACACGATATCGCCAACTATCTTATGGATTTGATGCAGAATCCTGACCTTAGGCAAAAAATGGGTGAGGAGGGGCGCAAACGCGCTGTCGAAAACTATGATTATCGTGTCATCGCAAGAAGATTTGTCAAGATTGTCTCAGAGAAGTTTGGGATTTCATAAATGGATAAACACAGCAGGAATTTAGTTGAGAATGCCAGGCAGGCGGCTATTAAGGTCTTGCTTCATAACGCTCACGGCCCTTTCCGAGGTCTGCCGCGGACCGCCGGATGGGGGTATCCGGAACCATATACCCGCGACCTGATGATTTCCTCTCTCGGGATTCTGCTTTCCGGAAATAAAAAACTACACAAGAGCTTGAGGAAAACTCTGGAAACTGTTGCACGAAACCAGAGCAGGTTAGGCCATATCCCGTCTTTAGTTCACAATTCGGATGACCGCGGCTCAAGTGATTGCACGCCATTGTTTCTTATGGCTGTTGCGCTCTTTCGAAAAGTAACGGGCGAGGCTGATTTCCTGGAGCAGGCGGTGAATAAGTCCATGCTGTGGATGGAATATCAAAGCACGTCTGACCGTGTTATGGTGGACCAGTTACCGACAAGCGATTGGCGGGATGAGCAGTGGGTTTGTGGATACGGTCTTTTTGTAAACACAATAGTTTATATCTATCTGCGACTTTTTGGTCAGCACGGTCGCGCCTCCCAGATTAAGGACCAAATGGGCAGATTCACTATAAAAGGTGACAGGCAAAATCGCCATGTGCATGAAGGTTTGGTACTAAGGCGTAAGCCTTACTATGCACTGTGGTCTTACAAAGTCTATAAAAGCGAGCGTTTCGATCTCTTAGGGAATAGTCTGGCAATTCTTTCGGGAATTGCGTCTGATTCAAGGGCGAACTCGCTCATCAAATGGGTCGAAACTGAGTGCGCAGCACTGAGGGAAAATGAGCTACTTGCGGCTGATATGCCGCCTAATCTTTTTCCTTACATAAGACCGGATGATCCTGATTGGATGCCCAGGTACGAAAAGTACAATCAACCGGGAGAATATCATAATGGGGGTATCTGGCCGTTTATTTGTGGATTTTATGTGGCTGCTCTGGTTGCAGCCGGAAAGTATCGGCTTGCTGAAAAGAAACTTTTGGTTCTTACAGAGCTAAACCGGCCTGCACGCGTGGCGGATGTAGAATTTGGCTTTAATGAATGGATACGGGCGCAGGATGGAACGCCTCAGGGCCAGGACTGGCAGAGCTGGTCGGCGGCAATGTATTTGTATGCAGCATATTGCGTCCAAACGCGGAGCACGCCCTTTTTTGGCGAAGTTCGGTGCCAATCCTGGGCGTAAAATCCCTGAGAGCGCTGCCGAGGCAACCTGTATAATATTGGTTTATACCAACGACATTAGACCAATCCGACCGGCTTTTGTTCTTTGGCGGATTTGTAAATTGCCAGTATCACTTCGACGGCTTTGCGCGCCTCGGGCCCGCTTATCCAGAAATTTTCCCCTGTTTCGAGGGCTTCGAGGAATGCCTTGAAATTGCGGGTATGGTTGTCGTGGGTGATAGCGGCTGGGTCAGATACGCCTCCGCCGCCTTCGATTTGGCCATGTTCTTTTCGGATTTTTTCGTCTTCCGGCTTCTCATCGGCAAACTGCCAGACTTTGAAACTGTTTTCAACCTGTATCACAGTGCCTTTGGTGCCGGTTATTTCAAACCGTCTGAACTGGCCTGGATATGAAGCGGTTGTGCCATAGATGACTCCCAACGCCCCGTTGGTATAGCGCAGCACGGCGGCAGCGGTATCTTCGGCTTCTATTCTGTGCCCCAGCGTCCCCGTGTAGGCCTGTAAAGATTCAATCGGAGGCATTACATCACAGAGCATATCTACCATATGAATAGACTGGTTCATTAGCGCGCCGCCGCCGTCTAATTTCCACGTGCCGTGCCACGAGTCCTTGTAATACTCGTCGGTACGCCACCAGGGAACGTATATCCCCGCATAGGTAATTACGCCGAAGCGCCCTGAGTTTATCGCTTCTCGAAGGATTGTCTGCGAATCATTAAATCGGTAGGGGAAAATGCCGCCCAGGCGAGTGCCGCTTTTGTTGTGGGCCTCGATCATGGCATCGATACGCTCTAAGGTTACCTCCAGCGGTTTTTCACATAATACATGTTTGCCCGCTTCGGCTGCGGCAATGGTCGGTTCGCAGTGAGAACCGCTTGGTGTGGCGATGGTGACGATATCCACGTCGTCGCTTTTTAGCATCTCTTCATAGCTTTCAAAAGCCTTCACGTCATATTTGTCCGCTAATTTATTCGCTCTGTCTTGTATCTTGTCGCAGCAGCCAATAAGCTTTGCGTTGGGAATATCTGCGATGGCTTTTGCGTGAAAATCTGCGATTAGCCCGGCACCCACTATTCCAAAATTCCAGGTTTTCATAATATTTTTCCTTTCCGGGAAAAGTTATTCACACTTCAAACCAACCTCCGCTGCGAGTTCTCTTACCGCGGCAATCGCCTTTGAAAATAGCTCAGGCCCTGTATCGCCGCCGAACTGGCCGCCGGCCCGCAGGTGCGGCTCCATCGTAAGACAGCCCTCATAGTTCATTGCCGCAAGCTCAGCGAGCAGCTCTTTTATTTGGCCGTCACCTTCACCAGGTATGCTGCCTAAAGTATCACCGAGCTTCCAGTCTTTGATATGGATATGGACAACGTAAGGCTTCATAAGCGGCCAACATTTTTCGACATTATCTGTTATCTTCTGTCCCCATACGAAGTTTGCCGGGTCATATACAAGCCGAAGCTTCGGTGAATTGACGGTCTTTACAATATCGGCGCAGTTCTCGGCGGTATGCCCATAAATATCTGTTTCATTTTCATGAACCATAATAACGTCAACGTCGTTGAGTATTTCTACCTTGGCCGACATACGCTCCATAACTTCATTGCGATAGTCTGAGATTTCCTTACCTTCCGGTGGATAGTAGCTAAACACACGTATGTACGGGGTTTCAAAAAACAGGGCCAAATCGACGGCGTGTTTGAACTTGTCCAGGTGTGGCTCAAAAGGCTCATCGAGCTTTACCTTTCCTATGGGCGAGCCGATAGCACATACTTTAAGACCGTGGTCCGCAATCATTTTTTTCGCTTCGTTTAGTTCATTCCGGGTAAGGTCCATGACATTCTTCTGATTGACAAAACGAATCTCTATGTAACCCACATTTTCGCCGGCGAGGTATTTGACCTGCTCCAGAAAATCATCTGTTACTTCATCTGCAAATGCACTTAATTTCGCCATTTTCAATTACTCCCTTAATAGAGATTGAATCTTTTAAAAAACCATCTCAAACATAAAATGTCATTGCCGTTTTTCTTTGATGTCCGTCCCCGGGCCGGCGAACCACACCGGCAGAAGTTCATTGAACACATCCAGCGGCCAAAACCGCAGGCGTTCAAACCCTTCCGGCACCGGCTGGCGATACTGCACATACGCTCTATTGCTTCCTTTCAAACTGTATGAGAACATATCGCCGTTCCTCGATCCAAAAACTGTATATCCCATCAGCGTACAGTCTTCCAAATCGACGTGAAGAAACTTGCCCGCGAGGTCACTGTAGATAACACCTGTGGACGGCGTTCCGTGCGGCTGAGAAAAATTAAGAACAATCAGTCGGCAGCGATTGAACCTCACCCGTGTGTATCCCTGAAAACCGGGGTAGCCAACCTGCAGCGCATTGTCCGGCCCAACGATCGTGCAATCCTCAAAAACAGCATCGGGCGTTTCCGGCATATTGCTGTTATGCGCCCGCACATAGACTGCACCGGCATCTCCCCACACGTCCAGACACATAAAATACGAACGCCGAAATACAACCGGCTCCTCGGGGCGATTTCTGTGAGCAATAACCGCCGCCCCGGCAAAGCGGCCAATCCCAACGCAGTCCTCCACAATCGCCGAGAATTCCGCGCCGGCCTGATTGGTCATATCCCACCCGATACCACCTTCGGACCCGCATGCATAAATCCGTTTGAAAACCCACCGGTCCCACGCAACACCTGAAAAATTCGGGTCGCAGCGCCACGGACCCCACCAGTCCACACTCTTTAATCCCATCTCCTTATTCGGGTCGCCCGAATCCAGAATCATAAAAGTCGGGTTGCCTGTGGGAGCATTGGGGTTTGTGCGAACAATTACCGCCGGTGCTCCTGAATCTACGACAACCCAGCCGGTGATACCTGAACCTAAACTTCCGTCCCAGTCCCCCACTAAAAGATTGTAAGCCCCCGCCGCACCTTTATGGGCCGGATAAAGGTTGGCCTCGGCATAAGTGTCCGGCCGGATGACAAGGCGATGGCCACCCTTATCGTCAGGCACAGCCAGAAGGGCCGCCTGAATCGTGTGGAACGCCTTCCCCCAACTGCTTCCGTCCGAATTATCGCCCAGCCTGGAGACGTAAAGCGTTACACCCTTTCTTGCCGTACCCGCCGAAGGACTGCCGGCTGAGGTGTTATCCGCCCTGGTGCTGCAGCTCAACAGCACCGCCGCCAGCGCACAAACAAGCGAAATACTCGCCTTGTCTCTCATCATTTCACCGTACCTGATTACTTTATTTATCATAATGTGCCGCTAAATCGGGCAAATCCCTTTTAATTTCGTTTATCCTGTAACCAAAACCCGGCCCACTCAATGTCGACAGGTCAACCTGGCCGTTGCGCCGTTGGTAAAGCCCCGGGTGTACCGCCTCTTCCGGGGCCGAAGCGGCGGGGTAAAACTGCATCGCGTTGGTCTCGACTCCCATAATTGTTCCCGCGTGCGCGGCCAAAAGAACGTGGGGAATCTGTGCTAACATTGGATTAGTCAAATCCTGCACCATTAGGGTCATTCCGTGTGCCTTGGCCCAACAGAGGCTTAATAGCGCGCCGGTTTGAGTTTTGCAGGTTTTTAGCGCGACACCGGTCCAGCCCAAGCTTCGGCCGAGTCTGACTAACTTCCAGTCGTGAGCACTTTCGTCCATAAAGAGAGGCTTACGGGCAGAGACGCTGTGGACGTCAATCTGATTATTTTCCAGGTCGTACGGGAATGGCTGCTCTACGTAGAGAATCATTTGGTAAATGCGAGGATGCTCTATCATCAGCCGATCCAGAATGTTGTTCACGTAGGCGGGGTCGGTGACAGTGCAGTTAAAATCACTGGTTAACCACAGAACGTTGTTTTCGAGTGCAATTTTGCCAACATTCACTAATCTATCTACGTCCCACGAAGAGTCATTGCCGCGCAGCTTCACCTTCAGGCATTTGAGGCCGTCCCGTTTAATCCAATCCGGCAATAATACAGGGTAGCCGTCATCCGGTTCTGTGCCGGTAAGCTCGGATGTGTCGAGCAAATCCTTGCCGCCTACTAAGTGCCAGGCAGGCAGAGTTTTGGCCGGCGGAAAGTTTAGAAAATCAGCAGGGTATTTGCCGTCAAATGAGAAGTCAGTATCATCGGCTGGCTTGAGAAAGTGTGACAAATCAACATTCATAAATTCCGCGTTGTATGTAGAGTACACGTCCCGGCCCAAAAGCTGGCCATACGCATCGTGCAGTGCAATGTCAAATGCCGAACAGCAAACCAATGCTGCAAGATGCGGCATCGGTTCTGTTTGCTCGCCGCGCTGACTGTTGAGCTTGTCCAATAAGGTGGGTAACTGCGTTTCAATAAAGTCACTGCCTAATTCAATGGGATGTCCTTCCTGGTCGAATTTAGCCCAGGTCTCAGCAAGCATACTGCAGAAAAGCTGCATCGTTTCGCATCGCTCTTGATATCCCAGTTTGCTCGGCCAGGCCCATTGGACGCTCAAGGGGGTTTCGCCCCAGCCCTGTGCCGTTTGTCCTTGTTCGTTGCCCACCGTCATGCAGGTGCGTGCGCATATAACCGAGGTCAATGTTTCAGGCCCAAACTTGAGCGGAACCCTTGTCTGGACGGCAATATTGTACAAATCAACGGATAAGGGCTTAATATCAGTGCGTTTTTTAGAAGCGTGCTTGTTGATATTCATGCTTTTGCTGTTGGTAGTTCACAGTTTTTTCAAACATTTTACGCGATTATGTTCAGAATTTAGCAGTGATTGACAATAGCAGCTTTATAACTTATATTAGATTACTGTCAACCCAAACTTTGTTATTTTGGGTTGCTTTACTGGGATTGGGTTTTATAATTTTGAGGTATATCTTTTGCAGGATGCGGCGTTATGTGAACGAAACGGATTTCTTAATTGATAAGCACAATAAAATTATGCGCGCGTGAATATTATTGAAAGGAGCACGTATGAAACTCGACCGAAAATTGAATATGGGAATGGTTGGTGGAGGACCGGGGGCGTTCATCGGTGAGGTACACCGAAGGGCGTCACGTCTGGACGGCGGTATCGAGCTGGTGGCCGGGGCGTTCGATATCAATCCAAGCAAATCAAAGCAGATGGGACGGGAGCTGGGTCTCAATTCCAGACGAGTATATCGTAACTACGAGGAAATGATCGGGAAAGAGCTTAAGTTACCGGAGGGGGAACGGATAGATTTCGTCTCAATAACAACGCCGAACAACTGGCATTTCCCGATTGCAAGGGATTTTCTCAATGCCGGTTTCCACGTGATGTGCGAAAAGCCGATGACGATTAGCGTCAAAGAAGCGAAGGACTTGCGAACACTTGTTAAGAAGTCGCGCAGAGTGTTCGGACTGATGCACAACTATACGGGTTACCCGATGGTCAAGCTGGCCCGGGATTTGGCTCGTCAGGGTGAGCTGGGTAAGATTCGCAAGATTGTTGTACAGTATCCACAGGGCTGGTTGGCTACAGCGCTGGAGAAAACGGGCCAGATGCAGGCTGCCTGGCGGACCGACCCGAAGCAAAGCGGCGGCGCCGGCTGTATGGGTGACATCGGCACGCACGCCGAGAATCTCTCGGAGTATATAACGGGACTGAAGATTACCCATATCTGTGCTGACCTGACGATTTTTGTTAAGGGTAGGCGTTTGGACGACGACGGCAACTGCCTGCTGCGCTTCAATAATGGAGCCAGGGGTGTCCTACATGCCAGCCAGGTCTCCATAGGCGAGGAGAACAATTTGGCTATCTGGGTCTATGGCGAGCAAAAGAGTCTGGAATGGCATCAGGAGCATCCCAATTACCTGTATGTGAAGGTTCCCGACGGGCCGGTACAGGTTTGGCGCCGCGGTAACGATTATGTCGGTGCCAGAAGCCCTGCCGCCGGCCGTGCTACGCGCCTGCCGTCCGGTCATCCTGAAGCTTTCTTTGAGGCCTTCGCTAACAATTACCGTAACTTCGCCGATACCGTGCGTGCGAGAATGACCCGGACAAAGCCTGACCCACTGATGCTGGACTTTCCGAGCGTGAATGATGGCGTCCGTGGTATGTGTTTCATAGAGACCGTTTTGGCCAGCACCAAGAGTAAGCAGAAGTGGACGGCGTTCAAAAAGGCTTGAGTTTGGGCTTGTATTTCCGAATGGAGTAGTTATAATAGTTCGTCTCCAAGTACCTGCAGATAGAAGGGCTTGCGAGGGTGGACAGCACAGCAAATAAAGGTCGTAAGCTATTGTTTTCCAAAGGCTTATG
>CAYVIT010000041.1:22362-24889 GCA_964451425.1 uncultured Pirellulales bacterium
AAAGTGGTTCTAATCGAAAGGAATTATTTATGAAAAAGAAAGCAAAAGAAAAGACAGGTGAGGTCTCTCGTAGGGATTTCATCAAGGCATCGGCGGCGGTATCGCTGGCGGCTATGGGAGTGAGTACCAACCGCATCTTTGCAGCCGGCTCCGGCAAAATTCGTGTCGCTCTGATTGGATGTGGTGGCCGTGGCAATGGGGCCTTGAGTAACTGTTTGTCTGCGGGCGAACACATTGGTCGCGAGATGGAAGTTGTCGCTACAGCCGACTGGTTCAAAGACAGGGCTGTGGGAACAGGCAAAAAGCACGGTGTTCCGGAGGAACGGTGCTTTTACGGCGCAGACGCTTATAAGAAGCTCCTGGCGACCAACGTCGATGTTGTCTGTATAGCTACATCGCCGAACTTCCGACCGGTGCATTTCGAAGCTGCCGTCAAAGCGGGCAAAAATGTCTTTATGGAAAAGCCCGTTGCAGTCGACCCGCCGGGCGGCCGTAGGATTATCGAGGCCGGCGAGCTGGCCAAGCAGAAGGGCCTCGCTGTTGTCGCCGGTACCCAGCGCCGACACCAGAGAGGTTACCGCCAGAATGCTTATGCCATCGAGCGCGGCGCGATTGGCAAAATCCTCGGCGGCTGTGTCTGGTGGTGTGGCGGCGCCCTATGGTTCCAGAGGAAAAACAAGAACGAGAGTGATGCCGACTACCTGGTACGTAACTGGGTGAGCTTTACAGAGATGTCGGGCGACCACATCGTGGAACAGCATGTCCACAACCTTGACGTTGCCAACTGGTTCATCGGTCATCCACCGGACAATGCCCTTGGCTTCGGCGGACGCGCACGCCGACAGACAGGCGACCAGTTCGACTTCTTCAGCATTGACCTCGATTATGGCGACGGCTGCCGCATTCACAGCATGTGCCGTCAGATTAACGGCACCGATGGCGGAGTCAGAGAGTATTTCGCCGGTACTGAAGGCAAGACCTGGGGTGGTGGCGGTCTCGAGTCAACCAAAAATATCAAGGCACCGGACTTCCCGGAGCACGGCGGACCATACGTTCAGGAGCACGTCGACCTGCTCAACAGCATTATTGAGGGCAAGCCGCTCAATGAAGCCCGCAATGTTGCAGAATCCACTCTCACTGCAATCATGAGCCGCATCGCCACCTACACCGGTAAATTGGTCAGGTGGAAAGACATGATGGAGAAGAAAGACTCGCCCTGGTATAACCTCACTTGTAAACCGACGGCGGAAGATTTTGAGAAAGGCGATGTTAAAGCTCCGCCGGATGATGTTGCCGCAATCCCGGGGAGGGCTTGATAGAGATTTGCCCTTATTGGGGCGGTCGATGTCCCTCTTCGATGAGATGAGACTTTGAGGGGCCCTGTTTTGTGTTTTGGTTACACCGGACAAGACAGGGTCCCTTTGGTTTATAAGCCGATTACTTTATCACTACTATTTCCGTAAATCGCACGAGGGCGCCGGCGATCTGCGGATATGGCTCAACTGTGCCGATTAGGCCGACCTTTGAGCCTGCGAGTTTGCTCAAATCCTTCTTCGATGCCGACCCTATCGGTAACGCGTAACAGACGGTTTTGTTGTTATCGTCAGTAATCCGGTATTGGGTTTGTTCTGCCGGGGCGCTGAAAATATTCGACGTTTGAATCGTTCCGATGACTGCGAATTTGCCGAGAGCTTGAACCTGGGCTAACTTTGTGGTGCGGGCCTTATCTATTTTCCCATAAGTCTTCTGCAGCTCTTCATTCTGAAGCTCAACCTCTTTGGTTATAACCAAGGCCAATTCAAAGCCTTTTATCTGCCTGATCGAAAGGTCAGCAAAGCGTGCTGCTTTGCCAGCCTCTTTGTTGCCGGCAATCACAGCAAGTGCTGTTTTGATATTTTCGTAATTCTGCTGGTCTGTCGGCTTGGCCCGCTCAGCCTCTATTTGCGTTTTTAAGGCATAATATAGTTTGAGATTTTCGCTCTCACCGGGAACCGTGGTGGGGACGAACGGTTTGATCTCTGCTGGCTTGGGTTTAGGTTTAGTATCGACAGCAGGGGGGGTAACGATGGTTGGGGTCACTTTTGGAGCCGGAGCCGGGGCCGGAGCAGCGATTGGTTTTGTATATTTGGTACTTACCCAAAGATAGGCGCCCTCCGGCGGAGTGATTTTATAATAATCGCCTTTCTGTGTACCCACAAATCTGACTTCATCTCCTCTATTGAGCTTCAACTGCAGAGTTTCCGAATGTATCGGCTCCTTGTACTCGGAGCCGGCGTAGACACGAATGCCGGCGGCTGTAACGATGCCGACGGATGGATTATCCGGGTCGATACTAATATAGCGCGTTGAGATCCAGGAAAAGCTGCCGGTCGGCGCGACAATACGAGACCAGCTAAATTGGCTTCCGACTACGTTTACTTTATCGCTTTTTTTAAGCTTGCCGCAGATGTAATAATTCGTGCCCGGCCCGGAACGAATCGGAACATCATCGTCGGTTATCTCAGCAGCATAAGGAAAAGAAGGCACA
>CAYVIT010000042.1:0-20629 GCA_964451425.1 uncultured Pirellulales bacterium
GCCACAGGTGTGGTAATGGAAGACCCGGACGAAGTTGTTGCCGTGAATTTACCTGACCCACTCTGTATAGAGATTATTACAGGTCCGGTTTGCTGGACTTACCCCAATCAGGCTCTCGGCGATGCCAACAATGACTGTAATGTTAACATTGCTGATTTGGGAGCGCTTAAGGTATCGTGGTTTAAGAGTACCGGACAAGAAGGTTATAATCCTTGTGCAGATTTTGACCGCAGCGGTATGGTAAACATAGCCGACCTGGGAATACTTAAGGTCCACTGGTTCCAAAATGTGTGTCCCTAATCGGCAATTGGCAAGAGGAATTTGTCCATAATTTGTGAAAAGAAGATTTTTGTTAGTAAGTTAACTTTTTAGATTGAATTATTGGAGGTAAGTATGATGAAGAAGTTATTTGCAGTATTGATTGTTTTATGTATTTGCGTCACAGCAAGCGCAGTGCCGGTTATCTCATTGGATGGTGAGGGCTCTATGATTACTGTGGCTCCGGGTGTTGTGAGGATTGGGATCTTGTCCGATGGTGCTCTCATGGGTTTGGATGCGCTCGTCACCGTTACCGGTGGTGACCTCATTACAGGTGCGATGAGCAGTGCTGATGCGGCCAGTTATGGTTGGGACGCAACCAGTTTTCCCATTGATCCTCTTGGTATAGGTACCGCAACGGCTGAAGTGGGCGGTGCTACATTTGGATCTGCGGGTCCTGGCACTGTTGGCTATGCGGATATCACTTATACCGGCGGTTCAATGATTGTTTCTATTGTTGCTGGGGCCACATTCGGTGGCAATCTTGACTCGACTGGGATGCCCACACCGGTTATGTCGACTGGCATTGTGGAGATTGTTCCTGAGCCAGCTACGATTGCTCTGCTGGGCCTTGGAGGACTGGCTTTGCTGCGTAGACGCAAAAAATAAGATGAGGTAAAGACCAAGAAATCTTGTAAAGAAAGAGGTAAGTCTTTTGGCTTGCCTCTTTTTTTTGTTTATGTTTAGGCACAGATTTCTCAGGTTGCGCAGAAATACTTTATTTACTTATACGCAGATTCTACTATAATTCCTTTAGAAGTTGGTTTTGCAGATTACGCTGCAACATGAAAAATGTTAAATATCTGCGTTAATCAGCGCAATCTGCGTCTAACAAAGTTAAGGGGGATGCAAGATTATGAAACAGTTATTGGTATTGGCCGGATTCGCAGTCGTTCTGTCGGGGCTGGTGGGATGTCAAAGTGCTGACAGAGGGATTGAAAAGGTCATTCAGGATGGTGGACAATTCCCTAAGTTTCTGGCTGGGGTATGGGAAGCAGAAATAACCGACTCTAAATGGGCTTTCAAGTTTGAGGACGATGGTTCAATTTCAAAAATAACACACGTTCTTGCAGGAGAAGTGGATTTAGAGGAAGGCGTGGTTTATCTGGAAGGACGCGAAGCAGGTACTTACGCTGTGTTCGTAATGGGGCCATGTGAGGCCGAATATGATGAAAATACGCGTGAATTAAGCGTAAAGATTATCCTTGAACATTATGCTATGAAACTGCCGCAAGGGACGTTGGAAGGGAAAAGTCACGATTACTTTCAAGGGACTGTGTCTGAGGATGGTAAAACTTGGAATGCAGGCTGGAAAAATTACGGCTGGCTTGAAGGGGCAACCCCACCTGATGCTAACGAGATAGAAGCTAATCCTGTACCGCTGGTCTTTAACAAAATCGACGCAATGTAATTGGGGGTATAGTAAACTACTTGAAGGTCTGCTCTAACTCAGAGCTTTAACCTGTGCCATATTTGTTGACGGCAAACATATGGAGTGGCAGTTCGGTTGCCTTAAAATGACTTTTGTTCTGTTCGGGCAATGATTTCGTTCTGGAGGTCCCGGCCGACATCGACAAAGTAATCGCTGAAACCTGCGACCCTGACGATAAGGTCGCGATGTTTTTCGGGGTTCTGCTGGGCCTTGCGCAGAGTTTCGGCTCCAATAACGTTGAACTGGATATGATGGCCGTCGAGCTTGAAGTAGGACCTTAACAGGGGAACGAGCTTGTCGAGACCCTCACCGGCAAGCACCTGCGGATTAAATTTCATATTCAGAAGCGTTCCCCCGGTGCGGACGTGGTCAATTCTGGCCGCCGACTTGAGAACGGCGGTAGGGCCATTTGTATCGCAGCCCTGGCTGGGTGAAATGCCCTCGGAGACAGGCTCTTGGGCTTTTCTGCCGTTGGGAAGCGCGCCTATTACTGAGCCGAAATAAATGTGTACCGTTGTAGGCAGCAGGTTGACACGATACTTTCCGCCCTTGGTGTTAGGACGACCATTGAGCAGCTCATAGTAGACGTCGAATACTTCTTCGGCGATACTGTCTGCGTAATCATCGTCATTTCCATACTTTGGCGTGTGCTTGATTAACGTGTGCCGCAGATGTTCGTGCCCCTCAAAATTAGCCTGTATCGCAGTTAGTAATTCATCGAATGTGATGTCCTGCCGGTCAAATACATTGTATTTGACTGCCGCCATCGCATCGGTAACCGTTCCAATCCCGACGCCCTGGATATAGGTTGGATTATACCTTGGGCCGCCGTTGTGATAATCTAATCCGCGGGCGATGCAGTCGTCCATCAGAATTGACATAAAGGGGGCCGGCATATAATTGGCAAAGAGCCGTTCGATAATATTGTTGGCTTTGATTTTCAGGTCGATAAAATAGCGGAGCTGTTCCTTGTAGGCATCCATTAACTGTTGAAAAGAAGTAAATTCACGGGCATCGCCTGTTTGCGGGCCAAGCTGCTTACCTGAGCTGGGGTCGAGGCCATTATTGCATGCCAGCTCAAAAATTTTGGGCCAATTAATATAGCCTGTAAGAGTGCAGCTTTCTTTGCCGAATGAGCTGACCGTTACACATCCGCTCGGGCCGCCGGTTCGCGCATCTGTCAGGCTCTTGCCGTCCGCAAGCATTTCCCGAATAATGACATCAGTGTTAAAAACCGACGGCTGACCGAAGCCGGTACGAATGACCTCGCAGGCTCGCCTAACAAACCGGTCCGGATTCTTTGTGCTGATTTGAATGCAGGAGCTGGGCTGGGGCAGACGCATCTCTTCGACAACGTCCAGTATCATATAAGAAACATCATTGACGGCGTCAGCGCCTTCGTCCGGCGTGACTCCACCGACGTTGATAAGCGCGAAGTCGGTGTAGGTTCCGCTTTGTTCTTCAGTGACTCCAACTTTTGGGGGGGCGGGCTGATTATTAAACTTTACCCAGAAGCACTGCAACAGCTCTTTAGCCTGTTCAAGCGTTAAGGTTCCTTCTTGCAAGCCCTTTTTATAGAACGGCAACAGGTGCTGGTCAAGGCGGCCCGGATTGAATGAGTCCCAGGTGTTCAGTTCTGTAATGACCGACAGGTGTACGAACCAGTATGTCTGTAGTGCTTCCCAGAAGTTTCGAGGTGCGTTGGCCGGTACGTGTGAACAGACTTCAGCGATTTGTTGCAATTCTTTTTGTCGAACAGGGTCAGTCTCCTGTTCTGCCAGTTCCACTGCCTTGTCGGCATAACGCTTGGCGAACACAATGACGGCGTCGGCGCAGATTTCCATTGCCTGGTATTCCTGGTCTTTTTCATAGGAGCGCGGGTCCTCGAAATAGTCGATTTTGCTGCGGTATTCCGCGATGTCACGCTTGAAGTCGAGCATGCCCTTGCGGTAAATCTTATCGTCGAGAATGGCGTGGCCGGGCGCACGCTGCTCCATAAACTCGGTGAACACGCCGGCGTTGAACGCCTTATGCCACTTTTCGTCCATAGCCTTGAAGAGTTTTTCGCGTATGGTTTTGCCGGTCCAGAAGGGAATAATTTTCTCTTTGTAAATTTTTTTGACCTCTTCGGTAACAATAAATGATGTTTTTTCACGACTGTTGAGTATCCGGAGGTCTTCGAGACTGTGGCAGCATAATTCGGGATAAGTTGGTGTGGCTTTTGGGGCTGGGCCGCGCTCACCCACTATCAGTTCGCCATCATTGATACAAATGGTTTTGTTTTCCATCAGGTATTTGAACGATAGGGCACGGCAGACAGGGACAGATTCTTTGGCAAAGATATCGCTTTTGTAAAAATCGGTCATTAACTCTGCCCGTTCAGTGGAGATATATGGTTTTGTCTCAACACTTTGTTTACGCAGTTTTGCAACTTTTTCGTTCATAGTCATTAACCACCTATTTTGACTTCAAATCCATATTTTTTAAGGATTTCTGCAATCGAGCATATTTTATCGTCGTTGGGAGTCTCGGCCTGCATAAGTTTGAAGTCAGACGAGAGCCGAGCCGATTTCTCCATTCCACCACGGTTGTAGGGCAGGACATCTACTCTACTAATATGCGACAGAGATGCTGCAAATTTGGCTGTCGCTTCAATGTTTGCTTTGTCGTCGTTAAAGCCGGGGATGATGGGAATTCTGATTATGATTTCCTTGCCGGTCTCCGAGAGACGCTTAATATTATCCAGTATGAGATTATTTTCTACGCCGGTAAAGCGTTTGTGCATATCACTGTCCATGTGCTTGAGGTCGCAAAGAAACAGATCAGTTTTATCAGCCACTTTTTCGATAATCTGTGGTTCAGCGTAACAGCTTGTATCCACCGCGGTATTTATTCCATGTGTTTTGCACTGATTCAGCAGGGCAAGCAGGAACCACGGCTGCATCAGCGGCTCACCTCCGGAGAACGTGACACCACCGTTGGACTCGTCGTAAAACACAATGTCTTTTTCAACTTCAGTCATAACCTGGCCAACAGTCATTTCCTGCCCGATGATTTCCCTCGCACCGGCCACGCAGGCATCAACGCATTCGCCACACAGGTCGCATTTGCTTGCGTCTGTTGAAGGCCGGTCATTTGTAAACGTAATCGCCCCGCGAGTACATACCTTTACGCACTGGCCGCACCTGACACATCTGCCTGTTCGCAAGCCGAGCTCGGGTTCTTTTTTCCAGCTTTCGGGATTCTGGCACCACTGGCATTGCAGGGGACAGCCTTTGAAGAACACTGTTGTGCGGATGCCAGGGCCGTCATGTATGGCGTACTTCTTGATGTCAAATATGAATCCGGCTGCCAGGCGTGCGGATTCTACAGGGGAAGTCGGTTTTGAATCAGGGGTATTTAGTTTATCTGTCACTGTCTATACTCTTCTCAGTTTCTTGCTGAGAAATCTAAATTTTTCCAATGAACGTGATTAGTCAATATGTAAGAACTTTTCTTTCATGAACATATCACATTTTACCTGTAAATACAATATAGTTCGCAGAAGGTTTGGGCGAGATTGTTTGTAGCGAAAGCCTATTTGGTTCGATGATACACAACAGTTGGATTAGTATATAAAGTAGCAGGAGTCACGGCAGAATATACATTGTGAAGGGCTTATAATCAATTATGGTCTTTTACGACGAAGTTTAGTGCCTTTTTCTTAAAAGGATTGCACCGAGGCCGAGAAGCAAAAGCGTCGCCGGCTCAGGAACGGCAAGATAGGTGAATGTACTCACAGCAAACTGGCGATTATTCGCTTCGTAGAAATATTCTTCGCGTGCCTCAACCCATGACCACAAACTACAATCACCCAGGGCTGCTACCCTGCCTTGGCCATATTGAGCTGCCGCAGCTATTGTTTTTCCGGTTCCTTCCTGCCAGACTACCGGAAAGGCCGGCCCGGTAACAGACAATTCCCCTGCAGCGTACATGAATATCTCGTCACTTGTGGCGAAGCCGCTAAAAACAGGATGGGAGAGGTCAAGCTCTGATGTATATACTTCATAAATGTTGGAGCGATCAGAGACCACATTAGAAAGTCCCAATGTAATACCGAATTCGGATGCTACCGGCTGGATATTGGCATTAGGAGCAGCCAGCAGGTCACCCATAATAAGCAGGCCGCCGCCGTTATCAACAAAATCCGCTATACGGTCAACCTCAGCAGGTGTGTAGCTGCTGTAAAAAGCGCTGGTTAAACAGACAACTATAACATCATACTCACTGGGGTCATCGGCGAGAAATCCTTGAGAAGTAATATCTATGGTAAAGTCATTATTAAGGTGTTCGGCCAGCTTTTGATAGTACCCATCCTGACTCGGCTGGTAGCCGTCACCGCCAAATGTGGAAGAGACATAAACGCCGTGAGAAGTGTCCCACAAAACAGTGTAGGAAAACACGGAGGAAGATGTAAGCAAGACAAATAAAATCAAAACGGCGCCTATGTGTATCAATTTCCTGCTCTGGATTTTCACAGATATGAACAGTTTATGGACCGGAAAACGCGCAGACATCCCACTCCAATGGACTTGCTCATGGTTTTGATAACTGCACGTCATAGAAAACCTTCTCCCTTGTATAATATTAGAAAGGGACTTTGAGCAGTGCTGTAAAAATTGTAGCACTGTGTGAGCCAACGTAACTGCAACTAAGTTATACCCCTTATCATAGAGGTTAAGGGGCATCCGTGCCTTATAAGAGATTTTCCTCCCTAACAAAAATCAATTATAGCACTTTTCTGCTTTTTAGTCAAGGATTTTACATGCGTGCAGGATGTACAGACAAGGTAGTCAGCCTTGATGTCTGTAAAGCCCGCCATAGTACCATGCGGCCCTAACTCCTTGACATTAAAGGGCATATGGACCTCTGGGTCGTGGTTTGGTCCGATACATTATATGATAACCGATAAAGTCAGAAAGCGGCGGGAGGTTGGCTTCGGTGAAGATACGTCAGATTTTTTTCTTGAGCAGAAAGGATGTGTCTTTTACATCATCTCCATGCTTAATTGTCATCGTAATATTTCGTTTGTCTTCCGACATTAGAAGCCTTCTAATCTCCCACATGTTATATTTATCTGCATCCTTTTCGTTGACATTAAGAATGATATCTTTAGGACCGATACCTGCTTTCTGCGCGGGGCTTCCTTCATCAACCGAATAGACAACGATATTTCCGGCAATACGAAGAAGGTGAAGGCCGCTCATGTCGGTTTCGTCTTCCTTTTTGAACTGTTTGCCTCTTTTAAGATAAATCCTGCTGTTGGGAAAGTCAAAGGTAACTGTGTGGCGAGACAGGAACAACAAGCCCAGATGAGACCAATTGGCCTCACTGAAGATAAGTCCCTTATATTCGAATGGCCCAATGGATAGGTTGTCGATGCGACATTCTCTGTTTCGTATCACGCCGGAAGCTGTGGCAAATAGTGTTTCGGAAGTTTTTGGTTTATTTTCTGATATAATTTTTTCAAATATGTCACTGGATAATGCTCCTGTGCTATTTGAGCCGGTGTCAATTACGAAATTCGCGTTAATATTATCGAGGATATTGCTTGTAATATACGGCCAGCCCAGCTTATCATACCTTAATAGTAATTCTATCCCCCAGTCAGGGTGTTGACCTTCAACAGGCTGAAGAAATGACAGTGTGCCTTTATCAAAATCTATTTGGATGACATGTCTCTTTAAAAAATTCATACCAATAATTCCGCTTATTGTCTTTCCGTTAATCAGGCTGGGCATTTTAAGGTCAAAGCAGCTTACTTGTCCGGAATCTTGCAGATTGAGAGGGCCAAGAAAGGCTTCAGGTGCGTTAAAGATTTCTGCTTTGATTGGACTTCCAAGTGTCAGTGCTTTTTCGATTTTCTTAACCTTTCCCAATTCATTTCTTAATGATGTATCATACACCGTGTGCGAGCAGCCGGCGTCAAACAAGAACAAATAATCTTTTCCGATGAACTTGACGGGCAATAGTATTGGATCCCCGGTTTTTGGAATTTTAAATTGCGCTAATATTTTGTGCTCGGCAGGGCCGGTAGAGGTTTCCTTGGGCTCATCCGAACAGCCATAGGTTAGAAGAATAACGAAAAACAGAACGCCCGTCAGTATAGCGGAACTTTTTGTTTCACTCATTATGAAGTGGTCCTTATTATATTTCTGTTGTCCATCGTTAAGCTGCGCAAAAGTTATTTTCCCAAGCGGTTGTTAGTGTTTTGTGTTCAACATCATTGTTCTGACCGGCTTGCCTTGAAAATTCTTCATTTTTTCATACTTTACCAAATCGAAGATTAAAATGCCTCTGCCTACGCCGGCCGGGTCGCCTCGTTTGGCAAATTGAAAGGCCATATACCGGCCATCATCGCTCACTACAGGATTTGATGCCTTGTAGCCGCCGTAGTTGCCAAAAAATGTGAGTCGTTTTGTTCTGCCTGAGCCGTCCAGCGCCAGCTTATAAATGTCGACATGCTGTGAGCCCTTTGGATTGTGCTTATCGCATTCGATGAGTGTATATTTGCCGTCAGGGAAAATGCCTTCCGGCTCATCATACTGCTTCGGAGCCATCGAGTAGTTGACTACCTTACCGGTTTCAATGTCAAGGCCCATGACTTCTGTGCCCTGATAACCATAGGCACTGAATATCAGCTCCTTCTCATCAGGCGGCCGGAAGTTCTGTGTTTCGAGGCCGGTCTTGAGCGGCAAGTCCCGCTTGTCCAGAATCTTGGTTTTGTTCGCAAGTTTAGGTCTGTCTTCTTTATGAGCTATATCCGCCATATAGAATGCTCCGCCTTGCGTCCAGGCGATTCTCATATTTCTGCGAGAGACAGCCGGTCCTTCAGAGCACTTCTCGCCCAGCGGCACAGGCGGACCCGAGAGGTCACTTTTCAGCACCCATAATTCAGCGTTCTTTTCGCTTCGGCTTTGCCAAGGGTCCTTTGCGTCGAATTGTTGAGAGCCTGAAAGCAGAATGTCACCATTACTCAGATAAAGTGCCCGCGTATAGCCCTCATGGAAATAATGGTGTGTTATTGGGCGGATGATCTTCTTTTTAAGCTCTACTTCATATACATCACCGAAAGTTTTTTCGATAAACAAAATGCGCTTGCCGTCGTGCGACCAGTCCGCCCTCTGGCCAAAGTGTGTTAACCGCTTTATATGCGGCGGCAGTTCATCCAATGGAGACCGATCTTTACTGTTTTGCAATTGGTCCGCACAACCTGAAATAGTGAAGATAACCATAAATACAAACAAAAGTATTCTTGTTTTGTTCCGCATGATTATGTTCCTGCTTAAATGTTTGTTGATTTCAGCTATTTATAAGTGCGTCCCAGATATTCGACAATCACTTTTTTCAGTTCGAGCGGATTTATCAGCCCCAGCCGGCGGTAAATGACTTCTCCGCCCGGCTTAATCAGAATTGTGTATGGAATTCCACCCGGCGAATATGTATCCACCGCTCCCATAAGCTCGTATTTGTTTTCCGAATTAAAGAGGTAATTTTTAGTGGATGCCTGCTTCTTTTTCAGGAATGAGAGGACCGTGTCTTTTCTGTCGGGCGAATCGCCGCTGAGGGTAATTATTTCGAAATCTCGACCACGGTACATCCGGTTAATTGTAACAAGCTCATCGAATTCTATCACGCAGGGTCCACACCAGGTAGCCCATACGTTGAATAGTCGTAGTTTTCCCGAATCATTTTTCACAAGTCTTCTTATCCCCTCTGCATCTATCATTTCCACGCCGACAGGCTCTTTTGCCCAATTTTCAAAGGCCTTTTTCACGGAGTCTCTTTTGTCCGACCACTTAATTGAACAGCCGAACGTCCTGGTTTTTTCAACCGGCACTTCTTTTCCCGTTAACAATGCCTCAATCGCATTACGGGCATCGCGGGATTTTACGCTTTTGGGCTTTTCGGAATCGTCTATTCGGCCGACATAGCGTAGTTTGCGTTCTTTGTCGAAGATAAACACGTGCGGTGTCGAAACCGGGCCGTAAGCGCGGGATACTTTTTGTTTGTCTCCATCATAGAGATAGGGGAAATTGAACCTCTTGTCCTTAGCGCGGAATTTCATTTCTTCGAACGAATCGCTTGTATCGGAGTAGCCCAGCTCATCCAGGCGGACCGCTTTGGGGTCATTCGGCGAAATGGCTACGACGGCAACGCTTTGGTTTTTATAATCGGCTGCCAATTTCTTAATTCGTTCTTCATACGCCTGGGCGGTGGGGCAGTGATTGCAGGTGAATATGACGACGAGAACATTGGCTTTTGCGAAACTGGCCAGTTTATAATTTTTTCCGTCCACACCGGGAAGATTAAAATCAGGTGCTTTCGCACCGATTTCCAGCGTTTTTGGCATTTTAGTAGCCGATAAACATAAGCTTGCAGTAAACAGAACTATTGCTGCTGCCAGGATGCTTTGCTTGTTTTTACTCATTGTTGGCTCTCCTTTTTGTTAAACATTATTGGTTTTACCTTTGCCGGTCTACTTGTCTCGCCAATTGGTTGCTTCTATTCGTTTGAACTCTGACTCGATGTCTGTTCCCTCATAGAATGACAGCCAGCCTTGCAGCCGATATGTCTGACCCGGCTCTAAATCGGGAAACTTCGGGTCGGAATGAAAACACGGGCAATTTGCATTACCCCAGGGCCGATCGCAATTCTCCCACGCTGTAATAATCCATTTCTTACCATCACCACTCCGACAGGCAACATACGGATTTGTGAGTATTTTATTATCGTTGGTTTGCTGCTCAAAGCCTGCTGCCATCTTCGTCATAACACAGTTCTGCACCCGCAAATCGCTGAGCTTTTGGTCTGTACCGTTTTGCAGCCATAATTCCATAAGTACCGCCTTTTTTGTGGGCTTTACCTTTACGCCGAAGGCGATACCATTCGGCAGCTTTCTTTCGATATCGAGCGTTTCATCAGAATGCCGGTTCCACTCCAGTTTTGGCAGTACAATTCCTTGTTTCGTCCAAATCGTGTCTATGTGTGTATGGGCCAGATATGTCAGGCCGAGATTCGACCAGATGGCCTCCGGCACATCCAGTACAACATAGCTATTTACATCCCACGGTGTAAAAACACTGAACTTTGTTTCCCGCTGCGGGTCAATCGCGCCATCGAGAAATCCGATTCGAGGATGACGTCCTCCCGGGTAGGGCATAACCAGCAGCGGCGCATCCTCTGCTCGCTTCGGCTGATTGTCCGGCCGAATATCAAACTTTTTTAATACAACAGCAATTTCATCATTTGTCAGACCAGTAGCGGCTCTTATCTCTTCATTCGAGAACCGGTGGTACCACACCATATTTTCGAGCCAGTACTTTAGTTCCTCATTGTTTGCCGGCCTGAGAAAATTCCATGAGTCACTATTTTGTTTTTCCTCAGCATCCCACTTTAATTCACTAAGCTGCTCTTTCTTCACAAATCTCACATGTAAATCGTTAAATAGTACATTGCACCCTTTTCCTTTATGATTTTCAAATGTTAGTATCTCCGGTCCACCAAAATGATTCCAGCCCCCCTTAGTCTCAAACAGCACCACCATATCCGGCGGCGAAGTCAATATGGCATTGGGATTCATCGCATAATGACACCGGTCCTCTCCTGCCGACGGGCAAACAAACTCTTTCTCAGTTACTTCAGCGTATTTTACAAGCAAATCACACCACTTATCCGCTGTCGGATATTTATCATCATAATAACAGGCATAAATTAGCATCGCCTTTCCAAGCACTGTTAAATTCTCAGCGCATCTGATTCGGCGGCGATATTCGCGTAAACGAATAAGACCAGGCCAAAGAATCGCAATTATCAAGAGAAAAACGATTACCGCTGCGACTATTTTCCCTATCGCCAGTATGCTTATTTTTGGCCGTTGGCCTTGTTCTTTTTTTTCTGTTTCGCTCACTGCTTTTTCTCCATCAGGATTTTTCGCAGGATGGTTATCAGTGTTCTTGGTTCAAAATAGCCTGGTGCCAGACGCAAGTATACTGTTTTTGGGTCGGGAATTCTAATTTCACCTTTCGTATTGGTAAAGAGAGATTTTGCCTTAGCAGAGGCCTCTTTTGTAAATGAAAATACCACATTATGGCCGCTTGTAACAATGCTTTTTATATCTAATCTGCTTGCTGCGATGCGAAGCTGGCCCAATTCGAGCAGCAATTTGACCTCCTCCGGTAACGGGCCGTATACGTCAGTTAGTTCATTTTCAATTTGTTTCAAGTCCTCGGTGCCTCGTGCAACGGCGATTTTGCGGTACATATCCATCCGATGCCTGTCTGCAGGGATATAATTTTTCGGGATATAACTGGCAAAGCCTAAATCGATGACGGCTGTCGGGATGGGCGTGACCGTCTCGTTCTTTAATTTATGAACGGCATCGGCCAAGAGTTCACAGTACATTTGATAACCCACTGTTTGTATATGGCCTGATTGCTCAGAGCCTAAAATATTACCCGCTCCGCGAATCTCCAGGTCTCTTAAAGCAATTCTAAAACCGGCGCCTAAATGCGAATATTCTTCAATAGCCTTCAAGCGTCTGGCTGCCAGTGGCGTAATTGACCTTGATGCCGGCAGCAGCATATAGGCATAGGCCCGGTGTTTATATCTGCCGACCCTGCCTCGAAGCTGATGGAGTTCGGCCAGACCGAACCTGTCGGCATCGTTTATCAAGATCGTGTTTGCATTCGGAATATCCAGGCCTGATTCGATAATCGTCGAGCACACAAGTACATCAATCCGGCCCATCACAAAATCAATCATTGTCTTTTCAAGTGCGCTTTTTGCCATCTGGCCGTGTGCGATGGTAACCTTTGCATCGGGAATTAGCTTTTGAATTTCCCAGGCCTTTTTATCTATGGTCCTTACCCTGTTGTGCAGGAAGAATACCTGTCCCTGCCGGTTCAATTCACGAATAATCGCTTTTCGGATAAGGTCGTTATTATAGGCGGTAACGGATGTTACTATACTTCGCCTGTCTAATGGCGGTGTCGCCAGCGAACTTATATCGCGCAGGCCCAAAAGCGACATATGCAGTGTCCGCGGGATCGGCGTAGCGGTCATCGTAAGAACGTCGACATTGACACGCAGCTTTTTGAGCTTCTCTTTGTGCTCTACGCCGAACCGCTGCTCTTCGTCGATTATCAAAAGCCCCAGGTCCTTGAAGCCGACGTCACCGCTCAAAAGCCGATGTGTCCCTATCAGGATATCGACTTTACCTGCCTTTGTTCGTGCGATTATGTCTTTTGCCTGTTTTGTCGTTTTGAAGCGATTCAGTACTTCGATGCTAATCGGAAAGTCTGCGAACCGCTCGGTGAAAGTCCTGCCGTGCTGCACACATAATACCGTTGTCGGCACAAGGATAGCCACTTGCTTTCCGTGCTCGACCGTCTTGAATGCTGCACGCATCGCAAGCTCGGTCTTGCCGTAGCCCACGTCTCCACAAAGCAGTCTATCCATCGCCACGGCTTCCTGCATATCTGTCTTGATTTGTTCAGCGGCTGTGGTCTGGTCGGGCGTATCCTGATAAGGGAAAGATTGCTCAAATTCGGCCTGCCAGCTTGAATCCTCTCCATAGGCAATCCCACCGGTTGCCTGGCGCTTGGCCTGCACCTCAAGCAGCTCAACGGCGAGGTCCCGAACGGAGGCCGTCACTTTTTCTTTCTGCCGCTGCCACCTTTTCGAGCCGACCTTGCTCAACTTCGGACGTTTCGGACTTGTCCCTATATACTTTTGTACGAGAGCGATATTGCTGACCGAGACGTGGATTTTCACGCCGTCCGCATATCCAATGGTAAGATATTCGCTCTTGCCGCCTTTTTCCCGTATCGTTTGTACCTCTACAAACTTGCCGATACCATAGGAAGCATGAACAACGTAATCGCCGGGCTGCAAGTCGCTAAGGGTATCCACGGGCGATGTAGCCCTGGCCGGCCTGCGCCTCCTTCTTAGCACGTACTGGCCAAATAATTCGTGGTGGCTTATGACAATCGTATTTAGCGAATTTATGACAAAGCCCTGATGAATGAAACCTAACAGCAGTTTAAAATTGGGCGGAATTTTTGTGTTAATCTCTTTTACAATCTCACCTACGCGTTTTATCTCGGCTTCAGCTTCACAGTAAAGCAGCACTTGCCTGCCGTTTTTTGCCTCTGTGAGAAGTTCCTCGAGGGCCTCTTTGTGTCCGGCCCACAAAGAAGCAGCCTTGTGCTGAAACCGCTGGACACTTTGTATATCCACTTTAAGGAAATCGTTCGGTCCCCCTGTGGCAAACCTGCATATATGTAGTTGAGTAAATTTGTTTATAGCTCTGTAGATATCAGCCCAGCTATAAAGTCGGCTCGTATCTTCAGCCCGTTCCAGAAACAGATTTGCGACTTCTTCGCAGTCAGTCGGCTCCTCAAGAATTATTATGCAATTTTGCGGCAGGATATTTACAAAGAGTTCCCTTTCCTCCTGTGCAGCTCCACACATTGCCGATATGATATTGATGCTTTCTATTTTTTCCGTTGAGAGATGGGTATCCAGATTGATTTCGCGAATACTTTCTATTGTGTCAGCGAAAAATTCAATCCTCATTGCCTGGGCATCTTCTGACGATGTGCTTGTCTGTTCTTTATCCGATTGGACTTTGTCGAAAGTCAGCGGCGCATAAATATCGACAATACCACCTCGCCGGGCAAATTGGCCGGGCAAATCGATCCTTTCAACACGCTCAAAACCACTCTCAATAAGCCATTCAACTACCGATTCAGGGGAGACGGTTTTCTCAACCTGTAATCGAAGAGAACTTTCCTGCAGTGCCTGTGGTTTTGGTATCGGCTGACAAAGTGACTGTGTAGAAGCCGGAATAATCAATGTGTTTTTGTCTGAACGGGAAGCCGATTGTGAGATACGAGAGACGAGCTTTAGTCTCTCAGCCCGAATCTCATCGGTGGCATCTACAAAATCCTCCTCGCCTTCCCAAGCTCCCAAACTCTCAATCCTTTTACCTGCGAATGTATGCAAATCGTCGGAAGTCTTGTCTGCATCGTCGATATGTGGACAGATATACAGAATCGGACGATTGAGGTTTTCCGATAGGTAGGCTGCCAGCAGGCGCGCAAAGGACCCCCACGTTCCCTCGACTTTAACCACCCCCTTACCGTCCCTGGTGGCCTCAAGCCGCGAGATTATTTCCGCAACAATCTTGTCTCGGCCAAGATTCATTCATTTATATAACAGCCGCCGGTTGTCGTTCACCAGCGAATAATATCAAAAAAGCAGTGAACCGTATAATATGTACATGATCAGATACCGAAGCTGGTTCCGACGGCCAGAGCTGCTTTTATTAGGTGATTGTTTTTAGGCACTGTCTTTATTTTTCCGGTAACACGCGAAAGCGGAATGCTCGAGAGTTTACCATCTTTTAGCACTACCAAATGACCCTTGATGCCATTCATTAAAAGTTCGATGGCCATATGTCCAAAGTTTGTAGCAAGGGTCCTGTCAAATGGTGTGGGCGTCCCGCCTCGCTGTATGTGGCCAAGTACAACCGCTCTGCAATCAAGGCCGGTTCGCTCATTGATCTGGCAAGCTAATACATTTGCTATCCCTCCAAGCCGAATCGGGTCGGGGCTGCAGGCGACTTTTTTGGCAACGACCATCTTGCCGCCTTTTTCCTTTGCCCCTTCCGCTGCTACTACGATGCTGAATCTCTTGCCCCTCTTTGATCTGCCGATGACAAAATCACAGATTTTATCGAGGCGGTATGGAATCTCCGGCAAAAGGATGACATCCGAGCCGCTTGCAACGCCCGCGTGAAGTGCGATCCAGCCGGCGTATCTACCCATCACCTCGATAATCATAACCCGATGATGAGAGCTGGCTGTGGTGTGGACTTTATCGATAGCCTCTGTTGCGGTGTTGACGGCCGTGTTAAAGCCGAAGGTGATATCTGTTCCGTAAAGGTCATTGTCAATTGTCTTGGGTACGCCTATCATTTTGACGCCCTTTTTGGCGAATCGAGCAGCCGAGGCCATAGTTCCGTCGCCGCCTATGCAGATAAGCGCATCGATACCGTGATTTTTCAGGTTTCTAATACAGTTACTCGAAACATCCTTAACCCGGACGTGTTTGCCCGACCTGACTCGATAATGAAACGGATCAGCTACATTGGAAGAACCCAGGATAGTGCCACCTACTGTTAAAATATTGCTGACTTCGTTGTATTCGAGCACTCTCATCCTGTCTTCGATTAGCCCCAGATATCCATCTTCAATTCCCCAGACCTCAAGGCCGAATTTGTTTATCGCAGTTTTAGTAACGGCCCTGATAACAGCATTCAGCCCTGGGCAGTCGCCGCCGCCGGTCATTACCGCTATGGATTTGATGCTTTTTGTCTTCATAAAGCTCCGTCCTTCTTGCTTAAAGATTTAATCAGCTCGTCGCCTTTTTCACAGCTTTGATGACATTCTCGGTAGTTATGCCGAACTTTTCGAAGCAGACCTTGGCGGGCGCCGATGCGCCGAATGACGACATCCCGATAAAGATGCCTTTATCGCCGAGCCACTTGCTCCAGCCTTGCTCGACACCGGCTTCAATGCCAACTCTTGCCTTGACATTGGGAGGAAGTACCGAATCCTGGTATTTTTTGTCCTGTTTTTCGAAGAGCTTCCAGCAGGGCATACTGACTACCTGTGCTGTTATCTTTTCAGCCGCCAGTTTCTCTGCTGCTTCAAGAGCAGCGGAAACTTCCGAGCCGCTCGCTAAAAGCAACACATCGGGATTGTTGGCATCGGTAAGGACATAAGCACCTTTGCTTAGATTTGTGGCGGAACCGTATTTATCCTGGTCGATGACAGGCAAACCCTGTCGTGTAAGAAGTAAAGCTGCGGGGCCGTCTCGATGTTCCAGTACGAATTTCCAAGCCTGTGCGGTTTCGTTGGCATCGGCAGGTCTAAACACAAGCAGATTTGGTATCGTGCGAAGAGCGGCAAGCTGCTCAACGGGCTGGTGTGTCGGGCCATCTTCGCCCAGGCCGATACTATCGTGAGTGAACACAAATATAGTCGGGTACTTCGACATAGAGGCCACACGAATTGCCGGCCGCATATAATCAGAGAAAACCAGGAATGTCCCGCCATAAGCCCTGGCCAATCCGCTGACGGAAATGCCGTTCATTATGGCTCCCATCGCATGTTCCCTGATGCCGTAGTGGATATACCTGCCGTCCGGAGCATCCTTTTGGAAGGCCTTTGCACCGGCAAATTCTGTATTGTTAGACGGCGTCAAATCTGCGGAGCCGCCGAAAACCAGTGGTAATTTAGGCATCAATACATCGAGCACTTTTCCTGATGCCTTGCGTGTTGCAATCGCGCTGCCTGTCTCGAAATTCGGCAGGATATCATCGAGATTTACCGGCAGCTTCCCATCTGCGGCATCACGGAACTGCTGCGCGAGGTCGGGATGTGCCTTGGCGTATTCGTCAAACATTTTATTCCAGGTTGTCTCCACGTATTTGCCTTTGTCGAGAGCTTTTCGCATATAAGCCCGCACTTTTTCGGGGACATGAAAGCTTTTATCAGGGTCCCAGCCGAACCGTTCCTTAATCAGTCTGATTTCATCGTCCCCTAAGGGAGAACCGTGTGACTTGGCAGTGTCCTGCAGATTCGGGCTGCCATAGGCGATATGGGTGCGAAGTTTTATCAGTGTCGGCCGCTTTTTCTCCTGCTTTGCATTATTCAGGGCCCTTTCAAAAGCAGTCATGTTGTTGCCGTCACCGCCGACTTCCTGTACGTTCCAGCCGTATGATTTATAGCGTTTGGCCCTGTCTTCCGTAAAGGCAAGTGCGGTGTCCCCATCGATACTGATGTGGTTGTCATCATATACAACAATCAAATTATCAAGGCCCAGATGTCCAGCTAACGAGCTGGCTTCCGAAGCAACTCCTTCCTGCAAATCTCCATCACTGGCTATCACGTAGATTTTATAATCAATGATAGGAAAGCCATCCCGATTGAAATAGCAGGCCAGGTACTTCTGCGCTATTGCCATCCCAACGGCGTTGGAGATACCCTGTCCTAAAGGCCCGGTAGTAACTTCGATACCACAATCCGGGGCATATTCCGGATGGCCTGGTGTTTTACTTCCCCACTGGCGGAAATTCTTCAATTCGTCCAGACTTATATCAAAGCCCGTCAGATGCAGCAGTGTATACAGCAGCACACTGCCGTGGCCGGCAGAAAGAACGAAACGGTCGCGATTATGCCATCTCGGATTAGCCGGGTTGTAGTTCATATATTTGGTCCAGAGCACGTATGCCGCCGGCGCCATTCCCATCGGCATACCGGGGTGGCCGGAATTGGCTTTCTGTACGGCTTCCATGGACAAAAAACGGATTGTCTGGATACAAAGCTCGTCAAGTTCAGATAGACCTGAATTTTTTACAGATGCCTTCATATATTGAGTTCCTAAAAGAATCTATAATACACTTTTGTTGTCAAAACGAAGCGAATAAGATAACTGCAAATGCTTGTTTACGCAAGCGTTTTTTGCGATGACGCCAAAAGCAAGTATTTGCCCCCACTTTTAATATGGGCTCGAAAGAAAACTTACTTATTTGACAAACCAACACATCGGTCGGATAATTGTCGTTAATTGCTGGCTCTGTTTTGTCCGGACATTACCAAAATTTATTGACCTTGGCGACTCATTTTTTAGGATTTAAGTTTTGCTTGCATTTCGGCATGCAGCGTTATCAGGAATCTATGTTCCGAATAAGGTGGTGATTAAATGTACTTAGCTGAATTACATGGCAAACTGTCTTCAAGCATTGAAAGAATGGAAGACATTCTGACTTCTAATGTTTTTTCATTTTTTAAATATTCAAGCCGAGAAATTTTTTTGAAGGGATATTTGAATAAATTAGGTTTTAGTATTTCTAATCAAGAAGCTATTGAAGCAGAATTTAAATTTTGGCCACGCTTTGAGGAAAATACCGAACCGGATTTGGTTATAATCGTTGGGGATTACTATTTGCTGATAGAAGCTAAATATTTTTCAGGTTTCGGTGCGGAAACTAAGAAGACTAAGGCTCAACTACTACGTGAAATTGAGGGCGGCAACTTAGAGGCAAACAATTATGGTAAAGATTTTAATTTGATTGCAATTACGGCTGACCATTATTACAAGGAAAATAAATTTAAAATAATTCCGTCAGATTTTATCCCTCATTTCAAATGGACTAATTGGCAATCAGTTTCGTCATTTCTCTATAACATCTTAGAAAGTAACAAAAATATAAAAGAGGGAGAACGGGATTTTGCTTTGGATTTATATAATTTATTGGATAAGAAAAATCTTCGGGATTTTCAAGGTCTCAATAGCCTTTATAACATAAGTGCTTTTCTAAAAAGCTGTGTTTCTGTTTTCTTTGAGGCAAGGACAGCTAAATTTCGTGGTAACTTCATTGGTTTTATGCACAGTTTGTCATTTGACAAAAAAATCACGCCACAGAGGAAAACAATTTTCCTAAGTGCAACAACAGCTAAATTTCGCGGCGACTTTATCGGTTTTATAGACAGTTTGTCACTTGACAAAAAAATCACGCCACAGAGGAAAACAATTTTCCTAAGTGCTCAGAAGGGGATATTTACACCTCTATTGCAATTAGGAACGTTAAAGTATACTGAAACTTGTATATTTTATAAGGAGAAGCAAAATCATGATCGACAAAAGTGAAATTACCGAGCAGGCGAATTTAGCGTTTGACTTCATTCAAAAATTGTATCTTGAAGTCTCCTATCTAATCAAAGAAATAGAAGGGAACTTACATGAAGAAGAGGAAAAATTCATTATTGGAAGACCTCGTGGCTATAATATCAGCGCAAGAAGTTCGACAGGATTAGAGTCTAATAATGTTAATTTATGGCTGTTGAAAAAATTCGCTGTATTTTTTGTTCCGGAAGATAAAACAAAAGTCAAAGGTGGACAAACCGAAACAGAAATAGATGAGAATATAAAAATCTTATACTTAAGGATAGTTCTTAGTGATAAAACCATTAATGAACCAGTTGTCTATTCAGGAGTATTGTATAACATCCAGAAAAAAACGCTACCTAAATGGATTACAAAATTTGAAAGTGTAATGGGCAATATAATAGAATATAATGACGACAAAATTTTCAAGAATCCCGAGCAAATCGATTACGAGGACTCGTATATTAAACTTCAAGGGAAGTTACTAAAGAATAATTTGTTTGAAATTAACAATAGTGAAACTATTCTCGAGAGGATAATTAAACCATCACTTGAGTTGTATAGAAAATACTGAAATTAGCACCCAAAAGGAGGCGGAACTAATGAATCAAATATCAGGTTTTATGAATCGGCGAGAGTTTTTAAGGTTGACAGCAGTGAGTGCAGCGGCATTTACTTTGCCGGGGTGTGCCAGTGCTTCTCAACCGCGGCTTTCGATACAGGCGGCTAAACGGCCGAATGTACTGTTCATTGCTATAGATGACCTGAACGATTGGGTCGGCTGTCTGGGCGGCCATCCGGATGTAAAGACGCCGAACCTTGATAAGCTTGCCCAAAGAGGAGTGCTTTTCACGAACGCTCACTGCTCAGCTCCTGCGTGCAATCCTTCGCGAGCCAGTCTTATGACGGGAATTCTGCCCTCAACATCCGGCGTTTATCACAATCCTCACCCGTGGAGAAAGTCTCCGGCACTCAGTGATGCTGTTACGCTGCCGCAGCACTTTATGGCCCACGGTTATCGTGTGGTTGGCGGCGGTAAAATCTATCACGGCGGTTTTCCCGACCCGCCGTCCTGGCACGAGTATTTTCCATCCCAGAAGA
>CAYVIT010000042.1:20729-24606 GCA_964451425.1 uncultured Pirellulales bacterium
CACGGCGGTTTTCCCGACCCGCCGTCCTGGCACGAGTATTTTCCATCCCAGAAGAAGAACAAACCTGACGACCCGATGCCTCCGAACAGGCCGCTAAACGGCATACCTAAAACCTCGCATTTTGACTGGGGGCCGGTAGATGTGCCGGATGAGGAAATGGGGGACTGGAAGGTTGCAAACTGGGCTATAGGCGAGCTGCGCAAGGAGCACAACAAACCGTTTTTCCTTGGCTGCGGCTTCTTCCGTCCCCATTTGCCCTGGTATGTTCCGAAGAAATATTTCGATATGTACCCGCTGGACAAGTTAACTTTGCCGAATGTCAATGAAAACGACCTTGATGATGTTCCGCCGATAGGCAAACGAATGGCAAGGCCCGAGGGCGACCATAAAAAGGTAATCGAACACAAGCAGTGGCGAAAGGCGGTCCAGGCTTACCTGGCGAGTATCAGTTTTGTAGATGTTTGTGTCGGCAGGGTAATTGAGGCGTTGGATAAAAGCGGCTATGCCGATAATACTGTTATCGTGCTTTGGGGCGACCATGGCTGGCACCTTGGCGAGAAGCTGCATTGGCGTAAATTCGCGCTGTGGGAAGAGGCAACACATGCCCCGCTTATGATAATCGCGCCGGCAATAACCAGGTCGGGCGGAAGATGTCCCCGGCCCGTGAGCTTTATTGACATTTATCCCACGCTGATAGAGGTCTGTGGACTTTCTTTGAAGAAAGAACTCGAAGGCAAAAGTCTCTTGACACTATTAAAGAATCCCAAAGCAAGTTGGCAGCGGCCTGCGCTGACGACACACGGCCGTAATAATCATTCGCTGCGTTCCGAACGCTGGCGATACATCCGTTACAGCGACGGAACTGAAGAACTTTATGACCACGACAGAGACGAGCTGGAGTGGAACAATCTTGCCAATGAATCTATATATGCCGACATCAAAAAAGAGTTGTCAAAATGGCTGCCAGAGACCAATGTCCCGGATGTGCCAAAAATCAACAACAAAAGGAATCGCTCAGCAACAAAACCAAGGCGTAAGAATTAACAAAGACCAAATCAATCTTCGATGGATTGCCCTTGCAGATAGATGTATATTTGCTATACTATGGAACTGTTATTTCTATGAAAGCTGCAACTTAAACTTATTTTTCAATAGCTGAAAGGGGAAAATATGGAAAGCATGGTCCACGTTTCGCACGGCACACACGCGGCCCCGTTTTTTGTCATACTACTAATGATGTTCGGCTTTTTTGTAGCCTTGATAGCACTTGCTATAAAGGCCTTGATTTTTTGCAAGATATTCTCCAAGGCCGGCTATAGTTGGGCACTCGGACTGTTAATACTCGTGCCGATCGCGAATATCATTATGGCCTTTTATCTCGCTTTCGCCGACTGGCCGGTTCAGAAGGAAGTACACCAACTGAGACAGCAGCAGGGAAAGCCGGAAGCGTGATGTGCGAATTGTGAATCGAACCACGGGCAACGAGCATCAGGCAGCGTACCATTTAGTGATACTTCTACTCTGCGCAGCGATTTTGTTTTTTTCGCTGCTCCTGCAGGTAAAAGAGGGTGAACTTTACCTGTTCGGCTTAAAATGGCCCCATCGCTGCCTTTTGTATGATTTATTTGGCATAAAATGTGCCCTCTGTGGCCTTACACGCTCTTTTTGCTCCTTGGCCCACGGTGATTGGCACCAGTCCCTGAAGTTCCACGTTCTTGGCCCTATAATTTTTGCCTTTACTTGTTTCCAGATTCCATATAGAATCTATGGGGTAATCATTCATCCCAAAAGAATGGGCAAAAAACTGATAAAGATAAACTTAAGTTTGGCGGTGACAATTTCGATATTGATTTTTGTTAACTGGCTCATTTATCTTGGAGGACTTGTACTATGACATCGCAAGAAAACCAAATAAGCGTAATCGACCCTATCAGCCCCGCCATCGAAAGGGTCAAGACGCTCCTTTTCAGGCCCTTCGACATTGGCAAATGGTTCGTTATTGGCTTCTGTGCGTGGCTGGCCTACCTGGGAAGTGGCGGTGGACCGAACTTCAATTTCGGCGGACAGCAGCGACATGGAGCACCCGCTGAGGTCTTTAACAACGCAAAAGATTTTCTTATCGAAAATCTATTCTGGATTCTCCCTGTTGCTATAACCGTCACTGTCGTAATAATAATAATCGGCCTTGTCATAACCTGGCTCAGCAGCCGGGGCCGCTTTATGTTCCTGCACTGCGTTGCTCTGAACAAAGCCGAAATCAAAGTACCTTGGCGAAAATTCAAAAAGCAGGGCAACAGTCTTTTCCTATTCCGGGTTGTTGTAGGCCTCATCAGTTTCGCTGTTGTTATGATGTTAATTGCCATGTTAGTGGTTATCGGTGTCCTCTTATTCGCTGGCGGCGGCGGGCCCAATCCCCCCGGTATAATATTAATGGTTTTGCTCGCGATTTGTCTTATCGTACCAACTGCCATTGTCTTCGCACTGATAAACAAATTCACACGGGATTTCGTCGTGCCGATTATGTTCCTGCGGCAGGGAACATGTATGACCGCCTGGCGAGAGTTCTGGCCAATGCTTACCGGCAACAAAGGCAGGTTCACACTCTATATTCTGTTCCAGATTGTAATTGCACTGGCCGTTGGCATAATTATCCTGGCGTGCGTTTGTATTACTTGCTGCTGTCTTGGCTGTATCATTGCAATACCGTATATTGGAACAGTTTTCATGCTGCCTATACTTGCCTTCGACCGCTCTTATTCTCTATTGTACCTGCGTCAGTATGGCACCAGCTTCGACGTCTTCGAACCTGAACCGGACACTACGTTGGCTATTTGAGAAAACAATAGAAATAGTCGCGTTATGCTTTATTATGTCCGTTTCGCTTCAAGTGCTGCTGTGCCCAAATCGCAAGGGCTGAGCCTATCAGCAGGACCACTCCAAAGAATAATTGAATCGCGTTCATCGATTCTCCAAAGACAATATTGGAAATGGCAAGCACGATAAACGGCTGAGATAATATCACAAGCGCCGGGATAGTTGCGCCGATACGCTTTATCGCCACATAATATAGAACATGGCCTAATGAGATAGCCGTTACTCCCGAAATCACAACACACGCCCACTGCCGGACGCCCATTGTCATGCACTGCCCCACTTTGCCGAATAGCAGGGCGAGTACGAAAAGACCGGCGACTGTGTAGATGCTTATTACCGAGAAACCGTAGTGAGAGTTAATATCCTTAAAAGCGATTTTCACAGAAATTGTATATAAAGCCCACGTAAAAGCACACGCGAGGGCTATAATTATACCGATTATGGTTTTAGTCGCGTCAAAGTCCTCCTTGTAGCACATAACTCCAACCACACCGATCGCGGAAAGCGCCAATCCCAGCCAGAATCGTTTACTTTTAATTAGTGCTCTTTCATCGGCAAAGAGGATAAAAGAAAAGACCGCAACCCAGAGAATAGAGGTTTTCGTCAATAAGACCATAAATGCCGGGCCTATATAGTAAAAACCTCCGGCCCACAAACACTGCATAATGATATTTGGCACTGCCGGCAGGAGAGCTTTACGCCAGATTTTTGTTTCAAACCGTTTTCTTTTGATTGCAAAAAGAAGAAAGGGGAGCCAGAACAGACAACCCACTGAATATCGCAGCAGGTTTTGTGTCCATGAATCAATATAGCCGGTCAGGTATTTTATGAAAATCGGGCCGATTGCCCAGAAAGACAGTGTACCAAGGCATGCGAAAGTCGCTGTAAGGTCGAATTTTTTAGTGTTTTCAGTGTTCATTCAGTTTTTGTTCACAGTTAACTTTTTCTTATAAAGTACGCCGGTATACAATATAAAAGAATAATCATCAAACAATATTCTGTT
>CAYVIT010000043.1:0-24484 GCA_964451425.1 uncultured Pirellulales bacterium
ATAAATATTAACCTAAAGCGGGTTTCGCGTCAAACAAATTTCCTCAAATTTTGCTGGTTTTTTCGAGAATTCCCAACATCAGCCTAATATCTTCATTTTTAGCCTGGAACCGAAGATATGTCTGTCAAAAAGATTCTTAAACAAGTGGATTTTATGTTTTTGTTTGCGGTTTTGTCCTGCTTAAAAGAGCGCAGAACCCATGACCAACAGTACGTTCAGACAACAATCGCGCTGATGTCGATTAGGTGCATCTGTTGGTCGGTGCCTCCGTGCGGCGAGTCGGCTTGATATAGTCCATAACGGTTTCCTTCGCCTTTAATGCACTTGCGGAATAAAAGACATATTGCCTTCAATATGTGGAGTGTAATTGATTTGTCAAGATGTGATTTTCATATTTTTCAGGTTATTTGTGGCTTTTATCATGTATTAGCAACTAAAGATTGGCTTGTTTTAACGCCGATATTGATAATATCGTATTGTTTATATCTTTTCGTGTGTTTAGAGAGTAGTTCACGTGTCCTCATCGGTACAGTTACAGTCCGGTAGTGCCAGGTCAATTTCCCTGTCTTTAGAACGGAGCGTCAGGGATTTTTTAGATTATCTTAAAGTTGAGGCGGGACTGGCTAATAATACAATCCTGGCCTATAGTCGCGATTTGAAGAGCTTTCTGGCATATTGTCAGTCCCGCAGAATCAGTCGGTTGAGGCAAATAAAGCCGGCCCTTATACAAAAGTATATTCAATCGCTCAGCCGGGACGAAAAGAGTGAAAGCTCGATTAAACGCTGTCTTGTCGCTATAAGGATGCTTCTTCGGTTTTCCAAGCTAACCGGCCGTATCAACGATGACTTCACCGCAATCCTCGAAGGCCCGAAGCTTTGGCAGAAGCTGCCCACGATTTGCAGCAAAGAGCAGGTTATCACCCTATTAAACGCTCCATTATCGGACGAGCCATTTTACTTTCGGGACAAAGCGATTCTCGAATTGCTCTATGCTACCGGCGTACGTGCCAGCGAGTTAGCAGGGCTTAAAATATCGGATTTGAATCTTGATATCGGATACTTACGGTGCCTTGGCAAGGGCAGTAGAGAACGTGTGATACCAGTCGGTAAAACCGCAATAGCGGCGACAGTTGAGTACCTTGTGAATCTTCGACCGAGGCTGGTCAGGCCGCACAGTGCCGATTTTTTGATGCTGTCTCGAACCGGCCTGCCCCTGAGTCGTATTGAAGTTTGGAGATTAGTTAAAAAATACGCTGTTCGTGCAGGAATGCCCAGAAATCTAACCGTTCATACGTTAAGACATTGCTTCGCAACGCATCTGCTGACAGGAGGTGCCGACTTGCGAAGCGTTCAGGAAATGCTCGGACATGTAGACATAGCCACTACGCAGATTTATACACATGTCGACCAGGAAAGGCTGCGAAAGATTCATAAAGAGTTCCACCCAAGGCAATAGGGGAGTGTGAATCGAGGTGTAAGCTCACCGAAAAATGGAAGTTGACTTTGAAGGATTTTGTGATTATTATGAATTATGGAGTTTTGTGTAGGGTCATCCGAATGAGTACAAAGCGTCTATATCTACTGATATTACTATTGATTGTGGGCTGCCAACAGGCTGGGGTTGGCGCCGGCAGTGCGGTCTTGCCCGCTAATGAATCAGGTGCAAAGACCGAGCTTAGCAAGCAGTTGAAGATCTATGAAAGCACATTGCTGGAGGGCAAAAGCGAGCAGATACGCATAGCTGCCGCTTCTGAGATGCTTTTTAGCGAGGACCCGGTTGCACGAACGATTCTTTTGTCCGTATTGAAACAATCCACCAACAGCGCCGCACGAATGGCTGTGTGCAGGGCATTGATTCAGGCCCGATCAGAGCAGAAACGCATAAAGGAGAATCGCGATTTTATTCAGCCGTTGCTTGATATATTGCCTACCGGTAATACCGGCGAAGCTCAATTGGCTGCTGAGAGCCTTTTAATCTTTGAATACGAGCAAATATCAGAGTCCCTTGAGAAAGTCTTAACAGAACAGTCGCTTACCGTCAATGCGAGATTGAACGCGATATATGCTTTGAAGCTTCAACCGGATAAGCGGGCGGTAATCAGACTTATAAACCTAATTGATGACCCTGAAAAGCAGGTTGCAGACGCAGCAGAGAAGGCGCTGAACTCTCTGGGCATAATCGTAGAACAGGACCCCGAAAGTCGAAAAGAAATAATCAGTATACTTAAAACCCGGGATACTGACGAGTTCCTGCGGGACCGTTTGATTTGGCTGGAAGGACAGATGCACAAGGTCAAAGACGAGCTGGATATATGGCAGGGGCATTATTTGGCCGCATTAGATGAGGTATACGTTGGCAGAAAGGATGACGCAGACAGAGCTAAGTTCCTGGCAAAGTATTTGGGTGATTTAGAGGTAACAGTGAGATTATGGGCGTTGGATAAGGTTTATCAGGACCGAGTAAGCTCGACACCGAATCCTCAACTGCCTGCTGCCCTTGAGTTAATTTTGGTCGGTTTGGTTTCCGACCAGGACAGCGTTGTTCGGCTAAGGACAGCGAAGCTTCTGTCTTTGATGGTGGAGTTGAATTCGGCCCAGCGTCTGCTGGAACAGCTCAAAATTGAACAATACGATGAGGTGAGGATTGAGTTGTTCGTTGCGCTCGGCAGAGCGTGTCAATACGCCTTTTCAGATAATTCAGGAGTTCAGGTTTCCGGAGAGGTAAGAAAACAGCTCCTGGAATGGGCGGAAAAATATCTGGTCGAAGAGGACCCGAAAAAGGCGCAAAAAGGAGCTGATGTTATAAGAAAATTACTTGAACAGGGTGGATTTGCATCCAGTGAGGTTGACAGATATCTTGGTTTGCTTCAGGCAAGATACAACCAGGAAAAAGATAAGGCCGATAGAACGCTTCGCGGAGAATTGCTTGCTGCAATGGCCGGATTGTGCGCCCAGAGGAGCGCTTGCAGAGTTGAAGCAACCAGACTTTTTGAGTCTTTGTTTGGGCAGGCACTAAATGACGAGACTGATTTGGTTCGCGAGGCAGCGGTAGATGGGCTTATCTATATTGATAAAGCAAAGGCGCTTAAGATATTGAGAAGTTTTGTTAGCGATAGTAGTCTTATCGTCAGTAAGAAAATAATAGAGCTTGCCGGTCAAGTCGGCGGTCCGGAAGATTTAGTCTGGCTTTCTGGAAAAATTGGCTCAACAGCGGAAGGCGAGAGCGGACCTGCCTGGCAGGCGATGCTCGAGTTATTCAAAGGTTCGGATGCCGGTGTCCTAAACGAATGGATAGTAAAATTTGACTCGCCCGGTACCAAAGTTAGGTTGTCTGTTGAGCAGAATATCTCTTTTCTTGAGATTGCGGAAGGAAAAGCCATACGTGAGAATAAGCTGCAGATGCTCAGGAATATCAGAGAAAAACTGGCTTATCTTTATAAGAAAACCGGTGCTTTTGAAAAGGCTGCGAGGTATTTGGGTATACTGCAGACAGAGACAGAGACACGCGAAGAAAGAGATAAAATTCTGTCGGAACTACTGGATGCTTATTTGAGATGGCCAAATGTGGAAGCTGCAACTACAATTGTGGATAATTGCCTGCTGGAAAAGGACTTGGAGCCTAATAGTGTTATAGTGCTGGCGATTGATAATTACCTGAGCGAACCTCCTGCCGGTGCTGATCCTAATGTGGTTCTGAAAGCAATATCAGAAATAAATCCCTCTGGTAAGAGGCCGAAATGGCTCGAACAGGTACAATTATGGCTTAGTCGACTCGGTAAGGCCACAGAACCCGATAAGGCCCAAGAAACTCGTGGTTAGTATCGAATTCGTATGCGATTGGCGGGCATTTTGTATATTGCTGTATTATACCTGGGTGGTTAGAACTTTTTGGGTGGGAAATGAGCAAAAAAACCATTTATAGCTCTGAAAGGCGGTATTTTGTGCATTAATCAAGAGTCTGTATGCTTTATTGAAGCCGTGAAGAAAGTGTGAATTAGTGCTAAGTGCCGTTTTTGGGCGAAAAATTCATATTAGTATACAAAAAACGATTGTATAAGAGTTTTTTTATTTTTTTGCATTTTTATATTTTTTCGTTTGCATCTTGATTTGTAGTTTTATAGAATTGTGAGTTTATATTATAAATCATTTGGAAGAACCCATAAGTTTCTGTTTTTGTTGTATATAGATTTTTTTAAGGCATGAAAAGAGGGTGAGGTTCATCTTGTGCGGCTTGCGAAGTGTGTATAGCCGTACTTTATTTTTGATATGTTTGATTTGTCACCAGAGTGGTGAACACTAAATTCAATATTGCTGCTGTAGCTCAGTGGTAGAGCGCGTCCTTGGTAAGGACGAGGTCATGGGTTCAAGCCCCATCAGCAGCTAAATGCAAGCAGGTCAGGCTGAGATAGCTTGCAAATCTATTGTTGATCTTGGCTTTGAGTTTATTATAGAAGTTTGAAAAGGGGCTTTTCGAGAATCAAGAGAGGCAAGTGTATAAATACTAACCCAGCACATTGGAGGTGTATATTAAGATGGCAAAAGCAGTATTTGAGCGGGTAAAACCACATATCAATATTGGAACTATCGGTCATGTTGACCACGGCAAGACGACATTGACGTCTGCAATCACAATGAGACTGGTAAAGAAAGCCGGCAAGGGCACAGCAAAGAAGTTTGATGATATTGACAATGCTCCGGAAGAGAAGGCGCGTGGACTTACAATAAATACCGCGCATGTAGAGTATGAGACGGAAAAGCGCCACTATGCCCACGTCGATTGCCCGGGACATGCAGACTATATCAAGAATATGATTACCGGAGCAGCACAGATGGATGGTGCCATTTTAGTTGTGGCAGCCGGAGATGGCCCTATGCCACAGACTCGTGAGCATATACTTCTTGCCCGTCAGGTTAACGTGCCCAAGATTGTGGTTTTCCTGAACAAGGTGGACCAGGTAGACGACCCTGAACTACTGGAGTTGGTTGAACTTGAAATACGAGAACTGCTGGACAAATATGAATTCCCCGGCGATGAGATTCCTATTATTAAGGGCTCGGCTTTAGCGGCGATGGAATGCGAAGGTAAAGATGATGAGGCGTGCAAGTGCATTGACGAGCTGATGGAAGCGGTCGATGATTACTTGCCGGTACCTCAGCGTGATGTGGATAAGCCGTTCCTTATGCCGGTTGAGGATGTTTTCAGTATTAAGGGTCGCGGAACAGTCGGCACAGGCAGGGTTGAGCGAGGTAAAGTCCGCGTTGGCGAGGAGATTGAAGTCGTTGGACTTGCAAAAGAGACACGTAAGACCGTTGTTACAGGCGTAGAGATGTTTAACAAAACGCTCGATGAAGGTCAGGCCGGCGATAATATCGGCTTGCTTCTGCGTGGTGTGGAAAAGAAGGACTTGGAACGAGGCCAGGTTATTGCCGCGCCTGGTTCTATTACTCCTCATACCAAGTTTTATTCCGAAGTTTATGTTCTGACAAAAGAAGAAGGTGGCCGTCATACACCATTCTTCGCAGGCTACAGGCCGCAGTTTTATTTCAGAACGACCGATGTTACCGGCTCGGTTCATACTTTAATGAGCAGGGACGGTAAGGCTGCGGAAATGTGTATGCCGGGTGATAATATAGCCATGGAGGTGGAGATTATTTCTCCAATCGCTATGGAAGAAGGCCTTCGCTTCGCCATTCGTGAGGGTGGTCGGACAGTCGGTGCTGGTGTGGTAACGAAAATCCTTGCCTGAGTATTTCTGGAAAACTATTGAATCCACGAGTGTCAAGAGCAAAGGTGCTGGCATTAGTGAAGTGTAGATTAACGAGTATATGATGGGCAAGGGCATGTTTGTGGGTTCCCGAATGCGATAAGCTATGATTAGGGTACCTCTCAAGTAAAAGCACCTCGTAAGAAATTCTATAGTGGGCGATGTGATACACAAAGTGAAACTTTCTATTATGGTGAGCCTGCCGATTAGACAGAGGTTCGATGGCTAAGAAGAAAAGCAAAAGAGAATTTGTTTGGCTTGAATGTGTCGACTGTAGCGAGAGAAACTATCGCACGAGTGTTAGTGTGGCGGAGGGGACGCCGAAAATAAAGCTCAAAAAGTTTTGTAAAAGGGAACGTAAACATACTGTCCATAAGATACGACGTAAGTAAATCAGCCCCGCCTTGCGGTGACAAAAGAGCATGGACTCCATTTTGTGGCTTATTGGTGTCGCCAAACGACTTTTGTTGTGTTTGGGGATCCCTTCGAAGAGTGGGAACCTATAAAAACACAGGCCAGTAGCTCAATTGGCAGAGCGTCGGTCTCCAAAACCGAAGGTTGGGGGTTCGATTCCCTCCTGGCCTGCTTGGAATTGTATCTTGTGACACAAGATGTGAGATTATTATGGTATTTGATATTTACAAACGTGGTCAGGGCAAATACACAAGGCTTTGTAGTGCTTTTGGCGCAGTATTAATTGCAGGATTGGGCTGTTTACAGCTTTACAGGAAATTACAAGCCTGGGATTTGGGATTGTGGATTGAAACTATGGTTCCTGCCGGCTTATTTGTTGTACTGGCCCTTTTGATTTTTTGGCTTGTTAATAAGCCTGCGATTGCGGATTTTATGGTCGCGGCCGAAAGCGAGATGAAAAAGGTTAGCTGGTCGAGCAGAAAGGAAATAATTGTTTCGACAGTTATCGTTATTGTTCTTGTGATTGTTTTAGCTGTTTTTCTTGGGGTCACGGATTTAAGTTTTCGAATGATTTTTGAAAAGCTGCTATATAATATATAAAGCTATCGGAGTAATTAAAATGTAGTATAGGGAGCGAAGAGCATCTGAAAGCGAGAAGAAGGATAGCTATACGGGACAGGTATTAATATGCAATGGTATGTTTTACGAGTTGCGGCAAACAGGGAAATGCAGGTCAGGGAAACCCTTATGCAGAAAGTAGAAAAGGAGGCTTTGGCCGATATCGTAGGCAGAATAGAAGTACCTGTTGAGCAGGTTAGGAGAATCCGCGGCAGCAAGCAGACGGTCCATAAGCGAAAATTGTATCCTGGCTATGTTTTTATGGAGATGGAACCGGCCGAGGATGGGCGGGTCCAGGAGAAGACATGGTTTATGATTAAGGAGACCTCCGGTGTCGGAGATTTCATCGGCACCGAAGGAGTTCCCACTCCTATGCGGGATACAGATGTGGCAAAAATGCTTTTGGAAGTAGAAAAGCCTGAAGAGTCGCCAAGCATCAAAGTCGAGTTTGCGAAAGGTGATATGATTAAAATTCGGGAAGGTGCCTTTGAGAATTTTGAAGGAACGGTCGATTCGATTGATACTGAGCGTGGGATTGTGAAGGTTATTGTTACGATATTCGGCCGGCCTACACCGCTGGATATAGAGTATTGGCAGATCGAAAAAGTGTAGGTGATATAATATGACTGTTGTGCAAGGGTGTTTACAAGAGATGATAACAAGGTGAACAATGGCCAAAAAAGTCGATGTAAAGATTAAATTGCAAGCGCCGGGCGGGCAGGCGACACCGGCACCGCCGATAGGTCCTGCTCTGGGCCAAAACGGTGTTAATATAGGCCAGTTCGTTTCACAGTTCAACGAACGCACAAAACAGCTTAATGGGACAATCGTGCCGGTTGTTATAAGCGTCTACAAGGACAAAAGTTTCACCTTTGAGGTCAAAAGCCCCCCTGCGGCAGTGTTGCTGAAGCAGGCGGCCGAAATCGCAAAAGGCAGTGGCATTCCAAATAAAGAGAAGGTCGGGAAAATTAGCACAGAGCAGCTGCGTAAAATAGCTGAGACCAAGTTCAAAGATTTAAACGCATACGATTTGGACCAGGCCGAAAAGATTATCAGAGGTACGGCACGAAGTATGGGTATAGAAATTGAAGATAACGTGTAAAGGATAGAAAAATAAATTATATACAAGCTGAGATATGAGTTCTATAAGCAAAAGATATAAGCAAGAGTCACAACAGGTAACGAAAGAGCCGCTGAGCCTGGCAGATGCGGTTGGAAAAGTCAAATCGTTTAAGTCAGTAAAATTTGACCAGAGCATTGAGTGTGTACTGCACCTGGGTATTGACTCCAAGCAGGCAGACCAGATGGTTCGCGGCTCCATATCGCTGCCCTTTGGAATAGGAAAACAGAAAAAAGTAATTGCTTTTTGCGAGGATGCTGACGTTGAAGCGGCTAAAAAGACCGGTGCTATTGAGGCCGGCTGCGATGAATTGATAAAGAAGATATCGGATGGCTGGATGGATTTCGATGTGGCTATCGCCTCGCCAAAGGTCATGGGCAAAGTGGGTAAGCTTGGTCGGATTCTGGGTCCCCAGGGAAAGATGCCGTCACCGAAAAATGGTACGGTAACCGGTGACGTTATAACAGCAGTGGCTGAATTCGCCGCAGGCAAAGTCGAGTTTAGAAACGATACAGGTGGTAATGTGCACACGGTTGTTGGTAAGCAGAGCTTCGAGGCCGAAAAACTGGTTGGTAATATCGAGGCTTTTATCTCACACATAAAGAAAATAAAACCAGCGGCTGCAAAGGGTACATATATCAAAAAAGTATCTATATCTGCGACAATGAGTCCAAGCGTAACGGTGAGTATTTAAACATACTATTACTCGATAATTTGAAATGACCTTACAGCCAGGAGCTGTAAGATATTAAACAGGTGAGAAGATGAGCAAATACGTCAAGGGATTGCTACAGGCCGAACTGGAAAACAAGATTGTCAAGGAAGATGTCCAGGATTTTTTGGTTGTCAGTACTAAAGGTGTGGACGGAGTTGAAAATAACCTGATTCGCGGCGAGCTTAAAGAAAAAGGTATCAGGTTATTGGTGGTAAGGAATTCGCTGTTCAAAAAGGCATTACGCAATCGGAAGATGGAATCGGCAGAGACTTTGTTCAGCGGTCCTTGTGCTATTGCTTATGGCGGTGACAGCATTGTTGACGTTGCAAAAGAGCTTACCGAATGGCGTAGAAGAGTGCCGGTTATAGAAATTAAAGGAGCTTTTCTGGAGGGCTCGGCTTTAGATGCCGAAGAGGCAGAGCAAATTTCGAAAATGTCGAGCCGTATAGAATTACAAGGCGAGATTGTCGCTTTAGTCCAGGCGCCAGCGGCAAGATTGGCTGCTGTGATTGGTGCCCCTGCCGGAATTATCGCAGGTTGCATAAAGACCATTATTGAAAGAGCTGAAAAGCAGGCAGCTTGAATTATTAAGCAAGGTCGGGAGATTTGAAATATTGTTGCCTGTGTGGCTGCCCCTGTGAAGGGTTAAACGAAACGGTGGAGTTTCGGCTACCGCAAGGCGTTGATGAATAGGAGTTGACTGGAAATGGCTAAAACCGAAGAAAAGGAACAAGCAAAAAACAACGCTAAAGAAGATGTAAAAGAGCAGGTAAAGGAGGAAGTTAAAGAAGAAGTAAAAGAGACCAAAAAGGCAAAAGGGGCCCAGGATTCTAAAGAGACGAAGAAATGGAGTAGTGAGATTAAAAAGCTCGGTGACAAAATCGCCGGTCTGAAATTGTTACAGGCCAAAGAACTGGGCGATTATCTTAAAGAGGAGTATGGGATTGAGCCGGCTGCCGGCGGTGCTGTTATGATGGCAGGGCCTGCCCCGCAGGCACAGGCGGAAGAGAAAGAAGAGAAAACCAGCTTCGATGTAATCCTGAAAGAGTTCGGTGATAAAAAGATTCAGGTTATCAAAGAAGTAAGAGCTTTGACGACGCTTGGCTTGAAGGAAGCCAAGGACCTCGTCGACAACGTTCCCAAACCGGTCAAAGAAGGCTTGAGCAAGGAAGAAGCCGAAGCTGCCAAGAAGCAGCTTGAAGCTGCAGGTGCAGTTGTTGAGTTGGCCTAAAGAGAAAGCGTGAAATGCGAATCGAACTATAAGTCCTAAGCTGCACTTAACGAAATACGGGAGACGAGATTGAGGGGACAGTCAAGTCGTCCGGCATCAATCTTTGGTGCTGGAAAAGCAATTGGCACATTTAATGTGGGAGATTGGTAATGTTGAAGACCAGTACTGGACAAGCTGTTCGTAATTTTGGCAAAGTCTCTGATGCTGTTAAAATACCGGACCTTGTGGCAATACAAAACAGGAGCTACGAGCGTTTTTTGCAGGGAAATGTGGTCCCCAACAAGAGAAAGCGTGTTGGGCTCGAAGCACTGTTTCAGGAGATATTCCCTATCCAGAGTTATGATAATACTCGAACTTTGGAATATCTCTACTATGAACTGGAGAAGCCGCGTCATACGCCTGTTGAGTGCCGACAGTTGCGGTTGACTTATGGCTACCCGTTAAAAATCTGGTGCAGGCTCCGCAGCAGGGATGGTAAAGATGTGGCTGAGCAGGGGATATATCTTGGTGAGATGCCGGTTATGATAGGCGGTGGGGAGTTTATCATCAATGGTGCCGTGCGGGTCATTGTCAGCCAACTGCACCGAAGTCCGGGTGTCGATTTTCTTATCGAGAGTAAAGAAGGCGACAGGGTACTGCACGGAGTAAGAATTATTCCCGAAAGGGGCAGTTGGATAGAGATAGGTGTTACTCGTAAAGATGTTTTGGTTGTCAGAATTGATCAGTCCAGCAAGATACCGGCAACAATTTTTCTACGGGCAATAGACCCGGACCACAGTACTAGTGAGAGTATCCTGCGTGCCTTTTACCAAACAAAGAATGTTCCTGTGGCCGAATTGGCGCCTACTATGTGGGCGGTTGGGCCGATTGTGGACAAAGAGACGGGTGAGGTTATAGTAGATGCCGGCACCCAAATCGGTGACAAGGTTACTCTGATACAGCAAAGCAATATTACTTCCGGTGGGTCTTCCTCTTTGATAAAGCGGACCAAAAAGGCCAAAGACGAACCCGAAGCCGATAGATGGCTTCGTGGGGACAAAGAAGTACGTGATTGGGTAAAGGAAAATAAACAAAACCTTCGTAAAAAATACATGCTCAAAGGATGTAAAACAACCGGTGGATTTGCATTTAAATGGGTTGTTACTAAAAAAGAAGGTTATACCTTAGAAAAGGATGAACTATCTGCACTTGAGACTAAACTTGCTTGGTACGCTGTGGATGAGCATAAGGAAGGCGGATGTCCAGACCTTAATGGCGAGAAACGTTTGAAGCCTATTAAGAAAGTGAAAAGCCTGTTCGAGAAGAACTCTCGGCTTGAGGAACTTTTCCGAGAATGTACAAAAGCGATGGAAGATGATTCAGACTGGATAGAGATAGAAGACTTAGATGTCTATACGAAAGTACAGACTAACGAGCAAGGGATATATTTCTTCAAGAAAATTAAAACTGGCAAAGTGAAAGATGGTTATGTCGGTCTGGCTGGAGAGGGAAAAAACAAAAACCCTAAAGGTCAGGGATTGCAGGCCCGACTTAAACTGCATTTTACGGCCGGATTATCTGCCGATAATATGCTGAAAAAATGGGCAATAAAGGAATTGACAGAGTGTGGTATTGTCGAAGAAGTTGTTTCTGAGAAACGGGGAAAGAGCAAGAAGGGTACGGTCGAAGTTATCGAAGTGGTGCGGGACCCGATTCTTCTAAATACCGTCGCAGAGGACGATTGCCAAAGCCACGAGCAGGCGCTGCTCAAGTTTTATATGAGGTTAAGACCCGGTAATCCGCCCAGCGAAGAGAAGGCAAAGACTTTTTTTCAAGAGAAATTTTTCGATTCGAATCGCTATCGCCTTGGCCGAGTCGGCAGGTTCAGGTTGAATCGTAAGTTCGAGCAGGCAGTAGACGAAAATGAGATGACACTTCGTCCCGAAGACTTCCTCAACACAATGAGATACATAGTAGCCCTTCGCAACAACGAGGGCGAGGTCGACGACATCGACCACCTGGGTAATAGAAGGCTGCGTACAATCGAGGAACTGGCCGGGGAAGAAATCAGAAAAGGCCTGCTCAAACTTCGCAAAACCATTCAAGAGCGAATGACCTTCAAGCCCAGAACCGATGATGACGAGCCGATGCGCATCGCGGATTTGGTAAATTCCAAGAGCGTATCGAGCAGTATAAACTATTTCTTTGGCAGGGGTGAGTTGAGCCAGGTTGTTGACCAGACCAATGCTTTAAGCCAATTGACACATGAAAGGCGCTTATCAGCTCTTGGCCCCGGTGGTTTGAACAGAAGACGAGCGGGTTTTGAAGTCCGGGATGTGCATATCAGCCATTACGGTAGAGTTTGTCCGATTGAAACTCCCGAAGGAACAAATATAGGCTTAATCGCTTCATTAGCCATATTTGCTGCAGTTGACGAATATGGATTTCTGCTTACGCCCTATCGAAGGGTCGAAAATGGTAAAGCTACGGACAAGGTTGATTATTTGCGCGCCGATGAAGATATGAAGGCTGTAATTGCAGCACCGAACACATTTGACCAGGAGACAAATGAGATTCAGAAGGGGATGGTGCTGGCTATGAAACACGGTGAGTTATCTCAGGTGGCCGGCCAGGAGGTTAACTATGTTGATGTTTCGGCGAAGCAAATTGTTGGTGTTTCGGCCTCGCTTATCCCATTCCTTCAGCATGATGACGCAAACCGAGCTTTGATGGGTTCCAATATGCAGCGGCAGGCAGTTCCACTGCTGAAGACGGAGCCGCCTTTGGTTCGCACTGGGATGGAGGATTTGGTAGGGCAGAACTCAAGTATGGTCGTGCGTGCTGAGAGAGGCGGCGTAGTTACTGCAGTTGACTCAACTACCATAGTCATTAACCACACTGATGAATATAAGCTTTCCAAATTTGTTGGATTGAATGAAAGAACCTGTCTTAATCAAAGGCCCATAGTAAAGCTCGATGAAAAAGTCCAGACCGGACAGATTATAGCAGATGGCGGGGGCACCTCTAACGGCGTGTTGGCGCTCGGTAAAAACATTCTTGTGGGTTTTGTCTCGTTTGACGGCTTTAACTTTGAGGACGCCGTTATTGTTAGTGAAAAGCTCTGTAAGAATGACAGCTTTACCAGCATCCACATAGACGAATTTACTGCTGAGGTTCGCGAGACCCGTCTCGGCAAGGAAGAATTTACCTGTGATATTCCCAATGTCAGCGAAAAGGCGCTGCGGAATCTTGATGAATATGGGGTGGTCCGCGAAGGAACAAGAGTTTGCACCGGTGATATCCTTGTAGGTAAGGTGGTACCCAAGAGCAAGACCGAACTGACTCCTGAGGAAAAACTTCTGCACGCTATATTTGGAAGAGCCGGCGAAGATGTCAAGAATGACTCACTTGAACTGCCCAGCGGGTATGAAGGAGTAGTAAAAAAAACAGAACGGTTTACACGACGCGGGGCGGCCAGCGAGGAAGAAAAGAAGGCACTGGCAGCCGATATAAAACGCTATGAAAAAGAGATGAAGGCCAAAGAGTGTCTGGTTTTCAGGCAGATGATCGAAACTATCCATAAGAAATTCGACCTCAATATCGTCGATACATCCACACGTCAGAAAGTCGGGCAGAGCCCCGATGATGAGGTTGTTTATGAGCAGGTAGAAAACTTTAATATTAAGTGGGTCAGGCCCGCCTCGGCCAGAGAAGGCGTACAGAAGATCGTCGATCAATTCTGGAGCAAGATTACTGAAATTCAGGAAGAAAAGAAACGAAGGTCTGATAGTTTAAAACACGGTGATGAACTACCCAGCGGCGTATTACAAATGGTAAAAATTTATGTTGCAACCAAAAGGACGTTATCAATCGGTGATAAAGTAGCCGGACGCCACGGTAACAAGGGTGTGGTTGCCAAGATTATGCCGGAAGAGGATATGCCGTTTCTCGAAGATGGCACGAGTCTCGACATATTACTAAATCCTCTCGGCGTGCCGAGCCGAATGAATGTCGGCCAGATATTGGAAACGCATCTTGGCTGGGTGGCGAGGGTGTTGGGCTTTAACGCTGTTACACCGGTATTCGATGGTGCTACTGAGGATGATATCCTGGAATTGACAGAGGAAGCAAATGAGCGAATGGCGCAGCGAAAGGCTGAGTTGGAAAAAAGAGCAGAAGTACCGCCTGATGATGAGTTCTTTATAAATGTCCCGTCGGCTTTGAAGACCCAATTATATGATGGCAGGACAGGTGAACCTTTCGACCAAACTGCCACCATTGGATACATATACATGATGAAACTGCATCATCTTGTTGATGATAAGATCCACGCCAGGGCAACTGGCCCGTATAGTCTGATTACACAGCAGCCGTTAGGTGGAAAGGCCAGAACCGGCGGCCAAAGATTTGGTGAAATGGAAGTGTGGGCCTTAGAAGGCTACGGAGCTGCTTATACTCTGCAGGAGATGTTAACAGTCAAAAGCGATGATGTTGAGGGCCGGACAAAAATCTATGAATCAATGGTCAAAGGACAAAACGTCCTCGAGGCGGGTACACCGCTGTCTTTTGACGTACTATGCAATGAATTAAGAGGTCTGGGATTGAATATCCAGCTTGAGAAGAAGCGGCTTGGAATCGCCGCATTGTAGGATGGATTATTGATTCTTCGGAAGAAGCAAAAAAGTATAATAGTCGATTAGGGGAAGCTTTAAATGTATGAAAGTATTTACGATCGTATTAATGATTACGGTTCGGTAAAGATTTCATTGGCCAGCACGAATGATATTCGCAGCTGGTCTTTTGGGGAAGTACGCAAGCCGGAGACTATCAATTACCGTACTTATAGGCCGGAGAAGGATGGATTGTTCTGTGAGCGAATTTTCGGTCCGGAGAGGGACTGGGAGTGTGCCTGCGGCAAGTATAAAGGTACCAAGTTTAAGGGGATAATTTGCGACCGCTGTGGAGTCAAAGTCACGCATAGTCGTGTTCGCCGCAAGCGAATGGGACATATTAATCTTGCGGCACCGGTCGTGCATATATGGTTTTACAAAGCCATACCTAATCGCATTGGTACGCTTTTGGCAATGAAAGCGGTGGACCTGGAGAAAATAATATATTTCCAGGACTATGTTGTTACTGACCCTGGCCAGAGTCCGTTGAAGATGGGACAACTGCTTGGCGAAGAAGAATACCGTGAGGCGATGAAAAAATATGTTACGGAAGGATTTAAGGCCTCAATGGGCGCTGATGCGATCAGGGCACTATTGATAAATCTTGACCTTAATGCCTTGAGCATTGAGTTGCGGCAGGCTATATCCAAGACCAACAGCAAGCAGAAAATCAAAGATCTCACGAAACGCCTTAAGATTGTCAACGAAGCCAAAAACAGCGGTAACAAGCCTGAGTGGATGGTGCTTGAAGTTATTCCTGTTATCCCACCGGATTTGCGTCCTTTGGTTCTTCTTGAAAGAGGTAATTTCGCAACCAGCGACTTAAACGACCTTTATCGGCGAATTATCAATCGCAACAACCGGCTAAAAAAACTCATAGACCTTAATGCTCCCGATGTAATTATCCGTAACGAGAAAAGAATGCTTCAGCAGGCAGTCGATTCACTGCTTGACAACGGGCGCTGCCGCAGACCGGTACTCGGCAGTAATAATCGGCCTCTAAAGTCCCTGACGGATATGATTAAGGGCAAACAGGGCCGATTCCGTGAGAACCTGCTTGGCAAACGGGTAGATTACTCCGCTCGGTCCGTGATTGTAGTAGGGCCTAATCTAAAACTCCACCAATGCGGCCTGCCAAAGAAAATAGCTCTCGAGTTGTATCAGCCTTTCATTATTCGAAAACTGCGGATGCACGGGCTTGCCGATACGATTAAGAGCGCCAAGAGAATGATTGAGCGGTGCGATGACCCCGTCTGGGATGTTCTCGAAGAAGTCATTCATCAGCATCCGGTTCTTCTCAACCGTGCTCCTACGCTTCATCGAATGGGCGTTCAGGCCTTCGAGCCTATCCTTGTAGAAGGCAATGCGATTATGCTTCACCCGTTGGCCTGCAAGGGATTCAACGCTGACTTTGACGGCGACCAAATGGCTGTGCACCTGCCGCTCAGTGTCGAAGCGCAAGCTGAAACTCATATCTTAATGATGGCCACCTCCAATATTTTTTCGCCGGCAAATGGCTCACCGATGGTTGGACCGTCTCAGGATATGGTGATGGGTAACTATTATTTGACCTATATGGAGAGGGAATACGAGCATGTTGTTGAGTCTACCGTTAAAATTTCGGCATTCAAAGACTCTTTCGAGGCGATGATGGCCTATGAAGTGGGCAAAATCGGTTTGCACGAAAAGATTAAAGTAAGAATTGATAAACCGGTTGTGAGTTCAAACCTTGGGATTCGTAGTTCAAAAACGGAAAGCTATGAACCAACAGAAGTGAGACCGACTACAATTGAAACTTCGGTTGGTCGGTGCATATTTAACGACATGCTTCCTGCAGGAACGCCGTTTTACAATATGACTTTGGATGGGAAAAGATTGAGCGGAGTGATTAGTGACTGTTTCGGATTAGCCGGCAGTCGTGAGACCATAGACCTTCTTGATAAAATAAAGGATTTAGGCTTCAAGTATGCTACACTTGGAGGCTTGAGCTTTGGTATTACGGACCTGAAGATACCGGCAAAAAAACCGGAAATTATCGACGAGACAGAAAAGAAGGTCGGCAGAATCGAGAAAAACTATGCTAACGGTGTCCTGACCGAGGGTGAAAGGTATAATCAGGTTATCGATGCCTGGACTAATGCCCGCGTTGCAGTTACAAATGAAATGATGCGCGGCCTTAAAGAAGATACCAACGAGGATGGCTCGCCGTATCTGAATCCCATATACCTTATGAGCGATTCCGGTGCAAGAGGAAGTGTGGACCAGATTCAGCAGCTTGCGGGAATGCGGGCGTTGATGGCTAAACCAAGCGGTGAGATTATCGAAACACCTATCAAGTCAAACTTCCGCGAGGGCCTGACCGTCCTTGAGTATTTTAGCTCTACGCATGGAGCGCGTAAGGGGCTGGCTGATACCGCGTTGAAGACAGCCAATTCCGGTTATCTTACCCGAAAACTTATCGATGTGGCCCAGAATCTGATTATCACCGAACACGATTGCCAAACCTTGCAGGGAATCACAAAAAGCACGGTCAGCAGAGGCGAGCAAATTGATGTGCCGCTTTCTCAACTTATTATCGGCAGAACCGCCAGGGATAATATTCGTAACCCGATTACCGATGAAATGGTCGTTCGCGAGAACGAAGTTATTACACAGGAAGCAGCAGTAAAGATTGAAATTTTAGGCCTTGATGCTATCAGGGTCAGGAGCCCGCTGACTTGTGACTGTCCTTTTGGTATTTGTGCGAAGTGTTATGGTTGGGATATGAGTACGGGAAAATTAGTTGAGGAAGGTTCGGCCGTTGGCATTGTCGCCGCGCAGTCAATCGGTGAGCCCGGCACCCAGTTGACATTGCGTACTTTCCACACCGGCGGCGTTGCTTCCAGAGCTATTCTTGAACGCGAACAGAAGGCCACACATTCGGGAAAGATTCAGTATCGCGATATAAATGCGGTTTCTTTCAAGCGGGATGATGGGAGTACCCAGATAGTTGCGCTGAAACGCAACGGTGAGATAGCTCTTCTTGACACCAAGGACAGAGAGCTTGACAAATTCAAAGTGCCCTATGGTTCCACCGTTTTGGTTGAAGATGGTCAGAAGGTAAAGAACGGAGCCGTGTTATTCATATGGGACCCACACCGTACACCAATTTTGGCCGAAGCGCCCGGCCTTATTCGCTTTGTAGATATCATCGAAAGCGAGACGATTGGAATTGAAGAAGAGAGAAAAGGACAGATCAGCAGGCCTGTTGTGATCGAACATAAAGGCGACAAGCATCCCCAAATTATCATAGAAGATGCCAGCGGGAAAATACTCGATGTCCACTATCTGCCTGCGGGTGCCAGAATCGAAGTTGTAGAAGGCCAGCAGGTCCAGGCGGGCCAGTTGCTTGCTCATCAACCCAGAGCCACCGGTGGAACGCAGGATATCACGGGTGGTCTTCCCAGAGTTACTGAAGTATTCGAAGCACGCAAGCCCAAGGGCCCTGCTGCAATGGCTGAGATTAGCGGCCGAGTCGAGCTGCGAAGTGATAAACGCAAGGGCAAAATGACCATTATTATACGTTCAGAGTCCGGAATGGAGAAAGAACACCACGTTCCACGAGACAGACACCTTAATGTCCACACCGCTGATTACACAGAGGCCGGAGACGCCCTGACAGATGGCCCATTAGTACCGCACGATATTCTGCGAATAAGAGGCGAAGAAACATTGCAGAAGTATCTGATTTCGGAGATTCAAAATGTTTACCGTTCACAGAATGTTAATATCAATGATAAGCACATTGAAATTATTTGTGCTCAGATGATGCGAAAGGTTAGTATTGAATCTGTCGGCGACAGCTCTTTTTTGCCGGGTGAGGTAGTTGATAAGTTTGTATTCCGAAAAGCGAATGAAAGTTTGGCCAACAGTCTCAGGATTTCCAGCGTCGGAGATACAACTGATTTGGAGGAAGGTCAGATTATCGACAAGAAAGGACTTGCCAGTATCAATGAAAAGATAGAATTGATAGGCGGTACTCCGGCTAAGGGCAGAAAACCAAAGGCCGCAACAGCTCAGACGTTGCTTTTAGGAATAACAAAGGCATCGCTGTGGTCGGATAGTTTTATCGCAGCGGCCAGTTTCCAGGAAACGACCAAGGTCTTGACTGAGGCTTCTTTAGCTGGTAGAATTGATGGTTTGACCGGCTTGAAAGAGAATGTCATACTCGGCCATTTGATACCGGCCGGCACCGCTTTTAAGCCGTATCTTGAAATGAAGGTTAAACACCTTGTTGCAGCGCCGCTGCCGAAGGAATTTGCGGAAGCAAAGGAAGAAAAAGAGGCAGAAGCGAAAGCAGAGGCTGCTGTTAAGGAAGCTTTGGGAATCAGTTGAAATTCGAAGATTGAAATCGGAAGTGGATTATGCCTACTATAAACCAGTTAGTTAGACGTCCAAGAGCAAAGTCAAAGGGTCGAAAACGTATATCTGATATTAGCGGTTCGCCTCAAAAAAGAGGTGTTTGTCTGATTGTAAGGACCCAAACACCCAAGAAGCCGAACTCAGCTTTGCGAAAGATTGCTCGTGTTAGACTCACCAGCGGCAAGGAGGTTACTGCTTATATACCGGGCATTGACCACAACCTCCAGGAACACAGCACAGTTGTAATTCGCGGAGGCCGAGTCAGAGATTTGCCGGGTGTTCGGTATCATATTATTCGTGGTGTGCTTGACTGTGCCGGCGTATCCGGTCGACAACAGGGCAGAAGTAAGTATGGTGCTAAAAAACAAAAATAGTTCATTGTTCATTGGTGTGTGTTCATCGAGGAACTATGAACGAAGGACTAAGAACTATGAAGAGTTTTACTGCTTCAAAACAACAATTAAAACCTGACCCAAAGTATAACAGCAAACTGGTTTCGAAGTTTATTAACTGTATGATGTGGGGCGGTAAGAAAAGTACCTCGCAGAAGGTTTTTTATGGTGCTATGGATATTATTGCCAAAAAGTTAAATGACTGCGAATCGTTTGAAGTGTTTGAGACAGCGGTAAATAATGTAAAACCGCTGATTGAGGTTCGCAGCAAACGTGTCGGCGGTGCCAGTTATCAGGTGCCGATGCAGGTAAGCTCGAAACGTCAGCAGTCACTTGCATTTAGGTGGATACTGCAATCGGCCAGGGCCAAGAAAGGAAAACCGATGTGTGAGCGTCTGGCCTCCGAATTGATGGATGCTTATAATAAACGTGGAAGTGCGATGACAACACGGGAGAATATTCATAGAATGGCTGAAGCTAATAAGGCATTTGCTCATTTTGCCTGGTAAGATTCGTCGGTTTATTACTGCCACGGTGCGTTAATGAGATGACCGTGGCAGTTTTTTTATTCGTAAATGCCAAGGGGCATCCCGCCAAAGGGCGTCGCCCTTGGGACTTTCGGGACTGTATCATAAGAAACGAGGCATTGATTATGCCCAGTAGATTGGGAAAATTGCGTAATATTGGAATTATGGCTCATATTGACGCCGGTAAAACGACCATAACCGAGCGTATACTTTACTATACGGGAAAAACCTACAAAATGGGCGAAGTCCACGACGGCACTGCTGTTATGGACTTTATGGAAGAAGAGCAGGAAAGAGGCATTACTATTACTTCAGCGGCGACAAAGTGTCCCTGGAAGGATTTTGAAGTTAATCTTATCGACACGCCCGGCCACATTGATTTTACCGCTGAGGTAGAAAGGTCGCTCCGTGTTCTTGATGGCGCTATAGCTGTTTTTGACGCCAGTGAAGGCGTTCAGGCTCAGAGCGAAACCGTCTGGAGGCAGGGACAAAAATATGTTCTGCCTTTACTTTGTTTTGTGAACAAGATGGACAAAATCGGCGCTGATTTCGAGATGACCGTCGACTCTATTCGCGATAAACTCCTCGCCAATCCGATTCTGTTACAGATTCCTATCGGAGCCGAAAACTCTTTTGCAGGTATAATAGACCTGATTAAATACAAAGCGGTTTTCTACAAGACTGAAGAGTTGGGAGCAACTTTTGAGGAGACTGAAATTCCCGCCGAATTACGCCACACTGCCGAGCAACAAAGAAACAGGATGATAGAGCTTGCGGCTGAAGTAGATGCGGAGTTGATGGATAATTACGTCCATGATAAGGCGATTAGTGATGAAATAATTCATAGAGCGATCAGAAAAGGAACTTTAAGCAATAAACTTCATCCCGTATTTGTCGGTTCGGCTCTGAAATATATCGGCGTGCAAAAACTGCTTGACAGTGTCCTGGCGTATTTGCCTTCGCCGTTGGACAAACCAGTTCTTGTCGGACATAAGCCGGGCGATGAGAAAAAGAAGATAACGATTAAATGTGACCCAAATGGCAGCCTGGTTGCCCTTGCATTTAAGATTACAAGTGATGTGCACGGAGATTTGAGCTTTCTAAGGATTTATCAAGGTACGTTAAAGTCCGGCAGCAGAGTTTTGAATACGAATCGTAACAAAAGGGAAAATATTACCCGAATATTTGAGATGCACGCCGACGAGCGAAAAATCTTAGCCTCTGCCGGTGCTGGAGATATTGTTGCAGTCGTGGGGCTAAAACAGACTCTGACAGGCGATACGATTTGTGAATCCAAAAACCCCGTCTGTCTGCCGAGCATTACATTTCCTCAGACAGTTATCAATATGTCGATAGAACCAAAAACCACGGTAGATAAGGTGAAATTGGCAGATGCTATGGCTGATTTGAAGCGTGAAGACCCCACTTTTGTCTCGAAAGTGGATCCCGAAACAGGCCAGACAATCATAAGCGGAATGGGTGAGTTGCATCTTGAGATACTCCAGCACAAGCTGATAAGGGAAAAAGGTGTTGATGTCAGAATTGGCAAGCCGAGAGTGGCCTACAAGGAAGCCATTACGAAAACGGCAAAGGCAGTGGGCAAATTCATACGTCAGACCGGCGGTCATGGCCAATACGGCCATGTTGTTTTATTGGTTGAGCCGTTGTTAACGGAAGAAGGTCTGCCGAGCCGCGATATTGAATTTGAAAGCAAAGTGGTGTCCAACGCCGTACCAAGAGAATATATCCCTGCTGTGGAAAGGGGGGCAAGGGATGCTCTCGGGACCGGTGTTTTGGCAGGCTATCCTGTTATGGGCATTAAAGTTACGCTGATTGATGGTTCATATCATTCAGTGGATTCTTCGGATTTGGCTTTTGAGCAGGCTGCTGCAATTGCGGTAGAAGAAGCCCTCGGCCAGGCAGGGCCTGTTTTACTGGAGCCGATAATGAGGCTTCAGGCAATAGCCCCGGAAGCTTTTTTTGGGTCCGTACAGAGCAGTTTATTGGGAAAAAGGGGATTGATAACAGATTGTAGGATCCATGGAAATATGAGGGTAATTGATGCTAAAGTGCCTCTGGCGGAAATGTTTGGGTATTCCAGCGAAATTAGAAGTGCCACAGCAGGGCGTGGTACCTTTACTATGGAGCCTTTGAGCTATGGTAAGGTTCCGGAACAGATTGCCAGGCAAATAGTTTTTTAAATAATTTTGATTTTTTTATATTTTTCTTTGTTTTTTTCAAATATTTATTGATATTAACTGGTTTATATGTTAAAAGTGCAGGTTTTAGCCGTAGCGAGCATTGTCAAGGATGACTTTGCGTAAACAAGTGTAGGCTGTAGCATACCTATAATGTTGTGGTCATGGATGGTTTTTGAAAGGTGTTTCATTTCACCTGAGGGTGTGCCAAGGCCGAAAAATGGCTTTGGATGGGCCACAGAGTGGTCTGAACCCGGATTCTTAAGGAAGGCGAATTTGATAATTGGTCGTTGAAGATTGCAATCGGGACTTAAGTCAATAATCAAGTAAAAAGCCTTTCCTGCCAAAAACAAGCAACGTTAATTTGGCTGATAATCTGAGAATTATACGCCATACGTGAGAGTTTTTTTATCTTTCATTTGGTTTATAAGTTAATATTTTTCAGGGTTTTATGAGTCTTAAGTATGATTTTATGATAAGAATACTATCCTTCATAGGTGTAGAGAGAAGTTATGGCTGAGAGCGAAAGAATAAGAATTAGAATGGAGGCCTACGACCACAGGGCTCTTGATGCTTCTGCTAAAGAGATAGTGGAGCATGCTCGAAAGACAAATGCCCGTGTAAGTGGGCCCGTGCCGCTGCCTACACGGATTGAAAGATATACCGTTTTACGGAGTCCTCACATTGATAAGAAGTCACGTGAGCAGTTTGAGTTGAGAACTCATAAGCGTCTGATTGATATCCATGAGGCCAATGCACGAACGGTCGAGGTGTTGAACCGCCTGGTAGTGCCGGCAGGCGTCTTCGTAAAGATAAAGGCGTAACCGGTGATTCGGACAACGAGCGACGAAATAATGGAAATGTTGTTGGGAAAAAAAGTTGGAATGACTCAGGTCTATGACGAAACAGGAAATCTGCTGCCTGTTACGGTCATACAAGCCGGCCCCTGTGTCGTTATGCAGGTAAAAACGGCCGAAACTGACGGCTACAATGCCTTTCAGTTGGGTTTCGATGATGTAAAGTCCTCGCGCAGAAAGAATCCGCAGGTTGGACATGCTCAGAAAGCTAATACGACACAAAAGAAGTTTATCAGAGAGATGCGACTGCCTGATGATACAGAGCCGGAGTACAAAGCCGGGGATTCTATCACAGTTTCAGTTTTTGCGGAGAATAAATTTGTCGATGTTGTGAGTACCAGTAAAGGTAAAGGTTTTGCCGGCGTGATGAAACGGCACGGCTTCGGCGGTTTCCCTGCTTCTCACGGAACAGAACGAAAACACAGAGCGCCTGGCTCAATATCAAGTTTTGCAAGCGATGCAGGTCATGGCGGAAAGCCCAAAAGGGGCAAAAAGATGCCAGGGCATATGGGTAATCGACGTGTTACCACAAAAAACCATAAACTAATCTCAATAGACGAAGAGAAAAATTTGTTGGTAGTCAAAGGTGCTGTAGCCGGGCCTGCAGGTGGCTATTGTCTGGTTCGGAGCGCAAAAAAGGCCTGATGTGGAGCGAAATGAGTGAGATGATTGACTTGGCTGTTTACAACAAAGAGGGACAGGAGGTTGATAGCCTGAAGATTGATGAGTCAGCTTTGGGCGGCACGGTCAGATATCCTCTGCTCAAGCAGGCGATTGTTATGTATCAGGCTAACAAGCGTGTAGGAACAGCCGCAACAAAGAGTAGAAGTATGGTTACCGGTTCGGGTAAAAAGCTCTTTAGACAAAAAGGTACGGGCTCTGCGCGTGTCGGTAACCGAAGAACAGGCAAAAGGGTCGGTGGGGGAGTAACTTTTGCCAAGAGCGTTAGAAATTTCCGCAAACGTATGCCCAAAAAGCAGAGAAGATTGGCCAGAGACTCGGCAATATTGGCTAAACTTTTGAGTAACAACGTTGTGGTCGTGGATGGACTTGACTTTGAAAAGCCACATACCGGGGATTTCATAAGTATGATGTCCAATTTGAAGATTCTTTCGAAAGACAGTTGCCTTGTCACAATTAGCGATTTTGACGACAATCTATATAGGTCAGCTAAGAACATTCCGAAAGTCTCGGTTATGCCTGTAGCTGAACTGAATGCCGGTGATATTTGCAACCACCGTAAGATGCTGATAACAAAAGATGTGTTTTTGTCCCTCCTTAGTAAAGATGAGGCAGGTGGAAGTTAATGGCAATTACTATAGACAACTATGATATCATAATTCGCCCTTTAATTACGGAGCAGGGTGTACACTTTGCGAATACGAAGGGTGCATACTCTTTTCAGGTAAATAAAAGTGCCAATAAAGTCCAGATAAGAAATGCTGTGGAAAAAATATATAGTGTTAAGGTCCGCAAAGTTAGAACAGCTAACCGCAGAGGAAAACTTCGCCAAAGGGGCAGGAATTCCGGCAGTACGCCGAGCTGGAAAAAAGCCGTTGTATTTTTGGAGCCGGACTTTCATATAGATTTGTTCTAA
>CAYVIT010000044.1:0-17256 GCA_964451425.1 uncultured Pirellulales bacterium
CAGAAGACAGCCAGTCAAGCCCTGCGATTGCTGCGGAAGCCGCCGGCACTGTTTTACATCTGGTCTGGGTCGACGACAGGGGCGGCGATGATGACATTTACTATGCTAATACTACCGGTGGCCTGCCGACATCTACTTTAGCGGGAAGCAGTATTATAGATGAACCCGGCGCAGACCAAAAGCAGCCTGTCATTGCTGTTACCGGCAGCACAGGCAGCAGCTTACATGTCTTCGCGTGCTGGAAAGATGAGCGTAACGATAATGATGACCTGTATTTCGCTGAATTAAGCTCAGGCTCCGGAACAAATATCTTTGTGGGTGACGACAGGACAAATACGGACCAAAGCGAGCCGGCAATAGGCATAGACGGGGATAGTTATCCGTATTTAGTATGGACTAACGACAATTCCGATATCTATTTTGCCGGAAGCACTTTCATAGAACCTGATACATTAGCATCAGCAGATGTTACTATCTCAGCGGGTGCAACGGTAGGGACCAATCCGGCAATTAGTATAGATGATGTTTCTGTCGTAGTACCGGCAGGAGCGTATTCCTGTGATATAACGATTACAATCTCAAAAATTAACAATCCACTGGCATTTACCATGCCGTGTTTGGGTGCTTATGATTTTGGTCCGAGTGGAATAGAGTTTAGCCAGCCGGTTACGGTCACAATACCATACAACTTCACAGGGACCGAGGATGTGGCTTTAGCATACTGGTACAACTCTCTAACCGATGCGCTCAGTCAGCAGGGTATAATAGATGTTGAAACCATAACAGTATCTTCAACTGTGCATGCTCTGCGTTTCAATACTACGCACTTTACTCCATTTTATGTCTTTTTGGGTTCTGCAGCCGCTGTCGCTAGTGGCGGAGGAGGCGGTGGAGGCTGTTCAATGTCTCCTGACAGCCAGGCAGGTGCGGCTGAACTGCTGCTGCCATACGTCGGTCTGGCTGCGGCAATGGTATTAATGAAACTGCGAGACAGGCGGGAAAGGAAAGTCCGCAATATTACTAAAAGCGGATGTTAAAAATGAGCTCTTCATCCAGACAATTAAGTGCTGCCAATCCACTGCCGACCACCGGGTCGGCTCCGCTATTTGATATCATGTCAAAGCGGGTGAATATATCTTTACTTATGGAGACGGCCGCCGTAACGATTATCGCAATCGTGGCAATTAAAGTCTTTAGCGTAAGTCCTATTTTCAAACAAACTTGGTTTGTTACGCCGGCTATTTTGATAGCTGCCGCTTTTATCCCGACGGCCATAAACAAACGTGACTTTGCCAGGATTGGTTTTGACAATAAGAAAATTCGTCATTCGCTTGTTCTGCTTGGGTGGGCCTGCATCGTTACTTTCCCACTTATGGTCTGCGGTCTTTGGCTAATGAGATACTGGGGATTAGTACCCTTGCGGGCAGTGATGCCGCCGGTACAGGGATGGTTTTACTGGTTATTTTATCAGTTTATGTACGTAGCCGTAGCTGAGGAAGTTTTTTTCAGAGGCTATGTGCAAAATAATATTCTGAGGCTAACAGGGTCAGTACAACAAGAGCGACTCAGGCTGCTACAATGGATAAGTATAATAGCATCGGCTGCCTTTTTCGCGGCCGCTCATACCATAGTTCAGGGCGAATTAATGTCCGTTCTGACATTTCTGCCCGGCTTGGTTCTCGGTTGGCTGTTTGTCCGGACAAGGTCGTTATTAGCACCGATTTTGTTTCACGGGCTGGCAAATGTCTCCTACTTATGTGTGGCAGCAATGTTGGTGTAAGTGGAAACAGAAAGGACAAAAATGTATATTCGCAAGGTCTTATTTATAAGCAAGTTGGCGCTCGCCCTTGTGTTGGGTTATGTAGTTATCAGGACATTGTTGCCTGAACCTGCAGAAAGGGGCTCTACTCCGACTTCAGCAAAGGGCGGGGACGCAGCGAGTGTAAACCAGGAAATGCGTTCGTCGGATTTGTCGTCTAAAGATTATTCTGAAATCATAAAGTCAAATCCTTTCGACTCTTCCGGACAAATGTCGGGCACAGGTAAATGGTCGTCAACGGCTTACCAGCAATCGGTCTCTGAGGAGTTAGGACTTGCCTTATCCGGCACTGTAACGGGTAGTCCCGAGGTTGCACGGGCCATTATAAAAGACCTTAAAACCGGCTCTCTTGAACTATACAAGGTAGATCAGATAGTTGCGGGCGCTCGTATTGAGAGTATTGAAGAAAACGGCATAGTTCTGGTTTGCGACGGGCAAATGACGGTACTAAAGCTCAACATAGCAGACTCCGGCAGGCAATTACCCTCGGCCCAGACTCCTATCGAAACAAGCAAAGTAGCAAAAAATGATTTGACGACCAATAAAGCCCAAACATACGCCAAATACGCAGGAGCCTTATTGAGCGATGCTGTTATTAAACCTCATTCTGTTAAAGGCTGGGGGGAAGGACTGCAAATAACCAACCTGGAAAACATAAACATAGCAAAGAATCTCGACCTGAAGAACGGCGATGTTATCCTTTCAGTCAACGGGCATCAATTGACCGGCAAACAAAAGGCCTTTCAGGTCTTTAAAAAAGCAAAGACACAGCCAGGAACGCCGGATATAAGGTATTTACGGGATGGCGAGATAAAAAAGTTGTCATTTCCTATGTAAAAAAGTCCGATATAAGCACTATGGACTAATATTGAACAGGTAGAATCGATGGAGTTAAAAAAACCAGATACATATAGGCGAAATCTGTTCGCCAATGGCGGATTTAACAGCTTTTTGTGCTTTACATGCATACTTTGCGTAAGTTTTGCATCCTGCACGCCGGAATCCAGGACCACGAAAATCCGCCCGCAAGAGGATAATGCTACACAAACAACTGAAGGATTTCAAGCTAAAGATTTTGTGCCAAAGCAGATTGAGCGGCCAAAAGCGGCGGTCACGAATCAAGCTGAAAAAAAAGAGCTAATGCAGTTAGTTACCCTGCTGGAGACTAAAAAAACCACAAATATCAGCACGCCCTCGCAGTATTCCCGCACCCGCAAGACGATTATTCCAGTGGCTTCAAGAGAGCAAATTAATTTGCCGGGTGAAATCGCAGCCAGACGGGCAATTACTACAACAACAGAGGATGCATCTTCAGAGTCGGCGGTAAGCCTGCCCGTACTTGATAAACCCGGTATGTCTGATGAGCTGATATGTGTAAACTTCGACGCGGTTGATATCCGGATGGTGCTGAAGACCGTTGGTGATATAACAGGTATCAATTTTGTCGTGGACGATAGTGTCCGCGGTACGGTTACTGTAATGTTCCCTACGAAGATACGCCTTAGCGAGGTTTATAAGGTATTAGAGTCAATTCTGGAAGTCAAAGGGTTCGCTGCTGTGCCGGCTGGAAGAAATCTTGTAAAGATAGTCCCGAGAGCAGAGGCTGCCAAGCGCAACCTGCAGGTTCGCTTTGGCAGTAATCCTTCAGAAATTCCCCGAAACGATTCCCTTGTAACCCAGATTATTCCGCTCAATTACGCTGATGCGAGAGATATTAGCCAGATTATTCAGCCCCTTTTAGCTACGGGCGCACAGATGGCAACCTACTCCAAGACCAATTCGATTGTGATTACAGACACATCATCGAATATCCACCACATCGCCAAAATTATTCAGAATCTTGATGTACAGGAACAAATTACGATATTCAGCTTAAACTATGCTTCCCCACAGGTCCTCAGTGAGCAGATATCCCGCATAATAGAGAATAGCAGGACGGCCTCTTCACCGGTTGGGCGAAACCGAAGTACTCCTCAGAGCGATACAGGTTTGAAAATAATACCTGATGTAAGGACGAACACTTTAATTGTCGTTGCCAATGCTCAGGACACCGAGACTATCGAGGGATTAATAGTACAGCTTGATGTTGAGCGGCCTGACAGCGCAAACAATGTTCACGTGGTGTACCTCGAAAACGCACAGGCCAAAGAAGCTGCTGCATCACTTACGGCGGCCCTTACAAATTTGAGAATCACCGGCGCGCTTGAAGCGACCCAGCAGGTCCAGGTAACAGCCGACGAGGGTACAAACGCACTAATCATCACCGCATCGGCACAGGACTTTAAGGTCATCGCCGGGATTATAGAAAAGCTGGACATAGTGCGGGAGCAGGTCCTGGTTGAGATGCTCATTATGGAGGTTGGGGAAGACGGCTTAAAGGAAATCGGTATCGACTGGGCAACACTTGATGAGGCTGTGGAGGACAGCGTCCGATTTTTCGGGGCAACCAATTTCGGACCACGAGTGGATTTTGCCGGCGGAGACCTTGAGGGTCTGGCCGTTGGCGCGTGGAAAGGCAGCGGCTCAGATGTAAGAATTGGGGCAATCCTGCACGCTTTGGAGAAACAGTCGGGAGTTAATATCCTTTCGACACCGCATATTACGACCTCAAACCACAGCAAAGCAAAGATAATCGTCGGTGAAAACATTCCCTACGTCAAAGAATCCAGAATTACCGAAACCACAGACTTTATTACACCCACCGTGATAGACACTTTCGAATACAAAGACGTTGGCATCAGCCTGGAGATAACGCCGCACATTAGTCAGGGCGGACTTGTCAGGCTTGAAATCGACAGCGAGTTCACCAAGCTTATTGAAGGAGTTACGGGAACCTCCGTTAATACACCCACAACTGCTAAACGCCAGGCCCAGACTGTTGTTTCTATGAAAAGCGGCTCAACTATTGTAATCGGCGGTCTTATTCGAGATGACAAAGTTACCCTCGAGAAGAAAATTCCCCTGCTGGGCGACCTGCCTCTGGTTGGCGGTTTGTTTAAATTCCAGAGGGACCGGCTGCAAAAAACGAATCTGCTTATTTTCATAACACCACATGTTATGGGCAGCCAGCAAGATTTGGAGCAGATAACCGAGAGAAAGAGGAAAGAAATGGAGCAGGCGCTGGAAAATGGTGAGACTAACAACAACTAAGAGCTTATCCGAATAACCGGGTCGTTATGAGGCCGAGCGAAAAGTTCGAGGCCAAGGCGGCAGGCCAAAAATGCTCGGAGGCGTGGTTTTCTCCACGTTGAGAACGTTTTTGGCCGACAACGCAGGCATCGGGCTTTGCAGCCGGCCGCAATAGAGCGGGTTATTCGGATAGGCTCTAAGACTAATCCTATACTAAAACAGCTTCGGCTCACGCCGTGTCGGCGTGGGACAAGGGGCCCAACTGGAGAGTACAAAACTGGACGAACAAGCAATAAAACAACTGAAGTGCGAATATAAAGAAAAAATATCGCCGGAACAGTTGAATTCGGAGCTTGTGCGGAAACTGCCGCTTGAGTTTCTAAAGAAGCAATGCGCTATCCCTTTACTTCTGGAAAATGGTCAGGTTGCAATTGCCCTGGCCGACCCGCTTAATATAGAAGCATACGATGCGATATCGACCGTCTTAGGCCAACCGTGTAGCCGAATTACCTGTCCCGCTTCCGAGATAGAGCAGGCCATAAGTCGCTGCTACTATCAGAGCGCAGGCATCAACAGTGATGAAGAAAATCCCAACGCGCAGGATTCACAGGATAATGATGATGCTGAAGTAGCTGGCGGCACCGGGGCCGAAGATTTGCTCAACATCGCCAGCAAAGCGCCTGTCATAAAATTAGTCAATAAAATCTTCTTCCAGGCTGTGCACAGCCGAGCCAGCGATATTCACATTGAACCATACGAAAATGAAGCACGAATACGTTTCCGGGTGGATGGCGTGCTGCACGATATATTAACTTTACCGAAACAGCAGATTGCCGCTCTTGTCTCGCGATTGAAAATTATGGCCAATCTCAACATCGCCGAGCGAAGACTTCCGCAGGACGGCCAGAGCCGGATTAAGATAGGCGAGAACTTTGTGGACATTCGAGTCTCGGTCATACCGACATCCGGCGGCGAACGGGTAGTGCTGAGGCTGCTGGATAAGGGCAGCGGTGAACTGGGACTGGATGAGATAGGCTTTGGCACGGAGGTGCTTGACAAATTTCGAAATCTGATTAGATTGGCACACGGTATAATTCTGCTAACAGGCCCGACCGGCAGCGGCAAGACAACCACGCTCTATGCAGCAATGAGCGAGCTGAACTGCGAAGAAAGAAACATCCTTACGGTCGAAGACCCAATAGAGTATCAACTGCCCGGCGTCGGGCAAATGCAGATAAAGCCGAAGATAAACCTTACATTTGCCAACTGCCTGCGCCACATTCTCAGGCAGGACCCCGATGTAATCATGATAGGAGAGATTCGGGATATTGAAACCGCAGAGATTGCAATCCAGGCCTCCCTTACGGGCCATCTGGTTTTGAGCACTCTGCATACAAACGATTCGGCATCAGCGGTAACGCGGCTTATTGATATGGGCATCGAACCTTACCTTATTTCATCGTCGGTCGTTGCGGTGATGGCACAGCGGCTGCTGCGGGTTACCTGCCCGGAGTGCAAAAGGCCGTATACTCCGGACGAGCACGTGATTGCACTATGGCCTGAAAACGAAAGAGTCTCCGTGCTTAAAGGTCAGTTATACAAGGGAATCGGCTGCGATAATTGTCTTGACACGGGATACCTGGGAAGAACGGGAATCTTTGAACTGCTGGTCATAGATGACGATATCAACGAACTAATAGGTAAAAGCAATGCCTCACATATTATAAAGGAAGCTGCCATTGAAAAAGGTATGAGCACCCTGCGAGAGGATGGATTGCGTAAGGCCCTTGCCGGTGAGACTGCCCTTGAAGAGGTTTGCAGGGTCACACAGGATTATGTGCAAGCGAAAAGAGGGGTAACTGAACGTGTCGGTGGTTGAATACAAGCTGTCAAGCGACAGGAAGTCGGTCCAGCCGTATCAAACGAATGAAAGTAACGGCCCCGCAGATACGCAGCAAAAAACAAGCGAAAGGGACATCTTCAGAAGAATCCGTACGAAGGATGTCTGCAGCGTTGCGCGTCAGTTGGCGACACTGCTGCGCGCCGGCATGCCTATTGTACCTGCCCTGTCGGCATTAGTTGAACAGCTTCGAGGAATTCGGGAAAAGGATAATCCTCTTGCGAAAATTATGGAACAGGTAGCCAGTGATGTTAATTCAGGAAGTACATTGGCTGAAGCACTAAGCAAACATCCGGATGCCTTCTCGAATTTATTTGTCAGTATGGTGGCCGCAGGTGAAACGAGCGGGACCCTGGAAGAGGTCCTCCTGCGGCTGGCCGAAATACTGGAAAAACGCGTGCATCTTGCAGCCAAGGTCAAATCCGCCATTGCATATCCCTTGATGATGACTGTCGTCGCAGTGGGAGTGGTTATATTTCTTATGTCCGTCGTTGTACCCAGTATAACCGCAATATTTATCGAAATGAACAGGCCAATTCCCTGGCCAACTAAATTGCTTATCTCGATAAGCTCTTTTATGCAAACTAATTTAGTAGTAATTATCCCTGTATTTTGTGTGGTTTTACTGGGAATTCCAGCCGCCTGCAGAACCAAAGGGGGCAAATTGCTTGCGGACCGCTGGAAACTGAAGCTGCCTCTTTTCGGTAAACTTTTCCTGAAGTCGGAAATTGCCCGCCTGGCCAGAACGTTAGGGATACTTCTTATCAGCGGTATCCCGATACTCCAGGCTTTGGAAATTGCAAAACAGGTAATCCAAAACGGCGTCATCGCAGATGCTGTGAATTCGGTCAAGGATTTGGTCGGCAAGGGAGAGGCCATTGCGTATGCAATAAGAAAAACAGGATTGTTTCCGCCAATCGTATATCACATCATAGCGACAGGCCAGATAAGCGGAAATGTAGAAGAAGGACTTATAAATATCGCCGATATGTATGACGGCGAGGTGGAGCTGACAACGAAAACACTGACCTCACTGCTTGAGCCCGTGATACTTCTTTTTATGGGGGCAGTTGTGGGTTTTATCGTATTAGCTATTTTAATGCCGATATTTGATATAAATCAGGTCCTTTAGTGGAGTCCTGCAAGATGAAAGAAAACAGACAATACCATACGCGATATGCGATACGCGATTCGCGAAGTAAGGGGTTTACGTTGATCGAACTTATGATTGTGGTCGTGATTCTGGGGCTTCTGGCTACCATTGTTATGCCGAGGATATTAGACAGGCCCGAACAGGCACGCAGAATGAAGGCCAAAGTTGATATACGCTATATCGAAACTACACTGGCCCTGTTCAAGACAGATACCGGGCGTTTTCCCACTACCTCCGAAGGCCTTGAAGTCCTCGTCTCAAACCCGGGCATCAAGGGCTACAACAGCGACGCCTACCTTGATAAGGTGCCTTTGGATCCCTGGGGAAATAGGTACATTTACCTTTCTCCAGGAGTGCATAGCAGAGACTACGATTTGGAATCTTACGGCAAGGACGGCGAGAACGGTGGCACAGAAAATGATGCGGATATCGAAAGCTGGAATCTCGACGAGTGATAACAATGAAAAATAAACGTGCAACAATCGGGAATAAATACAAGAGCGCATTTACGTTCATAGAAGTTCTCATAGCTCTTGTGATTGTCTCAATTTCTCTGCTTGCGCTGATAAGACTGCATCTTATCAGCATCAAAATGACAGAGGCCGCAGAGATAACCTCTCAGGCCGTACTTTTGGCAAATGAGAAAATTTCAGAGACGCTGGCCGCAGGCTTCCCGGAAGAAGGAACCGATTCCGGCAGTGTGGAAAAGAACGCCCTGCGCCTGAACTGGCGGACCGAAGTTGCCAACATCGAACCATATCATTTAGGCGAGCTGGATATTGCAGGGTTGCGAAGGATATTAGTCGATATCAGTTGGGAACAGGGTATCAGACGCAAACACATGCAAATGTCAACTTATGTAGCTGACAGGAAATTACCGTGAATAATCGGTCTGGAAAAAACGGGTTTACGCTGGTCGAGATTCTTGTCGCCGTAGCGATAATTGCGGCCATAGTCTCTATGGTGTACGGCAGCTATTTTGTAACATCGAAATCGGCGCAGGCATGCAAGAGAAGGATAGCTGCGTCCCGGCAAGCACGTGAACTGCTTGGCCGGATGGCTCAACAGATACGCTGCTCGTATGCCGGCTCAGTTCAGAAGTCTAAACCGGCTGCCGGCAAAGGCTCTCTAAAGAAAGAGAAAACACAAGAAAATATAATCAACTACTTTAACGGCAGCTCGGGCGAGATGGGCGGCCAGATTCTGTGTCTTGTAACTACGAACAGCATTTTAGAACAAAAGTCACCGGGATTGTTCGAGGTCACTTACAAATTTGACAAAAATATCGGCACGCTTTTTCTTAGCCAGGAAAGATTCGTCGATGCGCCAAAAAGCCTTATCGAAGATAGGAATTGGCAGCCGCTTGCGGAAAACATTGAGAGCATCGAATTAGAATTTTCCGACGGTCGACACTGGCTTTCAACATGGGATTTCAAAGAAAAAAAGACGCTGCCTTATGCGGTAAAAATCAACCTCACCTGCCGGGACGAAATTTATCGGCAATATTCCTTCGGCACTGCTGCATATATATGCAGCCGGAAGAATCAAGTTATAAAAACTACATCCGAAACGTTGGTATCGGTCAATAAATAATGAGAGCGAAAAGAATAAAAACTGAACGAAGAGGATTTGTCGTTGTTGTTGTCCTGTGCATGATTATCTGCATGGCGGTACTGCTGCTCGGCTTCAACTATCAATCCCGTTCCAACCTGCGGGTCGTGGATAGTTTCCAAAAATCCGCAAATGCGCTAAATTGCGCAAGAGCAGGGCTCAATATCGCAATTGCAGCTATCAAGGACAATGACGATACCGAAACAAATAAAACATCACCGAGTTTGCTTTCAGAGGAAAATACTTTCGATATTGGTGATGGAAGCTGCTCCGTAACCATCACGGAAGAAAACGCCAAACTGAATATCAATCTGCTCAAAGACAAAAACGGCAAACCAAACCGCGCAAGAATAGACCAGTTACTTCGGCTCATCGATTTGCTGAACCGAGACAAGGCCGGCTATTCTCATATCGGCTATGGGCTTGTGCCCGCAATTATCGACTGGATTGACAGTGATGATGAGGTAACGCACCTGCCTTTCATAAAAAATGAAAATACGGGGGCGGAGTCGGCTTACTACGGCAATTTAGAAATCCCTTATAAGTGCAAAAACACTCCGCTTGAGATAATTGAAGAGCTACTTCTGGTCAAAGAAATTACACAAGATGTCTTCGAGAGTATGCGTGACCATATAACGGTTTACGGTAATGGAGAAATTAACATTAACTCAGCCTCAAAGCGTGTGATAGAGAGTTTGTCGGAAAAGATGGATCCTGCTTTGGCCCGGATGATAATCGACCATCGAAAATTTAAACCCTTCGACAGCATAATGGAGCTGCGGGATGTCCCCGGTATGACGGATGGTATTTACAATACAATCAGAAAGATGGTTACTATCAGCCCGGCAGACGAATACTACCACGTCAAAGCCCGGGGAAATACCGGCCATCGCAACTGTACAATTGCGGCAATACTGAGAAAAAATATGAAAACTAAAAACGTTGAGGTTGTTTTTTATAAAGAATCTTAAAAACGGTTACGATATACCTATAGAATAAATACAAAGAAAAGAAAATGGTTAAGCGGTGCATCGGAATAGATATTGGTTTCTCTTACTTTCGTGCGGTACAAATCGCGCGTACGGGGGACGGACTGTGTATCGAAAATGTATTCGGCACACAGACACGCCGAAGTAAAGACTCGCCGCAGGAGATTCTCAGGGCACTTTGCGGCGAACATGGTTTTGACCATCGGGCAGATGTGGCGATTTCAATGCCGAATGACGCTGTTTTTTACCGCAACCTGGAAACTGATGTTGCCGGCCTGGAACAAATTCGCCAGGTTCCCAAATCTGTGTTAGAACATAATATACCAATAGAACCGGATGAAATTGTTGCCCAGGTCTGTTCGCACCGCCGGTTGCCGGACGAAAAATGTTCGGTCCTCACTGCAGCAGTCAGCAAAGCATCGCTGCGAGAAAGACTAAACATCCTGGCTGGGGCAAAGATGCACCCCAATCTGGTGGAGTCAGCGATATTTGCGATTCATTCGACAGTTGTGGTAAATCATCCCGAAGTCGCGACCGGCCGAGCTATTATTGCGTATATAGATGACTCTTACCTCGCCCTGGCAGTTACCGAAGACAACAATTTTGTAATCGTCAGAAACATTCCAATTGCTTCCCAGTCCGACAACAATACCGATTTGAATCCCGAGAAGGTTGCCCAGTTTTTGACCCAGGAAGCGGAAGTTACCTGGCTAAAAGCATTCGGCGAAGAACTTGGAGAAGATGTGCTAGTTTACTTGGCGACTGCAGGTGATATCTCCACGGATTTTGAAACAGCCATCACAGAGAACTCTCGCTGTGAAATAGTCACAGTTGAGCCATACGCAATGGTAAAACGTTCCTTTGAGAAAAACGGCGATACTGGAATATGCGTTGCCGAAGGGCTTGCCTTGAGGGCACTGGCACCCGAAAAAACTGTCGGAGTCAACTTCCTCGAAGCCGACAACGCCGATACGAAGCCAACATTAAATCTGAGAAAAGAGCTGATAGTGTGCGCAGCGCTTGCGACTGCGATTGTTGTCGTCTCGTTTGTCGGGCTGTTTGTGCGAATGTTTTATCTGGAATCTAAATACACAAATATTAAAAACGAAATCGAAGAAGTTTTCCGGCGAACGCTGCCTGAAGAGAAAAATATCGTAAACCCACTTGTCCAATTAGAGCAAAAGCTTGGGTCCTTTCGCAAGGATTATCAACTTTTCGCTTCCTTCTATCCAACCAACTTATCACCGCTTAAAGTTCTGCACGGCATAACTTCCAACACCCCTTCGCAGGGCAATATTAGAATCGACGACCTGTTGATAACAACCGAATCTGTTCGATTAAAGGGAACCTGTGATTCATTTGACTCTGTGTACCGGTGGCAGCGGCTTTTACAGGATATACCCGGCTTTACCCTTGTTGACGTGCAGGATGTGCAAAAAGACGCCAGGGCCAATGTTATACACTTTATTATCCTGATATCTTTGGACAGGTTGCCGGCAATACAGGAGCAAAAATGATACGCTTGACACGAAGAGAAAAATTGCTTGCTGTCGCTTTAGCGATTCTCGCAGGGGGCTGGGGGCTATTTGCGCTTGCGGCAAAGCCCGTTCTGGAGAGAACAAGGACACTGCGTCGAGTTATAAGTGAAAAACAGGACGAACTTGTAAAACTTCGTGCAACAAGTAACGAATACATTTCTCTCCGTGACAATCTCGACAATGTACGAACAAAAGTAGCTTCGCAGGAAAAAGGATTTGAACTGCTGCCATTTTTAGAAACTATGATTCGGGAGCACGGCCTCGCAAAAAAGGTGGGAACAATGAAGCAGCGGGTATTGCAGCTCGGCGCAAACCACTCTGAGACAGTCGTCGAAGTAAGGCTTGAGAACCTGACGCTAAAGCAGCTTATTGATTTCCTCCGGAAGGTAGAAACATCGAAGGTACTGGCAAGAACCAAAAGCCTCTACATTAAAAAGAACCTGACAAACACAGAGATGCTCGACTCGGTTGTGGAAATACATAATCCCAAATTAGCCCAAATCTAAATCACTCGGACTTGATACTGCCTGATGAACGCAGACAAATCCGGTTAGAAATCATTTCAAGCCTGCGTTTTTGAGATATTCTTGAGGATATGAATATAATCCAGCCCCGGTGCGTATATGATTTTAGAACAGCATATGGACTTGGCCATTTATCGGGAATAATAGTTTTACTTGATTGTTAGACACTATTTGGTAATGTGATGATACGGTTGTTGGATTTTATAATCTGTAAATGTTTGGGAAAAATATCTACCCTATAAACAATTTATTAATCCTTTTTTGTGGCAGGGCTGAATATGGAAATCAGAGACATATTAGAATCTATGAAAGGGCCTCATAGGGCCAACTACACACCCAGGATAACAAGATGGATTGGGACAGCGTTTTTTGTTATCGTGATAGCTGTCGGAGTTAAAACATCGATTTACACAGTCCCGACCGATTCCGCCGGCGTGGTCAGGCAGTTCGGTGAATACAACAGAACGACAGAGCCGGGCATTCACCTGATGCTGCCTTTCTGGATCGAGACCGCCGTCGATGTTCCGGTGAAAAAGGTCCAAAAGGAGGAGTTCGGATTCAGAACATTAAAGGCGGGTGTCGATTCGCGCTATCTCGGCGTTGAGGAAATAGAGGCGGGCAGGTTCGGCTCGGATGATTTAATCACGTTGATAAGAGAAAGCGGCGAAAGGGCCTCTCGAAGCGGGACACGCCAGCTGGCGGAAAAAGCCAAAGAGATACTCAGTGGGGAATACGCCATGCTGACCGGCGACCTGAACATAACAGATGTGGAATGGATTGTTCAATACAGAATAAAGGATGCCAGGAGCTACCTCTTTAATATTCAGGAACCGGGACAAACAATACGAGATGCGAGCCAGGCGGTAATGAGACAGCTCGTTGGAAACGGCAGCGTCGACGAAGTGATAACCATCGGAAGGATAGAGTATGAGATAGCTGCCAAAGAGGCCCTGCAGGCGCTGCTTGACGAATACGAAACCGGAATCCATATTGTAACCGTCAAGCTTCAGTCGTCCAATCCGCCGCAAAAGGTCAGGTCGGCTTTCAACGAAGTCAATAAATCGCTGCAGCAAAAGGAGCAGAGAGTCAACGAGGCGATGAAGGCCTATAACGAGACCGTTCCGAAGACAAAAGGCGAGGCCCAGAAATTGATCGAGACCGCCAAAGGCTACGCTGCCGAAAGGGTCAACCGGGCACTGGGTGATATTGCCAAGTTCGAAAAGATTTATGAGCAGTATGTAAAGGCCCCGGATATTACAAAACAGAGAATGTACCTGGAGACGATGACGAAGCTGCTCCCCAAGATACCGGAGAAATGGATTATTGAGCAGGGTGGGGCGGATGGCGGTATTTTAATGAAGCTCAACCTCGACAAACAATAGTAACCGGTTACACGAGAACCACTGAAATGAAAACGATACATATTGATAAAATCGAAAGGTAAAAAAATGGCTCGTATATTAATCATTGTTGTTCTTGTGCTCTCTCTTATCTGCCTGTCTTCTTCGATGTACGTCATTGACCAGACAGAGCAGGCCGTCATTACTCAGTTCGGAAAGCCTGTCAGGATAATTATAAATCCCATCGAGGGCCGGGAAAAAGAGCAGATATTAACTGAGCTTAAGAATAAATACTCCAAAGAGGGAATTGCCATTGCGGTGGGGGCCGGCCTGCGCTTTAAAATCCCTTTCATCCAGAGTGTGAGAAAGTTTGAGAGAAGACTGTTGAGATGGAACGGCTACCCGGAGCAGATTCCTACAAAAGACAAAAAATATATCTGGGTTGATTCCACGGCAAGATGGTATATTAAGGACCCTCTGCAATTTCTCAGGTCTGTCGGGACGAAGGAACAGGCCCATTCGAGACTTGATGATATTATCGATTCCAGTACCAGGAACTCTATCACTAAAAGAGACCTTATAGAGGTGGTCAGGACGGATAACCGCGAGATGAGGGTGGCCGAAGAAGAGCTTCGGGAAACCATCATGGTCGGTCAGGTATCGGAAGGCCGGCCGAAGATTGTCGCTGAAATTACCGAAGTCTCCAGAAAGTCCTGCCTCGAATACGGTATAGGAATCCACAGCTCCGGAGTCCTCATCAAGGGGCTTACCTACGTGCAGGATGTGAAACTGAAGGTGGAAGACCGAATGATTGAGGAAAGGCAAAGGATAGCCAAAAAATATATTTCTGAGGGCGAAGGAGAATACGAGAAGATTATGGGTGACAAGGAAAGGGATGTGAAAACAATCATGTCTGTGGCCTATAAGACTGCAAAGGAAATTGAGGGTGAGGCGGATGCCAAAGCAACGGAGATTTATGCCAAAGGCTTTGGAAAAGACCCCGAATTCTACAGGTTTTGGAAGACCCTCGAACTGTATGAGGAACATGTCGGCGGAGAAAAAACCAGGTTAATCCTCGGAACAGACAACCCTCTGTTTAATTTTATCAAAGGGCAGATTTCTGAAACAAAACAAGGAACTACGGAACAGTAGAATGTTTTTATTCGATTTACCATGTATTTGTTTTTAGCGTGTCGGCATCATGACTAAATAATAATTTTAGGGCAATCTATAGGGGCCTGCAATAATGATCTTTATGAAGTTAATCAAAATCCTTACCGGCATATTGGTTTTCTGGCTGTTGTTTGACTCTTTACATCGGCTTTGTAGAAGGAGCTTGAATGTACATAGGATAAGGCGGGATGAACACGGCCGAATACGCAGAAAATACGTTGAGTCTCATATAGTAAAAGACTAAAGCCGGCAGCGAAGCCAAAGGCTGATTATTATTTCCTTCAATCATCTTGTGAGGCATATTAGAAAAGCAGGTCAAACGAATCGGGAGGGATGGTATAGTTAATCTTAAGAATATGACTATTTTCTCCAAACACCGGCTATAAAAGGTTTGAATTGACGTCAGCTATCTTCCACGTTACACTTCTCTTATCGTTGTTGTTAATGAAATGCAGGTTTTATCAACTGGTTACTAATTTGTCCAACTTTGAAAATGGAATGGGAGGAACAATTATGATTGAGCCAAAAATAAAACAATCACAGCCGATATCGAGGCGTATGTTTTGCCGGTCGGCGATTGCTGCGGCTGCGACGATTTACTTTGCCCGGCATTGGGCCCAGGCATCGGATATAAAGAATAAAGTCAAATTCTACAAAAATCTCGGACATGGTCACATTGGTGTCAGGGCCAACCAGCAACAGGCCTTGGAGTATGCAGTGAAATATGGTTTTGATGGTATAACTCCAAGTTCGGGTGAATTTGAGAACAAATCCTCGGCTGAGATTCGCGACTGGGTCGAAACCATGAAAGCAAAGGGCATTCGATATGGCGCGAGCGGTTTACCCGTTCGGTTTCGCAGAGACGAAGAACAATTTCAGAAGGACCTCTCGCGGCTGCCTAAGCAGGCCAATGTCTTGAGGCAGTTGGGTGTGGAACGTATGGCGACCTGGATTATGCCCGGTCACAATGAACTCACATACCTGAAAAATTTCGAACAACACAGGAAGCGATTACAGGAGGTGGCAAAGGTGCTTAGAGACAGCAACATCCGGCTCGGCCTGGAATTCGTAGGGCCAAGAACATCTCGGATGCGTTACCGTTTTCCTTTTATCTGCACCCAGTTGGGTATGATGGAACTTGTGGAGGCAATTGATACTGGAAATGCAGGGCTCCTGATGGACAGCTGGCACTGGTACACCTCACACGGTACGGTGGAAGAGATGCTTCGGCTATCGAACAAGGACGTCATCCACGTTCACATAAACGATGCCCCGGCTGGCATACCAATAGACCAACAAATTGATAACCGACGCAGATTACCTGTAACCACAGGAGTGATCGATCTGAGGGGATTTATCAACGCCCTGGTGAAAATTGGTTATGATGGCCCTATCGAATGTGAACCCTTTGATCAGGAACTTAGCAGGATGGAGGACAGTGCTGCTCTGCAAAAAACCATCGAATCGCTTAACCGTTTGTGGGATCTCATCGCGGCTTGAACAAGCCGTATGCAAAGCTCGCGGGAGCAATAGTAAAAAGTTAATGAAATCCGAGGAACGTTATGGTACAATGCAGCTTGAACTCTTAAGCAGTATTGTAGTACTGAGTCTGTGAAAAATGCCAGAAAAAACAATATCTCTGTGTCTAAGGAGGACAACATGTCTACACGTGTGAACCGTCGCAGCTTTATGAAAAAATCCCTTATTGCATCTGCAGGCAGCGCCTTTGCACTTGATTCAGCTAAGAGCGCTCAGACAGACAGCTCAAAAATCCAAGTTGAGCCTGGTTCGAAAGCGACATTACCAAATGGCAAAATAGGCAGTATAAAAGTCAGTCGTTTGCTGCTCGGCGGCAACCTTCTGACACACTACACGCACAGCCGTGACCTACAGTACGTCTATAATCTCACCGCTAATTACAACACTGAAGAAAAAATTCATGAGACCATGGCATTGGCCGAGGCGCACGGCATCAACACCCTCTCGATTCACAATCCACCCGGAATCGTGCCAATGCTCAAGAGGTACCGCTACCGCTACGGCGGCAAAATGCAGTGGATCATCTGCCCGACCGCTCCTG
>CAYVIT010000044.1:17356-21596 GCA_964451425.1 uncultured Pirellulales bacterium
TACCGCTACCGCTACGGCGGCAAAATGCAGTGGATCATCTGCCCGACCGCTCCTGTCGAGCCAGGTATGAAGGCCTACACCGAACAGGTCAAAGAGCTTGTTGATGAAGGCTCCGAAGCCATCTATCTTTGGGGTGTCCACTCCGACAGGCTGATTACCGAGGGCAAAGTCGACCTGATGCGACAGGCCGTGGAGATTGCAAAGGACCATGGTGTCCCCTCCGGTGTCGGTGCGCACGACCTTCGCGTTGTCCTCGCTTGTGAGAAGAATAATATCGCCAACGACTTTTACATCAAGACGTTCCACCATCATAATTATCCCACCGGGCCGAAGCCCGATGAGTTGAAGAATCCCTATCAGGAGATTCCGGGCTATTGGTGCAAAGACCCTGAAGAGACTATCGAGGTCATGAAGAACGTCACGAAGCCCTGGATTGCCTTTAAAGTCATGGCTGCCGGTGCGATCCCGCCGAAGGACGCGTTCCGCTATGTGTTGGAAAAAGGCGCCGACCACGTGCTTGCTGGTATGTTCGATTTTGAAATCGCCGAGGACGTCATGATATTCAAAGAAATTCTTTCAAATCTCAAAAACAGGACCCGCCCCTGGCGAAGCTGAGAATCCTCCGTTGGATAGCTTTGCGTCCGCGCAGCTATTTTGATTTGATTGTTTCCGGGGCTTTAGAACACAATCTACCACAAATCAAGAAAATTTGGGGATAGTAGATTATTGAACAGCAAATTTGACCGGAGCAGCCAGTACCAAACTTCAAAGAATTTCCGATGACTACGTTGTCATACAAATCTAAACCAATGTCCCTATGGACTGCTTGATATGTGCCGGTAGTTGAGGCCGGCTTTTGATCAGTTCCGCTAATTCAGGGTATCTCTCGATAATATATACCAAGCCCTGAATCGAATCGTTTTGGTTTGATGTGGAGTAAAAGCCGGAACTCAGTCGACAATCTTATAGACTGTATCGCCGCCTCTTACCCGCTCAGGCACTTTCACTCCTATTGAGTCACCGGCTTTAGCCTCCTGAACCGGCTCGTTATCAATCTGCATCGATTCAACATTCAGCTCAACGTCGGTAGTATGGCCCTTAATGCGGATTTTGTCCCCAACATTCAAAGCTGCGGTCAACTCGATAGCCGCTACCACCGGGTGTGCAAAGAAATCTGATACAGTTCCAATTACTTCCTCGGACATTTGCAGGCCTCCATAATTTTATATTTACTTGTCTTTACACCAAATATACGAAAAATGGTATTGTACCTGATTCCATCTCAGAGGCAAGCAAAGACTTGGCCGAAGACCGTTTAATGATATGAGTAAAAAGTGAATTTATGCCCTTTTAGCAAGGTTTCAATGCCGATTTCCAGGTTGTATGAGTTTTACCGAGCAGCTTTTCGTGAGAATCTCTGCAATATACTTAACGAGTTGCAGACGGATTATCGTCTTGCTTTGTTTGTGTTTCAGTAAGCCGTAAAATATGAGAAAAAAAATTGTCTCCCGCACTGTGCAAAGAGGCTGTCACAAGTAATCCCTCTAACCAAAATTTTAATATAAGCATAGGCATCACCTTCCTACTGTTTTTTTGAAGCACTTTCTTCACGGGGATGTTTCTTGCAAAGTGGAAATTTTTCAGCGGCTAAACATACTTTGGGTTTGTTTTGAATTGAATTTACACGAAATTTGTTTCGCTTTACATACCTCGCTTTGGCAATTTCTCATTAAAAGCGCTGCCCTTGGAGTCAGCACTCAACAAGAAGTTTGCCTTCCGGGCCTAAGCGGCCCCTGTCCCCCTCTCCCAGGGGCCATCTTATCCACGAAAATATTTCAATATCCCGACAGTATCGGCGTTTATTCCAAAATCGCCGGGCCCAGCTTATCTTCACCAGCCGGGCCCAGCGAGGAGGATGGATTAGCCCGCCTATTCCTGAATAAATACTCCAACACAGCTCTATTTATATACTCCTCTAAACTATCAGAATGAAAAAAATAAACAACTGTGGTAACTACTGGTTTTTTCAAAAAATTTTTCAGCGGAAAATCGGGCGGGAACGGCTGCTTTGGGAGGCTTTCTATATCAAAAAACGGCCTTTTTCAGTTATTAACCGGTGTTTTGCGGCATCTCAAACAATCCCATCTCAGCAGCTCGTCTAATCAGGTCAAGCAGGTTATCAACACCCAGTTTGTGATAAAGGTTACTTCGGTGGAACTCGATGGTCCTTATATGGCGGTCGAGCAAATCTGCGATTTCCCTGTTGCTTTTACCATCAAGAATAAAACGCAGCACCTTCATCTCTGTTGGGGTAAGCAGGACATCCAAAAGCTGTTGAGATGAAGCATCTTTCTTCAAAATGGACTCAACAGTCGACAGAAAAGACTGTCTGTCCAGAGGTTTTTCGATAAAATTCGACGCACCTGCCTTCATTGCCCTGACCGTCATTGGTATATCACCGTAGCCGGTTATAACCAGAACCTGCAACCAGGGAATGATGCGCTTGGCCTTCTTTAACAGCTCGATTCCATCCATTCCGGACATTTTCACATCAGTAATAAGCAAATCACACTCCCCTGGATGCAATTGCTCAAGGCAATCGGCCGCACAAGCAAAACAGCTAACTTTCAATCTAATTCGTTCAAGGGTTCTACGGATTGCCTTACGCACCTTCGGCTCATCATCAACAATAAAGATGTGTTTTTTTGCTCTTTTTGTCATTTCTATTCAGTCAGGACAGCCTGCCTTTGTTGATAGGCAGGATTATATAAAAAGTTGAACCTTTACCAACCTTACTCTCAACGCGAACTTTGCCGCCGGCTTCGGATACTATGCGCACCACGATGCAAAGCCCCAGACCGGTTCTCATACCTTCTGGCCCGACAGTAAAAAACGGCTCAAAAATCCTGTCAAGATTCTCCGGCGAAATACCACAACAAGTGTCGCCGAATTTCAGCTCAATGTTCCGACCTTTTAGAACACCACTGATAACAAGACGGCGTTCCTTTTTGCCGTCGGCCGCCTGTATAGCATTCTCAACCAAGGCAAAAAATAGCTGTTCTATGTCTTTCTCGTTTATATATACAGATGGCAGTTGGTCCATCCCTCTGATGTGTAGACTGACTCTTGCCCGCCGCGCATTTTCACGCAATAACTTCAAAATCCTCTCAGCAACCTTCTTCAAATTCACTTCGCTGATAACTTCTTCTGAAGATTTCCGCGCGAAATCTCGTAAAATATTGACTTTCGAATTCACATCCGTAACCGCACTTAGGCTGTCCCTGAGGTCTTCTATGACAGAACCTGGACAAGATATTGTTTCCAGGTCCGCCAGTGAATTCTCAATTGACAAACGAATAACCGTAAGAGGCTGGTTCAGTTCATGGGCCAGAGTGGCAGATAAAGTTCCCAGTGAGGCGAGATGCTCGGCATGAGCCATTCTTTCACGATACATGCCGAGTTCCTCTTCCGCCTGCCTGAGTTCGGTGACGTCCCAGAAAATACCTAATATCCCAATAACATTACCCATCGCATCTTTGACAGGTGTTTTAACGGTATGTACAATTCTTCTTTGTCCATCTTCGATATAAGTCTCATCGAACTCTTTTGTAACACCGGATTCAACAATTTGCTTATCATCCAGTCTGTATTTTTCAGCCAGTTTCCTGGGAAAGAAATCAAAGTCTCTTTTCCCGGTAAACTCCTCAGGTTTAATTTTCAAATCCCGCGCAAAGTTCTCATTGCAGGAAAGATAAACCGAGTTTTTGTCTTTGAGAAATATCTTTTGAGGTAGGTTCTCAAGAAGCGTTCTGTATTTGCCCTCACTCTCCTGGAGTTTCTCCTCGGCCTTCTTGCGCTCGATGATGTCTGTGAAGAAACCTACATTGCAGTCTCTGCCATCTATCAGGAGATTGGTTGTATTGACGTCTGCATATATTATTGTTCCGTCTTTTCGCAAACACGGAATGCTCTGCGACAACATTCTTTCCTCTTTTGTCTGGGCCTTGAATTCGGAAATCACATAATCCAAGTCCCCTTTGGGGTGAATATCGCGCACACCAAGCAGCTTCAATTCTTCTTCGGTATAACCCAACATTTTACATATCGCCGGATTGACATATTTGAACTCCATCGTTTCAATGTCTACGACAATTATTCCCTCAGCAGCACCCTGAAACAGCGCTCTGTATCTCTTTTCAGATTCTCTTATCACTTCCTCTGCTCGCTTGCACTCGGTGAT
>CAYVIT010000044.1:21696-23559 GCA_964451425.1 uncultured Pirellulales bacterium
CTCGGTGATATCTCTTGTAATAATACTGGCGGCAACAATGCGACCATCTTGTTTGATAGGTCCGAGCTGGGCCTGATACCACGATAAGCTGCCGTGAGGCCCCACCCCGGAAATCTCTTGGCTGGCACTCTGCCCTGTTTGGAATATTCGCTCAAGGTTTTTTCTCATCGTGTCATGATGCTCGGGCGATACGTAGTCGTAAACCATCTTGCCGGTTGCTTCCTGCTTCTTGATACCCGGCACCGTGTGATTGATAAACCGGAGAGTGCCTTCACTGTCCACAATCATAACAATATCCGGCGTATCTTTCAGCAAGCTGCGCCACTTTTCCTCCGATTCCCGAAGCGCTTCCTCCGTTTGCCTAAGTTCAGCCACACGCTTGCGCAGCGTTTCCACTTCCCGTAATAACTCTGCATTTGTCATTTGCTTATCTCGCATCTTATTCGTCATTCAATTATAAACATCTAAACTACTCCGCTCCGTCGGCGGTCGAAGCAACAAACAACAATTGTATTTATTTACTGCGCCTATGGATGTCATTGCGAACGAAGTGAAGCAATCTCAATCGTTCGTAAATCGGAGATTGCCACGTCCGCCAAAGGCGTGCTCGCAATGACAGCCCTGGATACAAGACTATTCGAACACTTGCCATACGGAGCGCTATTATTAAATACAATTGGTATAATACCCTAAATGCCCCGGTTTGAGTCAGATTGGCAGCAACTATCGGCATTTAGGTAAATAAATATTTTAGCGTATTTGTTCTGGACTAATCAAGTTCAAAATTACAAAAATCTCCGACTATGATATCAACCAACTCTAAATATGGACTGTTTTATATGTGGCAATGGTTGCGGTAAAACCTCAATCATTTCAACCTTTGGCCGGTGAGTTTTTCAAACTGAGCAGCTTCCAGCCGGATGGCAATAGTATTGCAGCCAGCGCTATTTTCAGCAAGTCCCCGGGAATAAAACGATATAGCCCTTCAACCAGCACCCTGCCGCTGCCTACCGGTAGTTTTACGATTAATATCAGGCAGCACAACCAGAGTAATCCGAAAGCATAAATAACCAGATTTCCAAAAATCATCGCCAGAACGGTTGTTCCAATTCGCCGGTCCCATCCCTTTTCAGCCAGCAGTCCCACTACGTACGCAGCGACAACAAACCCAATTAGGTAGCCGCCGGTGGGTCCTGATAGTACCGCAAAACCGCTTCTGCCGTATGCAAATACGGGTAATCCCGCTGCGCCTTCTATTATGTATGCAAGAACAGACAGGCTTGCTCGCCTGGCACCAAATAACGCCCCTATCATCAATACGGCAAACGTCTGACCTGTAACAGGAATCGGCCAACCTATCGCGAGCTGGGCGAACAAAGCGATTAGGAAAGAGCCTCCGATAACTAAAGTGATATTATATAATGCAGCCCACCTTTTCTCACAAGGCCGCCAAAGACCGGCTACAGTAACATTCGTCGACATATCTGCTCCGTTAAAAGGTTATAAACTTCGCCTGACTCTTAAAATCTCTTGTTGCACTCGTACACTCAAAAACTTACCATTTATCAAATTATTATATTTGAAATTCTTTCCCACGTCAAACAAGATTCCGTATTCGACATTCGACTCTTATAAAACAGATTCACCGCAAAGCACGCCGAGCACGCAGGGATAGGCCTAAATATAAAGCTAACAAACTCAGCGAGCTTCGCGGACTAAACGGCCGCATACGAACAACATTCGATATTCTCTCCCCCCATACACATCAAGCAATATGCACGACTCTGCAGGAAAAACAATCGGGGCCTGTACCCTCAAGTACAGGCCCCGAAATGATGCAAAATCAAAGGACTAATCAATACT
>CAYVIT010000045.1:0-23049 GCA_964451425.1 uncultured Pirellulales bacterium
GTCCAGCCGGGATGGCCCGCGCGGACCATACCCCCCAGGTCGATACCCACCTGGACGAAGTTCACCAACAACGGCTCCTTCTGCTTCGGCTCGAGGTCGGTGCACAGCAGCAGCGCTGAGATGCCGACCACCCGGCCGTACTCCAAGCCGTATTGCGGCATGTTCTCTACGGGTTCCTCGAAGCCAAAGAAGCACGTTCCCACCCAGGGCCGCTGTGTAAAGCGGATGTACTTCCGGATATTGGGCATACTCTTGGTCGCGGCGGCTGCCGGCAGAAGCTGGCGCTTGAGGTTCCGAGCAAGGTAAATCTTCTGCTGACGGTCGCAGAAGGCCGGCCTAAAGGCATCCGTCGGCTGCGGCTCGCCTACGCAGGTCAGGACCGCAGCAGTGCGAATCGGGCTGCTGTCATCCACGCCGCGCTCGACCTTGTTCCGCAATTGGGCGTGCAGCACCAGGTTCTTGGGCATGCTGATAGTTGAAACAAGCGAATCGCCGGGCTTCATCGACACTGGCAGCTTCTGAATCAGCGACGGGGTGAACCAGTTTCGGACACCGCTGTCGTAGGCGACTTCCATTTTGGCCGGCGGATTAAGCATGAAGCCGTTGCGAACGCGATGCTCTTCTTTGCGCTCCCTGTCCATGCCGTCCAGCTCGCGTTTTGGAATCTCGCTGCCGTAAAGCGGCCTGGGAGCGATAGCCTCTATGGTAACCGGCCCGACCACGTACCAGTCGCCGTTAACAAACTGCCCGACACGAGTCGGCTTCTGAAACGACCAGGTAATGCCGTACTGAGCAACACTCTGTTTGAGCGGTAGGTCTTGGAGCTTGGGTGTCGCAGGGGCGTTTTCTTTGGTGTAAACGATAACGGGTCGGCTTGTGGTCATCTCTGTGGCAACAGCCTTTTCTTCATACGGGTCGGCCTCGACCATAGGAGCAATGGCCACCGGACCGCCCAAAGTGACGGACATGTCAGCCAGCCAGATTGTCTGCTCCTTGCCTATGTCTTCGTCGCCCCAGACGGCGAAGGTGCTGAAGCCCTTCAATCCCGTCTTGCCGGGGTCGACCGCGTTGACCTGCCTGTCGTTGTGGAAGACCTGCAAACCCACCTCAGGGTCGAAGTCGAAGGTCCACTTGTGCCAGCCCACTGGTGTGCGGCGGACGCCAAGCCAGAACAGCCGGTCGAACCACTGCCTGCCGTCACAGGCCGTGGCGGTGTAACCTTCGTCGCCGCCGAGATAGTTGGCGTAGAGGATGCCGACGGCCAGCATCTTACCGTCGCTTTGCACCAGTCCCCATCGCGGGCCCAATCGACGGGCCTTGGTGTTCTCGGGCGTTGTGCCGTCGTCGTAAACCCAGACCTCGACCTTGCCCGACTCGTCACTGTCACGCAGCTTCAACAGGGCCTTGCCTCCCGGACCGAGCTTTAGCGAATGACCCTTGCCCTGGCGGCCCTTTGCCACATCGATAGTCACGTCACCCTCAATCGTCCAGCCGGCCAGGGGTTTGTTGCCATCAAAGGTAAACGCTTTCGCTTGATTGCCGGCAGGCTGCAGGACGGCGAGCTGTTGCTGGCTCCGGACGGGGGCCGACAGAGACGCGATAGCTACAACGCACAAACCAAATACCGATACCTGTTTCAACATGAGCCTTTCCTTTCATTGAGATAAGTTTTTCCGTTTGCAGTATTGCGTGCAAGTGTGGATGAAAATGGTTGATTGGCCTGGTGGTTCGGGATTTCATCTACTTTTATGAGAGCTGATGCTTCGCTTAATTTCGGTTCACTGAGCATGGCCTGACATTTCCCATTTGAATCCATAGACCGTGTTCCTGCACGCTGCGACACCTCATTATATCCAAATACTCCCCCATTTCAATACTTACAGCCGTCAATCCGGCCGGATTTGTTGTCAGAGTGACCGAGATACCTGTCACTTTGCCCGAAATCCGGGATTATTGTCGGAACTTCTTATTTTGACGGGGATTGTGGTTATGGATGTTAAACAATAGGTGACTGTCCATAGTTAGTTCAGTTAGTTAGTTCACAAGGCGACGAGTGTGCCGGCAATCGTGATAAGGGGACGCCCTCAACAATCGGCTGATATACACCATAACTGGTTTCTACATTCAGGCCCGGATAAAGCTATTCGTCAAATCAACGCAACCGGGAATATGAACGTTTATCAGAATCAATTCACTAAGGAGCGAATCCTGAAAGATTGAAGGCCGGCTCCGGAGATTTGGCATCGAAAGTCTTGCAAAACACATAGAGTCTGATGTACAATGCGTATGTAAGTGTCCGTACGAATCAAGGATTTTGTCGGAGTTCATATAGTGTATTGTAAGGGCCTGAAAGACGAAAGGAGATTGAGATGAACAGGAAATGGTATATTTCGATGGTGTTGTTATTTGCGGTTTTGGCGGCGGGGTGCAGCAGTGAACCGCTTAGTGTTGTAGCGGATGGGGCAAAGGTGGAGAAACTTGCCGGCGGCTTTAGTTTTACCGAAGGGCCGGCGGCGGACGCTCAGGGCAATATCTTTTTTTCGGACATCCCGAATAATCGAATCCACAAATGGTCGCTGGACGGCAAATTATCGACGTTTCGCGAGAACTCCGGCGGCGCCAACGGTCTTTACTTTGATAAAAAGGGGAATCTGCTGGCCTGTGAAGGAGGCGGACGACGGTTAGTTTCCATCACTCCAAAAGGTGAAGTAACGGTGCTGGCCGACAAGTATAAGGATAAAAAGTTCAACAGTCTCAACGACCTCTGGCTTGACCCGAAGGGCGGTATTTATTTTACAGACCCTCGTTATGGAAACAGGGAAGGTATGGAGCAGGACGGTGAGCATGTCTATTATCTGTCGGCGGACCGCAAAAAGCTTGTCCGTGTAATCGATGATATGGTAAGACCTAACGGGATAATAGGGACGCCGGACGGCAAGCTCCTTTATGTTACGGACAACGGCGGGAAAAAGACCTTTGTGTATACTATCAATAAAGACGGGACGCTCTCGAACAAAAAGCTTATTGCCTCCGAAGGTTCCGACGGGATGACAATTGATAATGAGGGTAACATTTACCTGACGACAAGGGCTGTATTGGTTTACAACAAAGAGGGCGAAAAGATTGAAACGATTGAAGTGCCGGAAGGACCTGCCAACGTTACCTTCGGTAGTAAGGACAAAAAGACACTCTTTATCACGGCGAGGACTTCGTTGTATTCTGTCCGGATGCGGGTCAAAGGCATATAGCAGAGGTGAACAGTTTTAGATTTGAAACCTGGCGGCTGTTTCGGGCTGCATTGCTAAAGTGTTACATCGCCGTCATTTACTATAGCAGGATTATGAAAGGAGCGGGTAATGGCAAATGAGAGGAATCGCCTGAATCGACGCGATATTCTCAAGGGGTTCGGTATAGGGGCGATTGGTCTGGCGTTAGGCGGCAAATCTTCCGGGCCGGGCGTTGCTGAAGCGGCGCCGGGAAGTCCGCATGTTAAAAAGGACCAACTGTTCAGGACTGAAACACAGCCTGCAAAGGTGAGCCTGGTCAAAGGCAGCGAGAGGCGCCAGATTACATTTCAGGTACTGAAAAATATCGAGGATGAGGTTCTTGGATCCCTCGGGGGCAAAAAGAAAATTTTAATAAAGCCGAATTTTGTTGTTACTTCCCGCCAACTGGCTGCCACACACGTCGACGCCATACGAGGGATACTGGATTTTCTAAGGCCCCACTATAAAGGCCAGATTATTATCGGGGAATCCACTGCTTCCAGAGAAGGAACGTTTGACGGCTATAAGAACTACGGTTATCTGCCGCTGGAGAAGGAATATAAGGTGAAGCTCGTCGACCTGAACCGCGAGAGCTGGCAGTATCGGTATGTATTCGGTAAGGGTCACCGACCAACTCCGATAAGGATTATCTCGACCTTTTTGGACCCGGATGTGTACATTATCTCGGCTGCCAAGATGAAGACGCACGACAGGGTTGTGACGACCTTGTCGTTGAAGAATGTTTTGCTGGGGGCGCCCTTAAACGATTACAAAACCAATGATAAGTGGCTGACCCACTCCGTGTATAATTTTTCGCGCGAGGCGGTCCTGCATTACAACATGTTCCATCTGGCCCAGGAGATTTATCCGGATTTAGGTGTTATCGACGGCTTTGAGGCGATGGAGGGCAACGGGCCGTCAAGCGGGACACAGGTGGATGCAAGGATCACACTGGCCAGCCGGGACCCGCTGGCTATGGATATTCTGGCAACAAAGATAATGGGATTTGACCCGGGCAAGATAATGTATTTGACGTCGATGGCCGAGGCCGGCATGGGACAGGGAGACCCGGACAAGATAAAAGTGGTCGGGACACCGCTCGGGCAGTGCCAGTACCACTTCAAACCGCACAACCGGATGGTGGAGCCATACAACTTAGGATAAACAGCAACAGCGTATAAACAAGGCCGAGCTAAAGTTAGCTCGGCCTTTTGAAACTCTCAGAGGTTTAGATAGACATGGAATCATTTATTCGCCGTTGAAAATATAGTCGGCTTCAAAGCTATCTTCCGGGAATGTTAGTTCGGTATCAAGGATAATTCGTTTGTCAATTTTCTGTTTGTGACGTCCTGTATCATTGGTGTAGTCCCACTCATGGCTTATGTGGCCAGGATACCACTGTCCGTCTGGTGTCTGCTTTGTGGCCAAGGTGATTGTTTTCTTTGTGCTGTCCCAATAACGATTCATATGGTCTTCGTAACGGACGTGCACCATCACAATGTAATCCCGTTCGGGATCCAGCCAATATTCATCGATTCTTTTTCTTTTGACGCTCGATTTTTGGATTTGAGCAGCTCTAAAACCGACCAAAGCTTCGTGTTGTGGATCAGCCGGTAGCATTTCGTAGTTGGTATCATAGCTATTCCAATTTAAAGCGAAGCACCGGGGATGAAACCATGCCATCGACTTTATACCGATCCAAGCAAACGGCCAGTCGGCCGGGTTTCTTGGTCGCATCATGGTGATTTTCGGATGTGCCGGCTCGCCGTCATCAAACCTGGATTCGAGGACTATGGCAACGTAACCATCATAAGCTTTATTTATGCTCCGTCGAACTTCGGCAAATATATCAGCAAGAGCGCCTGTGGGGCAATAATTGTCAATTTCCGCATCTCGAGGTACTCCAAGGTCATATATGTCTCCCGGACCCTGATCAGGATAATCAAAAAGACCTTTGTACTTATATTTTACATTTAAGTCTGCTTTTGGCAGGTCTTTGGCAGGCACTTTTGCTGACAGTTTGCCCTTTGTTTTCATAGACGTTCTTTTTGGTTCGGAGTTTGAGGTGTCAATAACATCGTCCATGCGAATTAACAGGTTTCGTTCAACGTCACGGTACAAGGTAGTTTTCCTTATCGGTGAGTTGATGTGAATAACTTCAATCCTTTTGCCATCCAAGTTAGAGCTCTCTCTTGAAATTTCAGCATCCTTATTAGTCCGATTCTCAAGTATTTGTTCAATCATATCAATGGGTAACTCCGTAGGTTTGTATATGTCTCCGATTGGAATGATGCTTATCTTGTTTGAGTAGGGGTCACTGGGGCTGTACAAATACTCTTTGCCCTCTATGGGGTTTGCATAAACCGTACTGACTCTGGTACCTTTTGTTGCCCAAATGGGCGGGTCAAAACATGTCCAGCTTTCAATTGTTTTCTTGCCTTTCGGAGTATCGTACTCTATAATTCCATGCATCCAGGGCATTTTTTTCATTGTCTCCAATGTACTGGCGAATGTGATGCCTGCGTTGTTAGTCGAGCCGCCAAATTGATTGATACCAACAAGCACCGCAATAATTATCACCGCCGCGGCGGCGAGTTTTGTTATTGGACTTTTCATAATAATTCTCCCTATTGAAAGCACTTTAGCTCGTGCTGTTGGTGAGTGACGGTTTAGGGCTTCTATTACTTTATCCCGACGAATTGTCATTTCTGCATCCAACTTCTCGCCTAACTGCAGGAGTAAACGGTTTTCATTTTGAAGCTCCTGAACATATTGGCTGCATGTGGCACAGCTATTTATATGTTCTGCCAGAGCGTCACTTTCTTCTTTGCTCAAAATTCCCAGCACATAGTCCGCGATTTTTTCCTGCATTTTGTCACAAGGCCTAATCATTTTGAATCTCCCTGCTTAGCTAACAGGTTGTGTAATTCCTTGATAGCGGTCCGAAGTTTGAGATAAACACCTGAGTTGGACATCTCCAGCCTCTCTGCAACATTTTTGACACTCTGGCCGTCAAAATAGTACATTACGAGAGGCAGTCTGGTTTCCTGTGGTAATTGTTCTATAGCCTGCTGAAGGTTGTCGTATTCATTTAGACTTTGATTTACTGGTATCACTCTTTTGACTGCGGCTTTCTTAGCGAACTTTTTTCTGCGGATGAAATTCATACACAGGCTTTTGGCAATACGTGCAATCCAGAGGCCAAACCTTGAGCCATCTCTTAATGTTCGTATTTGTTCATAACCTTTCATCATAGCGTCCTGAGCCATATCTTCAGCATCGTGAACATTTCCAAGGATGCCCAGAGATATCAAAAAAATGCGCTTGTAATGCTTTCGGACAAGAAGCTCATAAGCACTTCTGTCTCCTGCACAGCAGGCGACAACTAAGTCTTTGTCTGAACGATCGCTCAATAGATACTCCTAAATCAGGTACCGTTATAAAGACAAACAGGAAGCACCAAATTTACAAAAAATTGTCTCTTTTCAGGAATTTTAGCGATTTTTGTGTGAAAGGACATAAAAAAGGCCGGGCTGTAAGGCCCGGCCTGATTATGTTTGTTATCTTATAGAGCTGTTTTGATAGCTATTTTTCAAGCTCGTTCCACTGTTCTGCGGTGAGGTCCTCGGCGGTCAAATCTCCGAAAATCACTCGGTATTGGTCGTCCGAAACCTTCCATTTCAACAGTACCATATCAGCGTCGTCCGGCCCGACCGACTCGCCGTAATACACAGGTTCTTTTTTGTCTGTGACCAACGTCATGTAGAAGAAGCCGATTGACTGAAGCGGCCGCATTATTTCAATCGTTTTTTTCATGACCGCGTTGCGGTGTTCTTCGTTCGTCATCTCGGTCGTGTCGCCCATATCTTCCATCAGTTTCTTTAGAAACGTTGACTCGGTCTTCTTCATGACTGCGTTGCGGAGTTCTTCGTTCGTCATCTCGGTCGTGTCGCCCATCTCTTCCTTCAGTTTCTTCAACTCTTCCATCAGGATGTTGTTGAAGGCGGCAATCTCCTGGGCAACATCCATCATGTTCAGCTTTTTTGGATATCGCCCGGTCATCTCAGCAAATAGCCTTAGGCCTTCAACGGCATCGGCCTCACTCATACCCGGTATCTTCAAACCATCGGTCGAGAAGGGTTTGAAATCTTCCGGAATAAACGGCTTAAAATCACTTGCCTGGACCGGGACGTTCCACCGGTAATCGTAAGTGGCGCCGGTCACCTGCATTTGCTCGCCGGAACTGATATCCATCTCGGAGCGGAACGGCAGCCAGTTTTCGACATCCACCCACAGTGTAAGCTCAATGCTTGTTGTATCACCACCGAAGGCACCCACAAATTCAGGATCTGTCGTCCGGAAGCCTTCAACCTCTACACCGTCAATGACGGCCTTGCCTAACCTGGTGTACTCGCATTTCATAATTTGCATTATGATTTCCCTCGGATCGTTGTTCTGCTGCTTCATCCTGACAAGCATTTCATCACCAAACGGCATTCGTATGTATTGCTTTGTCTCCGGCATAATTGTAACAACCGTCTTTTGCTCCGGAAGAACATAAATCTGCTGGGTTGTTGTCTTGCCGGTATTGGGATCGAACATGTCCAAATACCACTTCATTCCATAATCGGCCGAGACGACCGCTCTAATTTTAGTCTCCTGCGCGGTCGGCATCAGTTTTCCTGTTATTTTCATCTCCATAGTGTACATATATGCGTTGGTCTCCTCGACTTTCTCAAGGACTTTCGCCAGGACAATCCCCGAATCTTTTCCGCCGAGGAATGGCAGACTGGCAAGCACCGCTATTATTATCACAGCAGCGGCCAGTTTAGTGATTCTACTTTTCATAATGTTGCTCCATATAAAATCCAAGCGAATAGTGGGCCTGGGGGTCGTTTGTTTTGTTTCTTCATTCGCCACAGCTTCAAGGAGCGATTCTTTGGCTGACTCAATTACCTGCTGGTCAGCCGAAAGTTCTCTCATGGAGTCGGCACATTCGAGTACTGCTTCGAGTTTTTTCAGCTCGGTTCTGCATTCCTGACAGTCGGCAAGGTGTTGTTTTACCTCGGAGGATTTCTGCTCCGACAATTCCCTTAAAGCGTAATCGGTCAGCAGTTCCTTTATTTGTTCGTGCGTATTCATAATTCACCTATTCTTTCAAGCTAAATAATCGCCAAGTTCACGAGCAAGTCGCTTCAGTGCGCGATACAGATGTACCCTCACCGTTTCCTGGGAACATTCTAAAATTTCTGCAATTTTACGGTATGTTAATCCTTCGATTCGCGCTAAGACAAAGGCGTCCGCCTGTTGCTTCGGGAATCCGGCAAGGCATGCGGTGAGCCTCTGCTGGAGTTCGGCGGTCCTCAACGGGTCATCAGGCCTTTCGCCAGATGCGGGACAATCCCAATGCTGCTCAACGGGCTGTTCGGTCCTTGACCGTTTTGCGATTTCCATTGCCTTTCTTACCGTGACCCGGTAGAGGTATGCGCCCCAGTTGGTCTGGCCGTTGTACTTGTGCCATCGCCGCAGGATTGCCAGAAACACCTCCTGATGAACGTCCTGGGCTTTTTGACTATCACGTAATATCCGAATCGCCGTTTTCATGACCGCTGCACTGTAATCATTCACTAACTCTTTGAAACTTAGCTGTGGCACTTTTCTAATCCTTAAAAAACTTAAGCCATGCATAGCTCGAATGTACTGAAATTCGCACATCCGTAATTATAGAGGTGCTAAGTCAAATTTCGTTTACAAGAAATTTTGTTTCCCCCAATTTTACCTGTTATTGGGTCAAAAATGCACAAAAAAAGCCGGGTCAAATAAGCCCGGCCTGTTTTGACTGACAAACTAATACATCACTTTTTAACCTTGAATTCGTATTCGTAGATTTTGTCTTTACTCAAATCCTTGCCCTGGCAGCGAAGTACGAAACCATCCCTTGTTTTTTTATACTCAAAATCCTTACCACTAAATAAATCTTTCGGCAAATCTGCCGGAAGCGCATCGGGCAACCGACCGGTTTTGGCCTTTATTATGTAAATATCAATAGCTGCCCTAATGGCATTACTGTGGCTCCCCAACCTCGTTGATATGGTGTAAATTTTCAACCATGTAGGTGAACAAGCAGCAGTCAGGGTTGCATCGGGATTTTTAGTAAACTCCTTCGAGGGTTTCCCGTCCAACTGCTTAAGTTTTGAATACGCTCCCAGGTACGGCAAGTCGAAGGCAGCTTGAACGGCGTCCATATATTCATTCCAGTAGGCTTTGTTTCTGTCAAAAAACTGTTCATCAGCCTCAAGAATCTTTTTAAGTACCTTTTCTTTGAAAGGCCCATCGTCAAGGCCGGAACGCACGGCATTGCCGATTTTTTCCGGAGACATTGAGATGATTCCTGCTTCGCGTTTCCAGCTAAGGACCGGCTCTATAGAAAACGGTCGTTTATCAAACTCAGCAATCTCGTCTCTCAACCAGGTCAAGGTTTCTATATCCTGCGGCATATCCGACAGAATCAGGGTCAAGCATTTGTGGTTCGCAGCATTAATTGCGGTACCCATGAGGTAGCTTAAGATTGGACGTTCGTTCAGATGCCGGGCCATTCTGTAGATACTCATGCAGCGATCCAGTGCCTGCCTGTATTCACCTCTTTGGGTCTGCATCCTTGCGTCGACGGCAAGAAGCACGAATATCTCTCTGGCTTTATGAAGAGGGGGCAGCAGGATTTCAGTGCCCTGAGAGTAGTCCAATCCCCAGTCGCAATGGTCTATCCGAGTGGCATCGAGCACGATGTTTATTATTCTGCGATTTTTCTTTAGGTATTGTTCTATTTTCTCGTTGGATTCAATATTGCCCTTAAAGTAGTCCCACAAATCAATCCCGTCCTCCTTCTCATACAGGGTGAAGGCCTTGTAATAAAGCACTGCCGCATTGTCCGGGGGATATGCAAGGACTGATGGGGCTGATACAAGTAGTACCAAAACAGCGAATATCGCCGTTGTTATTTTTCTGATTTTAATTGTTTTCATAGTTTCGTCCTTTCTGTGCTATGACCATTGCCATTGAATTCTGCGAGTATCTGCTCGATTGATAAGCTTCCCGGCACTGGTCCAATTGGCTTATAAGCCTCCTTGCATTGATTTTCTACAGCTTCTATTCCTCCCCGCCGAAACGCACGTTCAAGTGACATTGCTGTCATCATCTCGATAGGTGATTGTGCAACTTCTGTAACTATAGGAGTATCAACTTTCTCACCCGGCCCAAAGTGAATAGCAAGACCAATACCTACAATTATCACAGCCGCGGCAGCGAGTTTTGTTATTGGGCTTTGGCAAACTGCCCGCCATATACTTGGCCGGCGAGTGCGAGTTTCCCCTTCGGACATGGACCGGAGCATTTGGAATTCTTCAGGGTATTTCTGTTTCCATTTTTCGGCGTCGAACTCGGGTTTAACCGAGTTGATGGTCCGGGAGATTACTTCGTCCAGCCGTTTGTCATCTTTTTTCCTGCTCATTATTGCACCTTTTCAAAACCACTACGCCTTAGATAGTTTGCCATTTTTTTCTTCGCCCTTCGCAGTCTTCCGTTTATTGCCTGCTCTGAGATTCTCAGGACGGCGGAAATCTGTTCGTACGTCATGCCATCGTAGTATCGCAGGAAGATGATTTCTTTTGCTGAGGCCGACAGTTTGTTTAAGGCTTCCTTAACAGCCTCAGTGACGTCATTTTCGTGCGGTTCGGCCGCTATCATCGAAAGGTCCTCAGCGGTGCCGGTTACAGGGCAGGCACGCGGGCCTGCCCCTACAGTCCGTGCCATATCTTTTGCGACGTTCCTGCAAATAACAGCGAGCCAGGCGGCAAATTTGGTTTTGTTTTTCAAATGCGGCATTTTACGAACGGCCTTTGCAAAGGTCTGCTGGGCTGCATCCTCAGCTAAATGTCTGTCGCCAATTATCGAATGGGCGATGGCGACCATGGCCGGATAGTATCGCCGGCATAACTCGGTGAAGCTGTCCGTATCGCCGTTGCAAGCTCGCTCGACTAACGCTAAATCCGGCTCTTGCTGCACTAACTTATCCTTTTTCAAGTTTTGCGCGTCCCGGCCCAGTTCTCATTATTGTAGACTTACATTTACGCTGAAAATGGGCGCTGAAATTTCTGCTTTTGCGAATTTTCCTATTATATTCCCTGTGGCTCGACAAAAGCACAGAAAAACCGTCCTGTGTGGACTGAAAAGAAAGGTTCCTCGTCGTTTGCGAAAAAGGATTTGACGACCCTTTGCAGTGGTATTATACTGTCCGGTTTAATAAGAAGCAAAAAACGGCGATTCATTGTTGGAGTAGAAAATGGACAAAAATAAGATTGTCGCTGAGGGTATAACCTTCGACGATGTGCTGCTATTGCCAGCAAAAAGCGATATTGTGCCGAGCCAGGCCGATACCAGCACACAATTGACCAACAATATCAAGATAAATATCCCGATTGTCTCAGCGGCCATGGATACGGTGACCGAGGCGGCGCTGGCGATAGCACTGGCCCAGGAAGGCGGGGTGGGCGTCATTCACAAGAACCTGTCGGTTGAGGCGCAGCAAAGAGAGGTAGCTAAGGTCAAGCGGAGCGAGCACGGCGTGATTCTCGACCCGGTCACGTTATCGCCGGGCGAGCCGGTCAGAAGGGCCCAGGAGCTGATGAACGAACAGAATGTTTCGGGGATTCCCATCGTCGACGGCAAGAAGCTCGTTGGCATTTTGACCAAGAGGGACTTGAAGTTTCTGAAAGACTATGATGTCAGGATTAGTACCGTCATGGTGAAGAATAATCTCGTGACAGGCCCGGCCGGTACGACACTCGAGCAGGCAAAGGAGATTTTACAGAAGCATAAGGTTGAGAAATTGCTTTTGGTCAATTCAGCAGGTGAGCTGGCGGGTTTGATTACAATGAGGGACATCGACCGTGTTCAGCAGTATCCGTTGGCGGCCAAGGACAAGCGAGGCAGGCTGCGCGTCGGGGCGGCGGTGAGCGTTCACGACTATGAGCGAATCGAGGCCCTGATAAGAGCGGACGTTGATATTATCGTAGTGGATACCGCTCACGGCCATTCGCAGAATGTCATCGATACCGTAAAGAAAATCAAAGCGGACTATGATATTGACGTGATTGCGGGAAATATTGCGACCGCTGAGGCAGCGACAGATTTGATTAAAGCCGGCGCAAATGCGATAAAGGTCGGCATCGGGCCCGGTGCGATTTGTACTACGAGGGTCATCTCCGGTGTTGGGGTACCGCAGGTGTCGGCGATAATGAACTGTGCCAAGGTGGCTGAGCCGCAGAGTATTCCGGTTATTGCCGACGGTGGTGTCAGGCAGTCGGGCGATATTACCAAGGCGATTGCCGCCGGGGCTTCGAGCGTGATGATAGGGTCATTGTTTGCGGGTCTGAAGGAAAGTCCCGGCCAACTGGTTATCTATAAGGGCAGGCAGTTCAAAGAATACCGAGGGATGGGTTCTTTGGGGGCGATGGTGAAAGGGTCGGCGGAAAGATACGGACAGAAAAGCTTGACGGAGAAACAAAAGCTCGTACCGGAAGGCGTAGAGGGACGCGTGCCGTACCGCGGGATGCTTGATGCTTTTGTGTATCAGCTCGTCGGTGGGCTGCGAGCAGGTATGGGCTATTGCGGAGCACGAAATATCGAAGAGTTGAGGAATAACGCACGTTTTGTCCGTATAAGCTCAGCGTCAGTGGCCGAGTCGCATCCGCACGACATCCAGATTACCAAAGAGGCACCGAACTATTCGGCTGCAGTACCCTTTGAGAACTGACAATGAGTCGATGCGTTAAGGGGTGGATAAGTGGTTTGCATTCGACCTCTGTGTATTTCTTTTTGAGGGCTTGTTATGCCGCGTGAGATGATAGCCATCCTGGATTTTGGCAGCCAGTACGGCCAGTTAATAACCAGGCGTGTCCGCGAGCATAATGTGTATTCGCGGATTTGTCCGGCAGATATAACAGCGGAGGAACTATCGAAGCTGTCGGTCAAAGGCGTGATACTTTCCGGCGGGCCTGCGAGTGTCAGAGATGAAGGGGCACCAACGTGTGATGAGAAAATCTTTGAGCTGGGTGTGCCGATTCTGGGTATTTGCTATGGGATGCAGCTCGGCTGTCAGATTTTGGGGGCGGAAATTATTGCCGCTGAAAGACGCGAGTACGGCAGGACAAAACTGGAGATAATCGACAAGAGCGATTTGTTTGCAAACATGCCGGATTCGACTACCGTCTGGGCAAGTCACGGTGACCAGGTAGGCCAGTTAGGGGACGATTTTGTCAAATTAGCGACTACGGAAACGTGCCCGTTTGCCGCGGTAAAACATAAAGAAAAGAAATTTTTCGGTGTTCAGTTCCATCCCGAGGTTGCGCATACGCCGAAGGGCCCGGTTGTTTTCAGGAATTTTCTCTATGATATTTGCGGGTGCAGCGGCGACTGGAAGATGAGCGACTTTGTCAGCGAGACGGTGGAGACGGTACGCAAGCAGGCCGGCGGCGCTACGGTAATATGCGGTTTGAGCGGCGGCGTCGACTCGTCGGTGGTTGCTTCGCTTATTCATAAGGCAATCGGTGAGCAGCTTGTCTGTATCTTCGTTGATAACGGGCTGCTGCGAAGGAACGAGCCCGAAAATGTCGTCTCGACTTTCCGGGACCATTTTCATATCGACCTGCGGGTTGTCGATTGGTCTGAGCAGTTTCTGGGTGCACTTGCGGGGGTGACGGACCCGCAGCAAAAGCGCAGGATAATCGGTGCCGAGTTTATCGAGGCTTTTAAGTCGGAGGCTTCGAAAATCGCCGATGCGAAGTTTCTTGCTCAGGGAACGCTTTATCCGGATGTTATCGAGTCCGGCGCCAAAGACGGCAATCCCGCGGCCAATATAAAGATTCATCACAACGTCGGCGGGCTGCCCGCTGAGCTGGATTTTGAGCTGATTGAGCCGCTGCGGGATTTGTTCAAGGATGAGGTCCGCGTTGTCGGCGAATACCTGGGGCTGCCTGAGGATATCGTATGGCGGCACCCGTTCCCCGGGCCCGGACTGGCGGTGAGAATAATCGGCGAAGTTACGCCGGAAAAACTTGAAATCCTGCGGGCCGCCGATGAGATTGTAATAGATGAAATAAAATCGGCGGGGCTGTATAGAAAAGTATCCCAGGCCCTGGCCGTGCTTGTGCCGGTCGGAACCGTAGGTGTAATGGGTGACGAAAGAAGCTACGAAAATGTTATCGCTGTCAGGGCCGTTGAGACGCCAGATTTTATGACCGCTGACTTTTCACGGATTCCCTACGAAGTGCTGGGGACCATATCGAGCAGAATTATCAATGAGGTGCGAGGTGTCAATCGGGTTGTGTATGATATATCGAGCAAACCCCCGGCAACAATCGAATGGGAATAGTTTTTTTTCATTGTATATATTGTGAAGCGTATTACGTTAAAATGGAGTGCTGAAATGAATAAATTTTGCTGGAATGGATTCTGGCTGGGAGCTGTTTGTGCAGTTTCGTTCTTTGTTGGAGGTTGCGGGGGACCTGTTAGAAGCCAAACACTGGAGGCGCCTGCTATAAATTCAGAGGAGGTTTCTAACGAGGCAATTCAAACAGAAAATCCATCGAAGAAAAGTCTTTTCCTTGAATCAGCAAAGAGGGATTTTCTCAATTGGCCGAGAAGAATTATCGAGGATTCCGAAGATACGGTTTTGCAGGAACATAATCTTACCGCCCTGTTGATGGCCGGCGGTATAAGCATTGCAATGCACCACAGTAACGCCGATAAGAACATAGCAAAATACTATGAGAGGCATCCGGTTTTTCACGGCTTTGCGGATGGGAGCTTTAACGCAATTGGCCATCCGGGTACACATTTTGCGGCAACGGGTCTTTGGTACGCGCTCAGCGCCGAAAGCGGGAACCAGCTTAATAAAGAGCGGGCGTGGACGATGATGACGGCCCTTTCGGTTACGTGGATGACTACTATGGGACTGAAAGCCGTCAGGGACAATGATACACCCAACGACAAGAGCCGGGCCTGGCCGAGCGGTCATACTTCGAGCTCCTTTACGGTCGCTTCCGTATTGGATGAGTTTTACGGCCCGAAGGTAGGTATCCCCGCCTACGGATTGGCATCTGTTGTGGCCTATAGAATGATGGACACCGGCGACCATTGGGCCAGTGACGTTGTTTTTGGTGCAACACTCGGCTGGATTGTCGGCCACACGGTAGCGGGCAAACATAAAGAGCTTGAAATCGCGGGCTTTAAGCTGCTGCCTTACATGGGTGGGGCCGACGGCTCGGCAGTAGGTGTTAGTTTCGTGAAACAATTTTAAAGAATCTGTTAATGTGATTGTATGCTTTTATTGAGAATGTAGATGTAAATTAGGATGAGACGCTTGGTTAAAATTCTATTAGCGACAGTAGTGTTGGTTTTCAGTGTCTGTGCAGTTTTGTTTTTTGCTTCCGGCTGCGGGGGGCCGGTTAGAAGCCGGACACCGGAAGCGCCACCCCTAAATTCGGAGGAGCTTTCCGACGAGGCAGGACGAACAGAAAACCCGTCGAAGAAAAGTATTTTCCTCGAATCTGCAAAGGCCGATTTAGCGGATTGGCCGAGGAGAATCATCGAAGATTCAGAAGATGTGTATTTGAAAAAAGACAATCTTTTTGCTCTGCTGCTGGCCGGCGGTGCAAGCATTGCAATGCACAACAGCGGCGCCGACAAGAACATAGCGGAGCACTTCGAGAGACATAGTGTTTTTCACGGTTTTGCTGATGAGAGCTTTAACGCAATTGGCCATCCGGGTACACATTTTGCGGCAACGGGTCTTTGGTACGCGCTCAGCGCCGAAAGCGGGAACCAGCTTAATAAAGAGCGGGCGTGGACGATGATGACGGCCCTTTCGGTTACGTGGATGACTACTATGGGACTGAAAGCCGTCAGGGACAATGATACACCCAACGACAAGAGCCGGGCCTGGCCGAGCGGTCATACTTCGAGCTCCTTTACGGTCGCTTCCGTATTGGATGAGTTTTACGGCCCGAAGGTAGGTATCCCCGCCTACGGATTGGCATCTGTTGTGGCCTATAGAATGATGGACACCGGCGACCATTGGGCCAGTGACGTTGTTTTTGGTGCAACACTCGGCTGGATTGTCGGCCACACGGTAGCGGGCAAACATAAAGAGCTTGAAATCGCGGGCTTTAAGCTGCTGCCCTATATGGGTGGGGCCGAAGGCTCGGCAGTTGGTATTAGTTTCGTGAAGCAATTTTGAAAAACGTTTTAATTTAGTCACTTGTGGTCGTTTTTGGAATGTGGAGGTAAATAAGAATGAGACGGTTAGTTACAATTCTATCGGTGACAGTAATGTTGGTTTTAAACGGCTGTGCGGTGTCAACGGGCAGTGGTGTCGCGGTGAAAAAATTACGCTGTGAATACCGCCTCAATCCTCTGGGGATTGATGTGGTCGAGCCGCGGCTGAGCTGGGTTCTGGAATCGAGTCAGCGGGACCAGAAACAAACGGCTTACCAGATTCTCGTGGCCGGCAGCGAACAAAAGCTCAGCAGCAATAAAGGTGACCTCTGGAACAGCGGCAAGATCGAGTCGGACCGGAGCATTCACGTTCCATACAAAGGCGCGGAGTTGACGTCACGTATGCACTGCTATTGGAAAGTGCGGGCGTGGGACAAGGATGGCAAAGTGTCGGCGTGGAGCGAGCCGGCCTTCTGGACTATGGGTTTGTTGGAGTCCGAAGACTGGCGGGCCAAATGGATAGGTTACGATGCGCCGCCGCCGTCCTATAGAGAAAAGCAGGAAACCGACCTGCTTACTTTCGAAGGATGCAGATGGGTTTGGTTTCCGGAGGGCGAGCCCCATCAGAGTGCACCGATTGGTACGCGGTTTTTCAGACGTAATATCAATATCCCATCAGATAAAATCAAACTGGCGCGTTTCAAGCTTGCGATGGATAATGAAGGGACACTTTTTGTAAACGGCCGGGAAGTGCAAAAGTTTTTAGGATGGAAGCCGCCTTACACGCTCGATGTAACCGAGAAACTGAAAGCGGGTACAAATTGCTTATCTATATCGGGTGCAAATCAAGGCGATAAGCCGAATCCCGCCGGTCTTGCGGGCAAGCTGCTCATAGAGTTCGAAAGCGGTGATGCCGTGGCCGTTTTGATTGACCACTTCTGGAAGGTATCTGATACGGAGGAACAGGGATGGCAGAGAGCTGATTTTAATGACTCGGCCTGGGCCGATGCAAAGGAGATGGTCGAAGTGGGGGCTGCTCCCTGGGGAAAGGTGGAGAAACAGGACCTGGTTTTACCTCCGCCGCCTTATCTGCGCAGGACTTTTACTGTTGACAAACCGATTGAGCGTGCGACTGTTTATGCTTCTGCCCTTGGTCTATATGAATTGCATATCAACGGCCGGCGTGTAGGCCGGGATTACTTCACGCCGGGCTGGACCGATTATACCAAGCGGGTGTACTATCAGACTTATGACGTTACGAATTTGCTGAAATCGGGTGACAACGCCATCGGCGCAATTCTTGCGGACGGCTGGTACGCCGGCTATCTCGGTTTCGGTAAAAAGAGGGAACATTATGGCAGCGAGCCGCGTCTGTTCGCCCAGCTTGAGGTCGAATATAGCGACGGCACAAGGCAGACGGTCGTTACGGACAAATCGTGGAAGGCCAACTACGGCCCACATCTTGAGGCAGATTTTTTGATGGGTGAAATCTATGACGCTCGCCGAGAGATGGCCGGCTGGAACAATCCCGGCTTCATTGATGTGGCGTGGAAGCCGGCAGCCGTCGGCGCAAAATTGAAGCCGATGGTTCAGAGCTATCCCGGGGTGACGGTTCGCCAAACGCAGCAAATCAAGCCCGTTAAAATCACCGAGCCGCAGAAAGACGCCTATGTTTTTGATATGGGTCAGAATTTTGCAGGCTGGGTTAGACTGAAAGTCGAGGGAAAGGCGGGGACAAAGCTTGTTCTGCGATTTGCAGAGATGCTCAAACCGGATGGTACCATTTATACAACAAATCTTCGCGAGGCACGCTGCACAGATACATATATCTTATCGGGTAAAGGTGAAGAGATTTGGCAGCCTGGCTTTACATTTCACGGTTTTCGGTACGTGGAGATAACCGGTTTCCCCGGCAAGCCTTCGCCTGATACGATTACCGGTGTGGTCGTGCATTCCGATACGCCGCCGGTGGGGACATTCGAGTGCTCTAATCCTATGGTTAATCAGCTCCAGCGCAACATCGTCTGGGGCCAGCGGGGCAACTTTATTGAGATACCGACCGACTGTCCGCAGCGTGATGAGCGGCTGGGCTGGACCGGCGATGCGCAAATTTTTATCCGCACGGCGACGTATAATATGGATGTTGGTGCGTTCTTTACAAAGTGGCTGGTCGACCTCGAAGATGCCCAGACCAAAGAAGGCGCGTTTCCCGATGTCGCGCCGCACAAGGTGGCTATGGGCAGCGGTGTGCCAGCGTGGGGTGATGCCGGCGTTATCTGCCCGTGGACAATTTACAAGGTTTATGACGATAAGCGCGTTGTCGAGAAGCATTATGAATCGATGAAAAAATGGATTGAGTACCTGCATAAGAACAGCAAAGACCTGCTTCGCCCGGCCTATGGTTACGGTGACTGGGTGGCGGTCGGCTCCGACACACCGAAAGACGTAATTGCGACGGCGTATTTTGCCTACAGCACAAGGCTGGTGGCGAAAACGGCAGCCGTTCTCGGTAAAAATGAAGATGCGAAAAAATACGAGGTGTTGTTCCAACAAATCCGGGATGCCTTCAATAAGGCATACGTTTCCGACGACGGACGCATCAAGGGCGATACGCAGACCTGCTATGCGATGGGAATTTACTTTGATTTACTGCCGGCCGATATTCGCGGACTTGCCGCTAAGCACCTAATGGAAGCAGTCAGGAGAAAGAACTGGCATCTCTCAACCGGATTCGTCGGCTTGAGCTATTTGCTGCCGGCGCTTACGCAGACGGGCAATCTCGATGTCGCTTACCGCCTGCTGAATAACGATACCTTTCCAAGCTGGGGTTACAGTATCAAAAACGGCGCGACCACCATCTGGGAGCGTTGGGACGGCTGGACCGAGGACAAGGGCTTCCAGGACCCGGGCATGAACTCGTTTAATCACTACGCTTTCGGTTCCGTGGGACGCTGGATGTTCGGAGTTGTTGCGGGTATCGACACCGATGGGCCAGGCTATAAGCAAATCATTATTCGTCCGCAGCCCGGCGGGGGATTCAGCTATGCAAAGGCAGGCTATGACTCCATTCACGGCAAGATTGTCAGCGACTGGAAAATAGAAGGGCGTCTATTCACATTGAATGTCACTATCCCGGCTAACACAACCGCAACGGTGTACGTACCGGCAAAAGATGCCGAGAGTGTTACCGAAAGCGGGCAACCTGCAGGAATGTCTGAGGGCGTTCGGTTCCTGCGAATGGAAGCCGAAAAGGCGGTTTACGAGGTTGGTTCAGGGAATTATATTTTCGTCTCTGGAACTTAATCCGCCAATAAGCATGGCGGATAAAACTGAAGAGGCAGTGATAAAAAGTGGAATCGGAACTTAGCCGAAGCGTATTTGTTTGTGTCCTTTTGCTTTGTCTGGGATTGGTTTTGGTCTCGTTCTTTCTTCCGGCTGGATGTAAGGTCAAATCCACAGGCGAAGTTCAGGATCTGTCACAGCTAACATCGACAGAAGCTTCGGAGGATGGAAATTCCTCTTATGAAAGGTCCTTACAGGCCGCAGAGAAAGCTAAAGCGAGGATTGTGCTTGACGACAAACCCTGGCCTGACAGGCACCATCTGATGTTTGGCCGGGTCGATTTGAACGGTGACGGGCAAATGAGTCGTTTTAAGGCTGTGGGCTATTGGGGAACCAGACAGAGTGAGAAGTTTCTTACACTGAATTCGCCGGACAAGCCGGAACCGGTCAAGCTGTATCTGTTCTGGGACAGCCTGTGCATGTACTATCCCCCGGGGGCGCAATGGTCGGCAAATGCCGACGACCCCGATTATGCTGAGGAACGTCAGTTCCTGGAAAAGATAAAGTACGCGTATGGGTACATATCCGAAGCCGATATTTTAGCCCGCCCCGATGACCCGAATTTTGCGATTCATTTTTGGGGTAAAGACAACGGCAGGATTCAGGAAGGCAGGATCAACATCCGAAAATATAAGGGACAGCCAAAAGGTTTTTCAAACGCCAAACCCCGCCTGGAAGAAGGCCCAATGATATACACGAGCTGCCGTTCGGGAGTTGTGGCGTACGACCGCCAGGCCGATGAGTATTTTTTAATATTTTATCCGGACAGCGGGTGGTTTTCACCCAGTGTCTTCGCGAAGGCCGATTCCTGGTTGATGATTGGTACCTGGGGTGGAGTTCTGGTGGCGGTGGACCTTGAAGACTATTATCTCAAAAGATTTGAGTCGCTAAAAGGGACCATTGGCAAAATTGAGGTGACCGACTCAAAAATCATCGTTGATGATGGCAGATACGAGATAGAGCGGCCGATTCTTAGAACCGGAGAACAATTTCGAGATTATAAGTTTAAACTAACAAGTTTAAAGTAGATGCTGTACGGAAATAATTACTGATACGAGGATAAGGCAAATATGAAAAGGTTCATTATTTTTGCGTTGAGCTTAGTCATCTTTATAACAGATGCTTATACTGAAGAACCAGCTAAAAATCTCTGGAGTAAAGAGAAGGCGTGGCAGTGGTATTGGAAGGTCTCGCCGCTGCGCGGATGCAACTACCTTCCGCGAACGGCGGTCAATATGACGGAGATGTGGCAGGCCGATACATTTGACACCGACACCATCGATGAGGAATTAGGCTGGGCTGAAAAAGCCGGCTACAACAGCGTTCGTATTTTTCTGCAGTATCTTGTATGGAAGGACGACCCGGATGGACTTAAGAAACGGCTCGATAAGTTCCTGACCATCGCCGATAAGCACGGCATCAGCTCTATGGTGATTTTGTTTTGCGATTGTTCCTTCGCCGGCAAAGAGCCGTACCTGGGCAAACAGGATGAGCCGGTCCCCGGCGTCCATAACAGCGGCTGGGTGCCCAGTCCCGGTCTGAAGCGCGTGACCGACAAAGCTGTTTGGCCCGACCTTGAAAGATATGTCAAAGATATCGTCGGCAGCTTCGGAAAAGATGAACGGATTTTGATTTGGGACCTGTACAATGAGCCGGGCAATTCGAGTATGGGTGAAAAGAGCCTGCCTCTGGCCGAGGCCGCTTTCGCGTGGGCACGGGCGACAAATCCCTCACAGCCCTTGACCACCGGGGCCTGGGCCGACTTTAACAGCAATATGTCAAAACGCCTTATGGAGCTGTCCGATATCGTTTCGTTTCATGGTTATGACGGCGTAGAAGGTATCAAAAACAAGCTGATGATATGCGAAAAATATGGCAGGCCTGTCATCTGCACAGAGTGCTTACGACGGGGCGTTGGCAATACTTTTGCCGCTATTCTTCCGCTTTTTGCCGAGCATAATGTCGGATGGTACAACTGGGGCCTGGTTACGGGACGCACACAGACATATATGCCGTGGGGCTCGAAAAAAGGCGACCCCATACCGAAAGTTTGGCAGCATGACATCTTACATCCCAACGGCAGGCCATACGATGCGAAAGAAATCGAACTGATTCGAAAATTCCTGTTTACGGGGGATTTTTATTTGTTTTCTTACTTTATAGGAAATGGCGAGGACGGCCTGCATCTAACTTACAGTTTTGACGGCTTGAACTTCAAGCCGCTCAATAATGGCAAGTCTTTTCTTACGCCCAAAGTTGGCGGCAAACTGATGCGCGACCCGTGTATAATTCAGGGCCCGGATGAAATCTTTCATATGGTATGGACAACATCGTGGAATCAAAAGGCCATTGGATACGCACACTCCCGCGATCTTGTTCACTGGTCGCAACAAAAGTATATTCCTGTAATGGAGCACGAACCCAAGGCCAGGAATTGCTGGGCGCCGGAAGTGTTTTATGATGAAGCGGGAAAGCAGTTTTTGATATTCTGGTCGACGACTATTCCCGGCCGGTTTACTGAGACGGAAAAAAGCGGAGATAACGGGCTTAACCATAGAATTTATTATACGACGACGCGGGATTTTGAAACGTTTGCGCCCACTAAATTGTTTTACGACCCGGGCTTTAACACAATTGACGCAACTATTGTCAGGGACGGCGGGCGTTGCATAATGTTCATAAAAGACGAGACGCGACATCCGCCGAAAAAGAACATTCGGTTTGCTGTTAGTACAGGTGCCGAAGGCCCTTATGGGCCGGCATCGAAGCCTATTACCGGCGACTATTGGGCCGAGGGGCCCTCGGCAATCAAAATCGGTGACAGGTGGTTTGTCTATTTTGATAAGTACAGAAAAGGCCGATATGGCGCGGTAGTATCCAAAGACCTGAAGAATTGGGAGGATATTTCCGACAGCATCCATTTTCCCAAAGGGACCCGCCACGGAACGATTTTTCGGGCCTCCAACCCAATCCTCACAAAGCTGCTCCAATTGAATTGATTATTGGGTGAAAACGGTTTTCCCCTCAATCAAAAGTGCATCACTAAAGAAATAATTGTAAAAAAATTAGCAGGAAAAGTGCGTTTTTTGCGCAAAATTCAAGAAATTGGATTTTGGGCGAAAAAAATTTCAAAATTTGGCTTGACAGATATGTTACAGATGTAACAATT
>CAYVIT010000046.1:0-21589 GCA_964451425.1 uncultured Pirellulales bacterium
TGCAGTAATGGCCGTTCTGATAGTCAAAGCGGTCTTCAAGATTCGCTTCGACGGGGACCCATTTGCTGTCAATCTTCTTAAAACGAACGTTCATAAACTCAACCCTGAAACTTTGCAGAGCCTGCACATTGCTTCGCGGCCTCTCGACCACAGCCTTTGCAATGTTATATCCGTGCTCTGGGTCTATCCAGATTGTATATTTGTCCTTTTCGTACATCCCATTTATGACATAACAGGCAGATCCACGCATTTTCTCCGTTGTGCGTCGAACCGACAGGTTCCCGGTCTTGCGAAGTAACCTGTCTACTCGCCCGTCAAAAGGGTAGTAGTATCCCGAGAAGATGCTGTAGCTTTGTTTGATAATTCCCTCGCGCATATTGGTATCTCTGGCCTGGCCAATATCCAGTGTGACAGGCTCCCCATGGGCCTCGGTATATCGAAAATGATGTTCACCGTCCCATAGCTCACTCTTGTAGTGCGGTTTGTTTTTTGGGAAGTAATCTTTCTGATTGATTTTGCCCCATAAACAGGAACGCGAGCTGGCCCGGTCTTTATCAAAGCATGCAACGGTCTCAGAAAAGTAACGGGCTTTCCATGGTTTGCCGGCCATAAGCCCCGTAGAAAATCCTTTGTGTGAAGTGCTGACCTTCACCTTGAACGACTGGAATTGGTCCTGCGTTTCGGCGTATTTGTCCAGCAGTTCAAAAGCGGTGGGATTCTTCGCCACTGCAATTTGTACCACCATCAAACAAAACATAGTTGTTATTATGTATCTGCACATAATTATCTCCTGCCGACTTTCTTCGATTTAGAATCAACCTTTTGACCGTTTTCGTCCACCGGTCCGCCATTTCGCCATTTGTGCCTTTTGGTTCTGACGCCGTTAATAAGAGAAACGGGCGCTCCATCTCGTATGTCGTCCGGGAGGAAAGAGCCCAGCGCATCGTGGTCGGGATTCAAAATAAACTCAGTTCGCTTGATATGTCCGCTGGATTTCCAGAATTCCCCTTTTGACCAGGTTCGACTCATATACCTATCTGCTTCCATGGGTACCCATACATCGTCGATTTTTTTGAAACGGACGTTCTTCATGGAAAAAAAGGCTTTCGCTTTCCCCTTTAGAAGTCCGTGGCTATTCAGGTCACCTCTCGTTTTCCGTGTGATTGCTTTCGCAATGTTATACCCATGGGCCGGGTCTATCCAGATGGTATATTTGCCATGCTTTGTCACCGCATTGATAACATAGCAATCCGATCCGGCTATGCTCTGTGTGTTATCTTGTACGGATATGGTATCGGCGTCGCGAAGAATTGAATCGACCCGCTCGTAATCACCGTAGAAATACCCCCGCAGCATTAAATAGGCATGGCAAAATGTCTTTTGCCCCTCCTCTATATTGTCCTTGAAATTCGTAATTTGAGTGACTGAGCCGAAAGGGAAACTCGCGTGTTTTTCCTGTCCGCCGTACTGAAAGAAAGTCTCGCCGTCCCACAGGCGGCTTCCATATTTAGCCTCATCTCTTTGGGTAAATTCAGGACTCATTCCTACATGCCCCCACATGCAAAACAGCCATTTGCGTCGTTTGCCGTCAAATCGAACTTCATTAAATCCCGTTGGTTCGCTGGGTCCCAGCCGGGGAAGCCGTCCTGAAAGTGATGTACTGGCATGATAACGTGTATGCTCAAATTTGACGATAAAGGATTGAAGCTTGTCCTGAGTTTCTGCGTATTTATCCAAAAGTTCAAAGGCGGTGGGCTGCTTTGGTTTGATTTTGTGAGATATTATTCCTGTCGAGCCGGTCGGCATTAAACCTGCACAAATCACCATTGCGGTCAGGATTAGTCGCTTAGCGTTCCACATCGCCGCCTCTTAATATGACGATTACAGCGTTTAAACAAAAACCACCGGCACTTCAAATTGGTCACAGTCTGTTCTCAGGCGTTTACTATCTGGACTATTGGGATTCTTCCCTTTCCTCAGGCGGGATATCACGGTAGTAGCCATAGTCGTAGGAACCGCCATAGCCGCCGTAGCCCATAGCAGGTGTGTTACTATCCTCGCTGTCAGTTTCTTTATCAGGCACGGGCGGGCCGACTCCGCCGATACCGCCACCGTAGTAGCCCCCGCCATAGCCACCCACCGGAGCGGCGCTGTCGGGCTGCTCGGGACCGCGTGGCTCGGAAATAGGTTTATCGGGAGGAGCATCGTCTGTATTCTCGGCCATTATCATTTCCATCATCATTTCCCACTCCGACCAGTCCGCTTCCTCTGTCGTTCGGGCTTTGCGGACGGTTGGCCGGCTCTGTACGGTGCGTTGCGGTTTTCTCGAGGGACGTTGCCTGAATTGCTGAGTACTATGCTGTTCTGAAGGCTGCTTAACCTCAACCGGCCGGGTAACCTCGTTATAAGTAACGACTCCACCAACGCCCACCACCGTTACCACCGCAGCCGTAATAACCTTTGCCTTGACCCCGGTCATCACGGCACCGACCGCCGCCTTGGCCCCGGCGTCTGAGGCTGCTGAGGCGCTACCGATTCCGGAGCCCGCCGCAGTCGTTCCCCCCGTAAGTGCCATCTTGCCCAGCTCTTTCAATACAATTGCCGGCGCTGCTTCGACAACATTTTCCCCCAGCAGACCACCCAAAGTAGCTACGGCCACTATTATCCCCCGCTTTCCTAGTCTTTCTCGTAGTTTAGCCACCCCGGATTCAATCCGCCGCGAGACAGTCGGCTGCGATATCCCCTTTCCGGCTGCAATATCCGCCATAGACCGACCTTCGAAAAAGTGCTGTATCAGAATCGCTTGTGTTTGCTCATCAAGTTCGCTCAGTCCTTCATCAACATACCCCGATATATCCTGCCACTTTCTTACCTCCCGGGGCTTATTGGCTGCGTATTCTGTTTCTCGCTGCCTTATTGATGAATCCCTGCGAACAACATCAATGGCTCTGCGTGTCGCCACCCTATGCAGCCAGGCCGGTACCGAGCCGGTAATAGTCCCTGCATTCTGCAACAACTGGAAAAACGTTTCCTGCACCGCATCCGCTGTCCTGTCCCTGTCTGCCAGAATCCGCAAACAAGCACCATATACCAGCCCCGCGTGCCGCCGCACAACTTCTGAAAACGCCTCTGCATCACCGGTCTTTGCAAACCGGTGTAATAAAGTAACTTCGTTCTCCAACATCATAATATCTCCATCAAGTATGTTATTTTTCTCTAATCACTCGTAAATAAGTCGTTCTGAAGCTGGAGATTATTCAAGAAATCGTTACCATACCTGTTTTTTTTATTAACTTCTCCTTCCTCCAACTAAAATAGATGTTCAAAACCAAAAAATATGTCAAATACTCCCCCCTAACGCTTATACCACTGCACAGCCTCGTGATATGTTCGCAGGGTGGAAGAAATCATATTGCTGACCTTATGGTTTTCTCTCACATACTCTTGAGCTCCTCTGGCAATTTGGCGTGCAAATTCACGTCTGTCGAGGTATCGCTGCAGGCTGCTTATAATGTTATGCTCATCAGAAGGGTCAAATACAATGGCAGTCTTGTCCTCAATAATCATATCATCTACACCGCCCTTACAGGTTGCAACTGCCTGGCCGACACTCATGGCCTCCAGTAATAATGGATTAAAAGCAGTACTGGCTGCAGGTTGTATAAAGATATCGCCGGCGCCAATAATTGAACGCCAGGGCTTCAATCTTGGAACAATAGTAACTGTTTGCAAAAGGCCGAGTGCAGCTAATAATCTCCGCATCTGCTTTTCTGCGCGACCGCTGCCTATTACTACTGTCATAAATTCATACCCATTAATTGACAGGTGCCTGATTGCACCGAACAGATTCTCAACATCATCCACTTTACCAGAAGGATGAGCTATAGTTATACCCGGCAATCGAGAAGGTTTACTGAAACACCTGCTCTTATCGCCCGTAAAAGTGCCGATGTTAATCTGCTCGATTCGTCCGGAAAACCTGGGGAATAATTTCGCAACATTAAAAGTGATACTTTTGGCCGGCACAACGATTTTTGCACAATGACTCGATGAAATAGAAAGTGGATGTATTTGATTCTGATAGACAAAGTGCCGCCATCGTTGCTGCAGGGAATTAACCGAAAGCACATAAGGTAAATTCAAGTGACGAGCCAGTTTTTTTGTAAGTCCCGCCTTGCTTTCACACAAACAGTGCAGAACATTCGGCTTAAATCTGCTTAGCTGCTCAAAAAGCCCTCTTGTATATAGATTACCTATTAACGGCAGGTCGAAAGTCGGGTGTCTGATAACCTCAACGGAGCCTGTGAGTACAGATGCCACATCACAGCGCGGTGGAACAACCAAAGCAACTGGAATCGACTCGTCCGCAAAACCAACCAACAGATGCCCCAATGATATCGAATATTCAAGGACCGTATGTTCCGACACAATCAAAACCGGACGAAGCGACTTCTCCGATGTCGAATTCTTTTGTCCTACGTTCATCTGCTTGCCTTAAACACTATTTGAAACTGCTTCTTCCAACGATAAATCATCTTTGAAAAGACAATAACCAATGTTAAGTAGTAAATAATAAATGGTAAACAACATATAATCAATATCCACCATTTAATCAACACAACATTGAAATACAAGGTCTACAAGTATGTTTTTAAGTTTATATACGCTATTCGTTCATTCCTGCAATATTTAACCTTGCGATTATTTGTGTGCTTGGTATAAATAATATTAACGAAGAGAATATATTATGAATAGACTACTGCTTGTTGCGAACAGATTACCGATAAGTATAACAAAAAGACTTGGAGAGCTTCGCTTCACTCCAAGTCCGGGCGGACTTGCTACCGGCCTGTCTTCACTATCCAAATCTTACAAGTGCCTTCTCGTTGGATGGCCTGGAATAGCGAGCGGGAAGTTGAATGCTGAAGATAAAGCCCAAGTCAGCAAAAAACTGAGTGCCGAGAATTTCATTCCCGTATTTCTTTCGCAAAAACAGGTGGAAAAATATTATTTGGGATTTTCCAACAGAACGATTTGGCCTCTTTTCCACTATCTGCCTTTGAATACCGTATACGAAAATCGCTTTTGGCAAACATACAAGCAGGTGAATCAAGCTTTTTGCGATGAAGTTATCAATATCGCAAAGAGTTCAGATACTATATGGATACACGATTATCAGTTAATGCTGTTACCCCGGCTCATACGTCAAAAACTCGCTGATGTAAAAATTGGTTTTTTTCTGCACATACCGTTTCCTTCATTTGAATTGTTCCGACTGCTGCCCTGGCGTGAAGAAATTCTAAATGGCTTGCTGGGAGCCGACTTGATAGGATTCCACACTTATGACTACGTCCAACACTTTCTCAACAGCGTTTGTAGAATATTAGGCCTTGAACACACCCTTGGCAAACTGAGTGTCGGCGACAGCATTGTTAAGGTCGATGCATTTCCTATGGGGATTGACTACGAAAAATATTCCCAGGCCGTCAGTGATACCAGCGTGCAAAAGGAAGTGCGGAAAATCCTTCAGAAAGTGGGGGACCGTAAAATAATCATATCTATAGATAGATTGGACTACACCAAGGGTATTATACAGCGATTGGAGGCCTTTGATTTATTCTTGTCTGAAAATCCCGAATATCAAGGCAAAGTCACTTTAATCATCGTGGCTGTCCCGACACGTACTGGACTCGAAGATTATAAAATAATGCGGAATAAGCTTGAGCAGCTTGTGGGAAGAATCAACGGCGAGCACGGAGCGATTGGATGGGTGCCGGTGTGGTACCTTTACCGTTTTATGCCCTTTAAAAAACTTGTGGCATTGTACACTGCGGCGGATGTCGGGTTAGTAACTCCACTAAGGGATGGGATGAACTTGATAGCGAAAGAGTTTCTGGCGGCAAAGAGAGATGGTAAGGGAGTGCTCATACTCAGTGAAATGGCCGGTGCAGCAAGTGAGTTAGGTGAGGCTCTAATAGTCAATGCAAACAACAAGGCAGCAATTGTAAAGGCAATAAAAGAAGCCCTCGAAATGCCGATTCATGAACAGGTGGAACGCAACCGATTAATGCAGGAAAGGTTGTCACGCTATAATGTGTCAAGATGGAGCAGTGACTTCTTGAATGCTCTATCTGAAACTATTAAAGCCAAGCGAGAGCTATCTGTTCGGAAACTCACTGAAGACACAAAAAAGAAATTAATCATTGAATACCGTAAAGCTCGCAATAGATTATTTCTGCTCGATTATGACGGCACCCTTGTAGGGTTCAGAGACAGGCCTGAAAAGGCAGGGCCGGATGCCGAAACAATAACCTTATTACAGTCTCTATCGAGTGATTCCAAAAATCACGTGGTCATAATTAGCGGGCGAGACAAAAAAACGTTAACGAAATGGCTTGGCAACCTCAATGTTATATTAATTGCTGAACATGGAGTATGGACTAAGCAACAAGGCCTTGATTGGCAGAGTGTAGAGCATATGAAGAAAGACTGGAAAGATACGATTAGACCTGTTCTTGAGCTTTATGCTGACCGAACCCCCGGCTCCTTCGTAGAAGAAAAAGACTTCTCACTGGTCTGGCATTACCGAAAGGTCAGCTCGGAGCTTGCCTATATTAGAGTCCAGGAGTTAAGAGGTGCTTTACTCAATCTGACGGCGAATTTGAATGTCGGCGTTTTCGAGGGCAGCAAAATTCTTGAAATAAAGCACATCAGCTTAAACAAAGGCCGGGCTGCCGAGTTATGGCTTAAACAAAAAAATTGGGACTTTATTTTTGCCGCAGGGGACGATTATACCGATGAAGAAATGTTTACCATCTTGCCTGAAAAGGCATATTCTATAAAAGTGGGCTTCAGTGTTTCAAAGGCGCGATTCAATGTGGACAACGTACACGAAATCAGGTTGTTGCTCAAGGAATTGACAGGAGATTAATATGTTAAGTCTTGAAAATTTTCGGACAATTGTACCCGATAAGACATTAGCCGAAATTCACGCCAAAGCAAGAGGGCTTTATGGCAAGCATGTCGTTCACATCAACTCCACATACCAGGGCGGCGGCGTCGCTGAGATTCTACATTCTCTCGTACTTCTAATGAATGACGTGGGTATAAGTACCGGCTGGAGAATTCTGCATGGAAGTCCGGACTTTTTTAATATTACAAAGAAATTTCACAACGCCCTCCAGGGCGCAAGTTTAAATCTATCCGAGAGGAAAAAACAAATATATCTTCAAGTCAACAACAGCTTCTCAAAGTTTACACATATTGACCATGACTGCGTAATTGTGCACGACCCTCAGCCGCTTCCACTTATAAGCTCATATAGAAAAGGTGAGCCTTGGATATGGCGATGCCATATAGACCTCACCAACCCACATAAGCAACTATGGGATTTTCTGGAAGGCTTTTTGCTAAAGTATGACCAGGTGATCATATCAAGCAAAAAATACATCAAAGACGACCTGCCGGTAGACCAAAGGGTTATGTTCCCGGCAATTAATCCGCTTACACTGAAAAACAAACAGCTCGATGAGAAGACCATACACAAATATATCAAGAAGGCCGGTATCCCGACTGATAAACCGGTAATTACTCAGGTCTCCAGACTCGACCCCTGGAAAGACCCCGAAGGTGTGCTGGAAGTCTTTAAACGAGTCAAGGAGAGGGTCGACTGCAGATTGCTATTTTGCTACAATCTCGCCAGCGATGACCCCGAAGGCGTGCAAATGTACACCAAGATTTACCGAAAAGCCAAAAAGTTAGTGAATAATGGGGATGTATTATTTGTTGTTGGCAATAACGATATTCTGGTAAATTCCATCCAAAGATTTTCGAACGTTATAATACAAAAATCCATAAAAGAAGGTTTTTGCCTTGCTGTCACCGAGGCGCTCTGGAAGGGAACGCCCGTTGTCGCCTCAAACGTAGGAGGCATACCCAATCAAATCCAGGACGGTAAAAATGGATTTCTGCTTAAGCCAAAGGATACAGAAGGATTTGCAGACAGGATTATACATTTGCTAAAAAATCCAAAGGAAAACCAAAATCTGGGCCAAAAGGCGAAAGAGATGGTCATGCAAAAGTTCTTGATAACCCGGCTGCTTTCAGACCATCTGGATATGTTAAATTCTATAGTACACAGCTAAGTATATATTCAGCATCAGTTGGCACTCCGGACGCCCTCCGGGCTCCCTTCGTTCCAACTGCTTTAACACAAGGTGATGAGTCCACCTTAAAAATCCCAAGTTTTTGTCTTAACAATGGGTAGGGGTATCGATTTTTGCTGACCTTCTACCTGAGCAGAAGGATAACTTAATTGAAGATTCCTGTTGTTAACAGTTATAAAATAAAAAAGCCAGATTCTAACAACAGAAGAATCTGGCTTCGGAGGAGGGTGATGAAAAGCAATATTATGCCAAAAATCCCGATTCAGAATTCCTAACTTATTGTGCTTTCAATATAATAAATCGAAAAAGTTAAGAATTTTTCTTTAAAGAAAATCCGAGAAACTAACTATTTTTTACCAAGAATCAACCTTTTATTGGTCAAAATCTTGGATATTTTTGTATTTTCCTGAAAATATGGCCTTATTTGGCTTAAAAACGCATATAGTTTACGCTTGATAAACCAAATTTGTTCTCATATTTTAACCTTTAAGGTGTTATTTTCTTTTGATTTCGGAAAAACTGTGTATCGACAAAAAAGTTACATATTCTGATATATTGGCAGAAAAACGGCAAAATCACAAGGTTATTGCGGTTAGCTGCTACGACTATACGACAGCCAAACTTGTCTCACAAACCGATGTTCAGATGATTTTGGTAGGTGATTCCGCTGCCCAGGTCATGCTTGGTTTCGATTCGACATTGCCTGCCTCGATGGATTTTATGGTTGCTATTACCGCCGCAGTAAGGCGAGGTGCCCCAAATGTTTATCTGGTTGCTGATATGCCGTTTTTATCCTACCAAGTCAGTAGATCGGAGGCGGTGAAAAATGCGGGCCGTTTCGTGGTCAAAGCCGGGACCCAGATGATAAAAATCGAAGCCAGTGGTGCGTATCTCGATACTATAAAAGCAGTTAGCGATACCGGCATGCCTGTAATGGCCCATATTGGCATAAGGCCGCAGACCATCAGCAAGACCGGCCGACTTAAAGCCGAAGCCACAACTGCCGAGTTGGCTTTAGAGTTGGTAGCACTTGCCGAACAAGTGATTAAAGCCGGAGCAAGTTCACTACTGCTTGAAGGAGTGGCTGGAGAGGTAGCTGAGATTATCACAAAACGTTGCGAACTGCCTGTAATCGGCTGTGGCTCCAGGTCAGGCTGCGACGGGCAGATATTGATTGCACCTGATATTCTGGGTTTGACGCAGGGAACAGGTACAAAATTTGCAAAGAGCTGCGGCAATTTAGCTAAAGAGACTATTGAGGCATTGAATAAGTACAGCCAAGATGTTACGAGCGGCCAATTCCCTGATAGTGGGCACAGTTACAATATGAAATCAGGCGAGATGGATAAGCTACAAAAACTGCTGTAGAAGTAACACAAACCTTCTGTGTAAAAGATGCATGTTTAAGGTATGTTATTCATCCGCTTCCGGAGAGGACATAATATAGTCGAGGATTTCACTTAGTTTGGCTGTTGCAACCGCAATTACACAGTCAGCGGCACCATAATAAAGATTAAGCTGGTCGGTTTCTTTGTGAACAACAGCACCTGTGGGAAATACAACATCATCGGCATCACCAACACGCTCGTAAGTGGCACGCGGCCCTAAAACCCATTCTTTACCTCGTCGCAAGACTCTCCAGGGTTCCTCCAAATCCAAAAGGGCCAATCCGACACGGTATATTGCTCCTGCCGCGGTCATTCTGACACCATGATAGAATAGCATCCAGCCTTGGGGTGTCTCTATAGGTTGACAAGCCAGACCTACTCTATGACAGTCCCAATACCCGGGTCGTGTTCTAATCAGTAATCGATGGTCGCCCCAATGCTTTAAATCTGGTGAAAAGCTAATCCACATGTGGGCCTCACCTCGAACGATAGGCCGGTGAATCAGAGCAAATCGGCCTCTGAATCTCCGCGGAAACAGGCAGGCATCTTTATCTTCCGGCGGCAAAAGGGCACCCAGCCGTGCAAATGTTCTGAAGTTTTTGGTAATCGCAAGCGAAACTACCGGGCCACCTTCACTGAAAGATACATATGTGATAGCAAATTGCTTTTGTTCTTCGAGCCATATAATACGAGGGTCTTCCAGGCCCCATTGTTCCTCACGTGAATTTCGGTCGGCTTCGAGTGTTGGTTCAGAGTCGATTTCCCAGTTCGTAAAGCCGTCGGGGCTGCGTGCAACAGTCAAATGGGAAAAGCCGCGCATGTCCTCAACCCGAACTAAAAGCAGCACCTCTGTGTTTAACTTAACCGCTGCCGGATTGAAGACCGCATTTGTCGGATAGGGCCAATTCTGCGGCGTTAAAATTGGATTACCCTGATACCTTACAAAAAGTTCATGGGCTTTTCGCTGCATTATAAAATCGGCCATAGTTTTAGTCCCAAAATATCAGTCATAAGCCGTACATAAATGAATAAACCGGCTTTTGCACAGGTGTTATTGTTCCTATTTATCTCACTTTAATCGGCAAGATTGACGGTTTAATGTAAATCAAAGTCCGATTTTTTTGTCTTATATTCTGCTTCTGTTGTATATTAGCCGTAACGAATAAGACTTTGTAGGATTATGCTTTTACCAATTGTGTTTCATATAAACTCTGGTACAACTGGCAGCTTTGTATCAGTTCATCATGCTGTCCCTGAGCGATAATTTGTCCCTTGTTCATCACAACTATGACATCAGCATTGATGACTGTGCTGAATCTGTGCGCGATTATAAAACTGGTTCTGGTCTTCATAATCTTTTCGATAGCGGCGTGAATTTTTGCTTCGCTGTCGGCATCAACGTGACTTGTGGCCTCATCAAAAATCAGAATCGCGGGGTTCTTCAAAATGGCCCTGGCTATAACGATTCTCTGTAATTGACCGCCGCTAAGTCCGGCACCATGCTCACCGATTATCGTATCATAGCCATCGGGCAATGGGGAAATAAATTCGTGGGCATAAGCACGCCTGGCTGCAGTTATTATTTCTTTCTCGGATACATCAGGCCTGCCATATGCTATATTTGCCGCTATAGTGACATTGAATGTCACCACATTTTGTGTAACCATTCCAATCTGGCTTCGCAAGCTAAACAGTGTTGCATCGCGAATGTTCTTGCCGTCAATCAGGATATGGCCGCTGTCGGGGTCATAAAATCTGGGTATCAAATTCGCAAGTGTTGTTTTGCCTGAGCCGTTAGGCCCTACGACAGCAACATTATGACCCGCTGGTACAGAAAGATTGATTCCCTTTAAGGCCGGCGTCTCTGCCTGAGGATAGGTAAATACAACATCTATGAATTCGATTCTATCTTTCAAAGGGGCAAGCTCAAAAGCGTTCGGCCTTTCTTTTTCTATTGGCTCATCTATGATAGCAAACACTCTTTCCGCCGCTGCATTTGCTTCCTGTATCTTGTTCCAGATATCACTTGTTTTGCGAACCGACTCAGCGGTGGCGCCCAACAAAATCAACAAGCCCAAAAATTCAGGGCTGTCCATCTTGTTCTGGGTGACCCAGTGTACCCCTATTATCAAAGCAGCAGAGCCTGCCGCCATTCCAAGCACTTCCAGCACAGGCATTGTAGCCGCATCAACTTTCGAGATTTTGAGCAGTTGTTTCAGCAATTTGTCGTTTATCTTCTTAAAAGCACCTTGCTCATAATCCTGTTGATTATAAACTTTCACGACCCTAAGCCCTGAAATCGTCTCCTGGAGCTTCGCCAGCATCTGGGAGCTGGCCATCAAAGACTTTCTTGTGGCCTTTTTCATCTTCCTGCCAAACATAGCTACCAGTCCAAGCACAACCGGTGCACCACACAGAAATATCAGCGTAAGTTGCCAGTTTAGCAGCATCGCAAAGCCTAACATGAACATAGCGTTAAGGGGTTCACGAAGTGCTTTGCCAAGCATTACCTTAATGGCATTTCCCATTACATTGGTATCGCGGATAATCCTGCTGACCGTATCACTTGGCCTTTCATTGGCGAAAAACCCTATCGGCATATCCATAACATGGCCGAAAGCATCCTCGCGAAGATGGTTTATGCCAATCTGAACCACTTTTTGGGCCATGTAGCCCTGATAAAATTTTGCTAAACATCGAATTATAGTAACCACCCCTATCGCCCAAATAATAAAGATAACCGCCCTTGTTCGGTCAGCCTGGTTTTGTTCTCTCGGCAATAAACCAACCACCCATTGTGCACGTTCGATTATCGCCAGTTTGACCTCCCATTTTATACGCCCAATACTGCCATATTGTAAGCTGTCAATGTAAGCTTTGTTCTCGGGTGTATTCAGTTCCAGCGTTTTATCTTCTAAGGCGTTCTCTTTATTCAGTCGCTTCAACTGAACCGTAATTTTACTCTCCTTGGTTGTGGCCAGCTCTTCAAGCATTCGCGAAAACGGTATTTTTTCGGCTTCTTCAGAAATCAGGAAGTCGCCGACACCAACAATTCTATCAGTTGGTTTCAGGCCTGCCGATTCGGCCAGACTGTTTTTTTCTACACCGGTTATAAGCATAGAGCATGCAATATCCTCGCTGCCTTTGTCGATGATATCTGTGGCGTTTGGGACATAGAAATCAACGCCGTATTTATAGTCGCAGGTTTTTCTGTCCACCCAGCTGTGCAGACCCTCTTTGCCCATCATCACGTTCAGCAGCGGTATAACCGTCATAAAACTTAGTGATAAAAGAATAGCGACAATCACTGCGGCGACGACAACGGTAATAATACGCGGCCATTGCGGCCAGACATATTTGAATATTCGCTTAAAAGATTCCATTCGATAAGTTTCTCTTTTTTGCTCGGACCACATTTTGCAGGGTCCCGCACCAACTGCCCTATGTCAGCCAAGTTCGAGTTCTCGCTTGTTTTGTCCCGCAGGACGCACACCCAATTGGTGCGGGACAAAACGGCGGCCCTGCTCAATCGTCTCCTTCGCATATAGCGAGAAATACACACACAGCGATTATAAGTCCAAGCAAAATAGCAAACTCCGACCGGCCGGTCAAGCCCAAAGGTTATTAAGTAAACAGAGTTTTTCTTCGCATCCCAAAATGGGCTTGCACATATCCTGCCTTACTGCTATCATGTCGTCCGGACCTGCATCGGACAATGCAGATGTGTAGTATTAGGAAAATCTCGGTTTGTATATGGATGGATGCTATAATGCTGGGAACGCACCTCGAAAAGTCAGGAAACTGGCTTTTCACCCGAAGAAGCTATCTTCCAATCATCTTCGTCGTAGTTATTCTCATTGCTTGGCAAGACTTTAGGTTTCCATATGGCAGCCACACGCCTGACCGACTTTGGGATGTGTTTTGCCTGACTATCTCGCTGTCGGGCCTCGCAGTCCGCATTGCTACGGTCGGGCACGTACCAAAATCAACATCCGGCCGCAATAGCAAAAAACAAAAAGCGAATATCCTTAATACCACCGGAATGTATTCAGTGGTGAGAAATCCCCTCTATTTGGGAAACCTTCTGACATGGTTCGGTATCTCTTTATTTCCCCGCATCTGGTGGCTGAGTATTATTCTGCTGCAGGCTTTCTGGCTTTACTATGAGCGAATCATTTTCGCCGAGGAACAATTCCTAAAGCGCAAATTCGGCCAAGAGTTTACTGACTGGGACAGACAAACCCCTGCTTTTCTTCCCAAGCTCAGTTCCTGGAAAGCCCCTGCTTTGCCCTTTTCCCTCCGAACCGCGCTCAAACGCGAGTACTCCACGCTCTTTTTCATCATTTTTTGCTTTACTGCGATGAAGGAGGCCGCCTCGCTGCTTACTACCGGTTCGCTGGAATGGAACCCATTATGGCTGATACTGTTCCTTATTGGATTGGGACAATATGTGCTATTCATAACGCTGAAAAAGCATACTAAGTTGCTGAACGTCCCCGGACGATGAGGCGGGCGGTTAAATGAAAATCGACTATTTAATCTTAGGTGCCTTTGAAACTAACTGTTATATCCTTCGACTTAATGAAACAGCCAAAGAATGCCTTATTATTGATACCGGCCTTCAGGCAGGCCAATTGGTTAAGTTTCTTAAGCAAAATAATTTAAATCCCGCAGCAGTGGTCCTGACTCACGGCCATCCGGACCACGTTGCCGGCGTTACAATATTACGTGAAAACTTTCCCGACACAAAGGTCTATATCCATAAACTCGATGCCGAAATGCTAACATCGTCCCTCGACAATTGTTCATTGTCCATCGTGCCCACTTTATTTCTCGAGGACCAAAGCGTAATATCGGAAGCCGGCATAAAGCTGAAGGTCCTTCATACCCCCGGCCATACACAAGGCGGTATATGTTTGTACTCAAAGGACGAAGGGATTGTCTTTACTGATGATACGTTGTTTGCCGACTCTGTCGGACGAACGGACTTGGGCGGCAATATGGCTCAGCTCATAAAAAGCATCAGGGAAAAGCTTTTCACACTGCCGGATGATACTAAAGTCTATCCGGGCCACGGCCCCGCAACTACAATAGCCCACGAAAAAGCAAACAACCAATTCCTGCAATAGTAGCTCCTAAAGACCTTCCAGCCAATTATCAGCCAGTGCTGCAAGGTCAAGCCGGTCGACTATACCATCACCACCATCCGGTGCAATGTCCGCTGATGGCTCACCTGGAGGCTGTCGCCATTGCGCACCGAGAATCGCAAAATCTCTCATTTCTACGCCATCCGGACAGACAAAATCTCCCATATGAATCTGCCAGACAAATCTTGGATAATTCGTCCCCTCACAGATTGTCCAGATGTCATCGGTTCCGTTGGCGGTTTCACCCACAAAATCCCACCCGGCATCAGTAAAAGTAGCCTGCATCTGCATCTCAGCCGTCGGCAGGCCATTAACATAAGTGCAGCCACTGCTTCCAAAACCTTGACTCCCACACATGCTATATAGACCGCTGGTTTCTATATCCCAAAAAGAATCTGTAACTGTCCCACGGTGGTCATGCCAACTGTAGCCATTACTCCCCACCAGCCCCCCGCTGGTGCCCCCCCGATACCCGACCGCTGGCGTAGCATTTACAAATTGTCGCAGGAAGATCTCTAAAACCGTTCCGCCCGACTAATCCGCCGACATCGTAGGTTCCCGAGACGCTGCCAGTGGCATAGGAATTCAGGACTGCACGCCGATTGTCTCCGACCAGTCCCCCAATCACATGATCCTTTCCCCTAACGTCTCCAGCGGCAAACGAGGTGCTTATCGTGCCATAGTTCGTTCCGACCAGACATCCAACAACGGACTCTCCTGCAACGTTGCCTGTCGAATAACAATCGGTTATCGTGCCAAAATTCTGTCCCACCAGACCGCCGACACGAGAATTTCCTACAACACCGCCTGTGGCATGACAGTTGATAATTTTGCTCCAATTTGTGTTAACCAATCCCCCGACGATGATATGGCCTGAAACGGTCGCTGATGAGTAGCACCCCGTAATTGAGCCCGAATTTTGGCCAACCAGCGCTCCGGGGTAGTGGTCACTCGAAACTCTCCCGCCCTCAACATAACAGTCGGTGATTGTTCCATTTACTAAATAGCCTACCAGTGAGCCAGCATGGGTTTCCACTGCAACATTAGGATCAATCAATCCTATATCTTTAATCTCTGCATTTTCTCCACTAACGTATACAAAAAGTCCTATGAAATCTCTATCTGTAGAAGTGTAGTTGAAATTGGAGATTGTATGGCTGTTGCCGTCAAATACACCGGTAAACGGATTATCCTCATTTCCAATGATGTTGAAAACTGTTAAAATATACCCGCTCAGGTCGATATCTGCTATCAGCTTAAAGCACTTGTCCCAATCATTAGCATCAGCCCCAATAGCCTGCATATGATTTGCATCATAGATCAGGTATGGGTCATTCGGCTCTCCCGTACCTCCACCGTATTTGGCCTGAGCCGGCAAGCAAAAACAGCAGATAACAACCAATATAGTGATGTTCCCTAAAAGGTTTGAAATCCTCTTCCCACTCATTCTACTGTCCTCCAGCTCCCCATAAAACCTATCTGAGCCAAATTATCACAACTACGGCCCAAAATCGCACGAAACAGCAAAGAAAATCCGTCAGAGATGCCAAAAGGATACTTTATCATTTTTCAGCAGATTTGTCAATTCTATATGCAAAGAAATTTTGTTGAATTTTTCATGTCTTAGGCGTATTAAAAGCATATTTCTGGAAAAGAGGGTATCTGACACCCTTCAAGACAAGTGCGGTAAATAAACCTGTGTAAAATGGGTGAATAGCGAATTCACAAAAAGTGGGTGTAACCATTTTCCTGTACTCCGTGTATAAGAATGTGAAGTTAAATAGGTTTTTGGAACAAATAATGTTATAATTAAATCAAGTGAAAAGGAGTTGAAACTATGAAAAAACTGATAATGATGCTGGCTGTGAGTATATTGGTTGTGGAAGGCTCTGTCTTGGCCGGGAATCTGGCTATGGAACAGGTTAGCGGCAGTGCTAACTGGGTGGTTCACGCCAACCAGGAGCAGTTCAAGAAAACGCAAACCGGTCAGCTTATACGAAAAGAGATAGTCAATCTGGGCATCGAGGAAGACCTAACAAATTTTGCGGCCATATTTTCTTTTCATCCGCTCGACGATGTCCGGGACGTTACGATTTACGGCACCGGCAAAGACCGCGAAAAGGCCGTGGTTCTGATTGATGGCTTCTTCGATAAAGAAAAGATTTTACCGCTGCTGCGTATGAATCCCCGGTATCAAGAGATTAAATACGGCGATGTAGTAGTGCATGAGTGGTTTGATGAGAACCAGAAGGACCCTAACCAGATGATGTACGGCTGCTTTTACAAAGATGACCTCATTGTTATGGGGTCAGGCCTGGATGCAGTAAAGCAGGAAGTGGATGTCCTCAAGGGTAAGGCAAAAAGCGCAACCAGCGAAATTTTTAACCAGGCGGCTCTGTCTGCCAAAGGCGCCTTTTTCCAGGCTGCGGGTGGGCGTGTCGGTGAAATGGTAGAAGGAGAGGATCCACAGGCCGCTGCGCTTAAACAATCCGACCAGCTTGGCATTGCAATTGGTGAAAACGAAGGCAATTTTTACGTGGACCTGGGCCTTGTAGCAAAGTCGGAGGAAGCGGCTCAGGCTATTACAAAAATGCTGGAAGGAATTATCGCCTTTGTGTCGCTGCCCAACGAAGAGCAGCCGAAGCTGGCCGAACTGGCCAAAAAGGTTAAAATAAACTGCGAAGACAAAACGGTTAAGGTCAAATTCGAGTCGGCACCTGAAGTGGTTGTACAGTTTCTAAAAGACCAATGGCAAAAGAACCAACAAAAGGACAGCAAAACGCAGTAGGAAAAGATTCTCGACCTCAACGCCAAATCCTGCGGGCCCTCAGTGCCGAAGAGCTGGCTCGGCGGTCACAAGGGGGCTGTCGGGCTGCTTTTGCGGAATTAGTCGAACGCTATGGAAACAGGCTGTTTAAATTCCTTAGTTACAAAACAAACAGCCCACACGACGCTGAAGATCTCGTTCAGGATACGTTCGTTAAAGCATACGAGAACATTCATAGATACAAAGACACATGGAGATTCTCGACCTGGCTGTTCACGATAGCTGCGCGTTTGGCAAACAGTCATTTTCGCAGGTCGAAGTCTTGTCAGGTGCTTGGAGAGATTGAGTCTGATGACTTAGAGCCGGGGCACAGGCTTGTAGTGCAGGAAACACATCAGAGCTTGTGGGTAATGGCCAAAAACTTGTCCAGAAATCAATACCAGGCGTTATGGCTCAAATACGGACAGGATATGTCGATAAAAGAAATTGCGAAAGTAATGAGAAAGTCACAGGTTAATGTGAAGGTACTCTTGTACAGGGCCAGGGTAAATCTGGCAAAGATGCTTCAGAATGAAACCGTAGAAAAAGAAACAGCGGACCAAACATCCCAAGAAGAAATACTGTCTTTTATGAAAGTTGAAGGTGCATAATGTTCTGCAGGTTTTTTAGATTTATGATTTCCCATATATTGGATAAGGGCGGCCGGCCGTCTGGGATAACTGAAAGGCATATTCTTCACTGTATGGATTGCCGCCAATTCTATAAGACGTGTCAATCATTAGGTGAAAGATTGACACGAGAAGCTGCAATCGCGAATGACAAAACTTTTAGGCGGTTAAATAAGCACGTCCTCAGCGCTATATCCACCCGACGGATAAATACGTACAATATAAAAATCAAATTATGGATTACAGCAACAGCGGCATGTTTTGCCTTGTTTTTTCTGATTGGCGTTTTGTTGCTGGTGGCACAGCGGGACGGCCCAAATATTGCTCAACCCAAACAGCCGCGAATGGTTGACGCAATTCAGGAACTTCGGATTCTTTACAGGCAGGTGGGCGGGGACCTGCCAATAATCAATCCGGGTGTAATCGAAAGACCCTTGGCAAATGAGTTTAAGAGTTTAACGAACGACACACAGTCGGCGGTGCGATTCCTGGTTGCATGTGTCGACGTGGATATGGGTAATTCCGAAAGTAGGTCTGTGAACTGACCGGCCATGAGTGGGCTACAGCGGACAGTTATTAGAAATTGTTATTGAAGTATTCCGGCTTACCGTCGTCACTGTCATAATTTTTCGAGTCTTCACTGTCGGCTTTGATTTTAATTCGCTCGATTCTTTCAGCCTTCTTTGTGTTGCTGTCAACAGTTGCGATAATTGAATTCATTTGCACATTACCTGTCGCAATTTCAAACGGGTATGGCATCTGTGTTCTAAACGACTTTAAGACGCTCTCAATCCCCCTGCCGAGTACCGAATCGTGTGCACCTGTCATACCAATATCGGTTATATATGCAGTGCCTTTAGGCAGGATTTTTTCATCGGCCGTTACTACATGAGTATGAGTGCCGAAACACAGGCTGACACGGCCGTCAAGATGATAGCCCATTGCAATCTTTTCGCTGGTAGCTTCGGCGTGGAAGTCGACGATAATGACATCAGCCTTCTGCTCGAGTTGCGGAAGGATTCTGTCAATAGTATTGTACGGGCAGTCTGCCGGCTTCATAAAGAGCCGACCTATTAAGGCAACGACCGCTATGGTCGGGCCTTTGCTGGTTTTGTATATTCCATACCCCCTGCCGGCTGCAGACTCCGAATAATTTGCAGGACGGGCGATACTATCCGATGTTTCCAATGTCTTGATTATATCCCTTTTGCGATAAGTATGGTCACCTAAGGTTACAAGGTTTACGCCGTAACGCAGCAGCTTGTCGTGGATTTGAGGTGTTAGACCCGAACCGCCCGCAGCGTTTTCGGCGTTGACTATTACGCAGTCGATACTAAGCTCTTTAACCAATGACTTCAGCTTCTCGGCAACGATACGTCTGCCGGGCCGACCTACTATGTCTCCAACACAAAGAATATTCAGCTTCATAATCTTTATCCGCTATTTTTTATTTTGCGTACTCGATGCAGCGGACCTCGCGCAGCAGCGTTATCTGTATTTCCCCGGGATAAGTCATCTCACCCTCAATCTTGATGGCAATGTCACGGGCAATTTTCATTGCCGCTTCATCGTCGACTTTCTCGGCGTCGACAATCACGCGGATTTCCCTGCCGGCCTGAATCGCGTATGCATTTTCAACTCCCTTGAAGCTCCCGGCGATTTCTTCGAGCTTCTCCAAACGCTTGATATACCGTTCGAGCGTTTCTCTTCGTGCACCGGGGCGGGAAGCGCTAATCGCATCAGCAGCGGCAACGAGCGGCGTATAAGGATTATCCGCTGGGATGTCGCCATGATGTCCCTCAACGGCATTCAGTACAATTGGCGATTCGTTAAAGCGCTTTAGGTAATTTACGCCTATCACAGGATGGCTGCCTTCGACCTCATGGTCAATAGCTTTGCCGATGTCGTGTAAAAGTCCGGCACGCCTTGCTATGGAACCGTCAAGGCCAAGCTCATCGGCCATCACCTGTGCCAGATAAGAAACCTCAACGCTGTGACGAAGCACATTCTGACCGTAACTTGTCCTGAAACTCAAAGCACCCAACATACTCAGTACTTTGTTGTTCAAACCTTTTACATTAGTTTCGACAGCGGCATCTTTGCCTATCTGAAGAAGCTTGACGTTGACCTCTTTCTTGGTCTGTGCAACGAGTTCCTCGATCCGGGATGGATGAATTCGACCGTCCTGAATCAGCCGTTCCATAGAGAGCCGGGCAACTTCGCGACGGACAGGATCGAAACCACTCACTACAATCATTCCGGGAGTGTCGTCGACGATTACGTCCACGCCCGTAGCCTTTTCGAATGCCCGAATATTGCGTCCTTCCCTGCCGATAACTCGGCCCTTCATATCGTCATTCGGGATATCCACCGTTGAGACGGAAACTTCACAAGTCTGCTCTGCGGCATAACGCTGAATGGCGGTACTGATTACTTCCCGGCTTTTCTCGTTAACCGTCTCGTTAGTTTCTTCAAGCTTGCGTTGAATCAAAGCAGACATTTCATGCTCGCACTCGTCTTCGAGTCTTTTCAATAGTAATTCTTTGGCCTCTTTGATGCCCATTGCGGTTATCTTAAGCAGTTGATTTTTCTGCTGTGCCATCAAAACCGATAGTTGTTTCTCCTTGAGGCCGACATTGTGAAATCTTTTCTCGACCTCTTTTTCAAGCTGTTTTTGTCTCTTATCCCGCTGTTGAAGCTGTTCGACCTGCCTATCAAGAACATCTTCCCGTTTGCTTAGTCTCATCTCGGTTTCGTGCAAATTCGAACGCATTTTATTAGCTTCGATTGTCAATTGCTCTTTTTTCTTGAGGGTCTCCGCAGCAGCGTCAATCTGAGCCGATTTGATTATGTTCTCCGCTTCTCGTTTGGCGCCTTCAATCTGCCTTTGAAGGTCATGCTCGAAGGTCTTGGCTCTTGTCCTGGAAATCATCTGACTCACAATGGCGGCAAAGCTGATTCCCAGAGCAAAAGTAACAATGGGAATGAGCACATCAGGCAGCCCAATACCTGAGTCCATGATTATAGTATTCATAATCCCTACCTTTCTCTCGTAGTTGTCATAGAGTTATAAAACACCTGCCAATCAAGGCGCATTGCGGGATTTTCCGACAGGAAAGATACAAAGAAAGGGTTGTGAACTACGAAATCCTTTTCGCTGGAGCGTATTATCAACTATCCGGGCCCAAAAGTCCGGCTGCAACTATGGACTTATGGACATTGTTAACTTTATATTCCTCATCTAATTTGTTGATTTTATGCTCAATACCAGCTCTCCCACGCTGGTAAGCGAATGCTTCATTCACGCACATTTCGTTTCACTCTTAAATTCACTTTTCAGCGCCGCTTCAAGGTGCTAATACCGAGTTTGTTTCAGCGATATAAAACGGACGCAAAAAAGCGTCTTTGCAACTTAACTGTCTTTCGAGAAAAGACTTACAACCTTTTCCCGTCT
>CAYVIT010000046.1:21689-22765 GCA_964451425.1 uncultured Pirellulales bacterium
GGGGTTGTCTTTATTTTGATTTTCCCCTGCATCGCAGGGGGTTGTCTTTATGTTTATCCCGCGAAGCCGGGTTTAAGGGACCCAGCGTTTCTCACTTCATAATTCGATATTCCTTGTTCGATGCCGACCAGGTTCGGCCCCGCTTCAGACGGGACGAATTCGATATTCCCTACCGTCATTCCGAGCGCAGTCGAGGGTTTTTGGTGAGCTTTTAAACTCACTCGTTCAATTAGTGTAAGACACGAGGGAAACCAATAAAATAATTTAAAGGCTGGCAGCAATTACGCCGAATTTAAGTTGGACGAATTTGTATTATTTAGTTCAACTAAATGGGGGCAAAGCAGGGAACTCCTTGCACGACATAAGGACAAAGTTGTCTCCATAAGGCCAGCGGAATTGCTTACTATTGTGCAGATTCCAGTTCGTCAATTAAGTGACGTGCCCCTGCCAAGCAAAAGATGATGAGAATAGGAGATAACCGTGAAAAAGCTTATTCTTGTAATGAACTTAATGTTTTGTCTAAGTTTCGGTTCACCGGCTTTAGCCAATAATATAGAAACTTTAATAAAAGAACTTGGACGCGAAAGCAAGGCAAAGGATGCGTCTAAAGATTTGGCCGAAATCGGCAAGCCAGCCGTTCCTGCATTAATTCAGGCACTGGAAGGAAAAAACAAATATCAAAAACGATATGCTGCAAGATCTATTCGCGAAATGGGTCAGACCGGCTCAGACGCAATTCCTGCTTTGGAAAAACTCCTTAAAGATAGGGATGTCCCAACACGTGAGTATGCAGTTGAGGCCTTGGGCAATATGTTACTTCAGGCAGAACACGTCTTGCCGATGCTTAAGAAGGCCACGAAAGATAAAAATAAGGATGTCGCCGAGAAAGCTAACCGATCAATTCAGAAGATTCAAACGGCCTTGACGGATAAGAAATGCCTGGCAGACATCATTAAGAGTCGGCTAAATGCCACCGGCAAGAGGTGTACATCACTGGTATTGGAGGAGGAATCCCCGAACCAATACAAGGGAGTTGCCGAATTTGAGGACGGTCTGAAAACTCAAGTTGTAGTCAA
>CAYVIT010000047.1:0-22354 GCA_964451425.1 uncultured Pirellulales bacterium
AACAAATGCCATAATAATCCTTAAAAATAACGTTCTCTTTGTCATTCTCTTTTTCCTTTCATTTTGAATAAAGCCGGGTGCGCCTGAATTATCTCACCAACATTAACCATAGCTGCCTGCTACTCAACCACCGTGATTTCCACTGCCCAATCAATATATACGTTGGATATCTCTATGAAAGTTACGCCAAGGTCAAAGTCCGTTGTCCAATACAGCGAGTCGGGATCATATGCTGACGGGCAACCCAAATCGAACAAATCAAGTTCAACAATATCCGCAACCGCCGATGTAATGCTGAAAAGCACGATTAAAGCAATTATCGCAATAATTTTCCCCATTTTTTAACAACTCCTTTTCACTTTCAAGCAAGCCGTTTACTTATATCGGACTTGCCCCAGGATGATACCGTCAGCTACCAGTTGGTGGGGACACGGTTGCCGTGATTGTTACCGGCAATGATGTCGTCATCGCTCCGTAGTTATCAGTCGCTCTGGCCGTCAGGATGTAAGTGCCAGCATTGAAACTCGTAACTACACACCAACCGTCGGTGCCATCATTATCATCCTTGGGGTGCTTGTATCCATCGATAAAGAATTCCACCTTCACCACCCAACCGTCAACGTCCCACGCATCGACCCCGATCCATACGGACTCTGTGGCCTCCCAAAACTCGGCCCCGTCCGGTGGGGTCGTGATATACACCACCGGCGGCTGGTTAGGGCGTTCCAGCCAATGGAAGGCCATAATCCTAAAGTCTAAGAAATTTACCTTACAGTCGCCGTTAATATCGCCTGCAACGATTGTTTCGCAGAGTGGCCCACCAAAGTATGATTTACTTGCTTCAACTGTTCCGCCATAAGCTCCCATATTGACGCGGCCGCCATTGGGGAACGGTTCTGGTCCAATAGGAAACATAGGGTCGCCAGCATCAATACAAAGGCTGGTCACATCATCTTTTACCCAGCTTGCGCTGGTTGGGGCCCATCTTCCTGCCTGAGATTTCAAATGATAATCGCCATTGTTCGCATCTGCAAAACACGGATCGGCGTCAATGTTGCCCTCGCCCCCGCCCATCCAGTCCTGGATACAACAATACGAGGGCGCAGCGCAATAATCCGACGAGTAACCGCTTAGTTGGTTGCCTGAATCGCCGACAGTATTTTTCCAGATAATGCAGTTTCTGATGGTACCGCCGCAATAGCGCAGCCCACCGCCGGAATCACCAGCGGTGTTGCCATATATAGTGTTGTTCTCGATGCTTCCACGACAGTAGCACAGCCCGCCACCTTCACTATGAGCCGAGTTTGCAGTGACTATATTGTTGCGGATGGTGGCATCAATATAAGTCGGGGGACAACCCGCACAGTCTGGCAGAAGAACTCCACCACATTGGTACAGTCCGCCACCATACTTTGCCGAATTGCCAATTATGATATTGTTCTGAATGGTACCGATACAAGAGCTTAGTCCACCGCCATAGCCTTCATAATAAGAGGTGCCAATCGCCGTATTATTCTTGATGATGTTGTTCTGGATGGTACCATCACAACCGGATAGCCCGCCGCCGCTGTAGCTGGACACGTTGTTACTAATAATATTGTTCCGGATAGTGCCGCCACAACCGCCCAGTCCAGCACCAAACCGGGCCGAGTTGTTACTAAAGGTATTGTTCTGGATGGTACCATTACATTGGTCCACCCCGCCACCATCTAAACCAGCCGAGTTGCCAGTGAAGGTATTCTTCTCGATGGTACCGTTGCATTTGTACAGCCCACCACCGCCATCATTCGCAGTGTTATCTGTGATAATATTATTTAATATGATGCCATCACAGAAAAATAGACCCCCACCGTACCCGACATATGGCGGCCTATTGTCATAATTCACATTGTAATTTTCTGATATAGTATTGTCCTGGATTGTGCCATTGCAATTACTCAAACCGCCACCATATTGAGCTGAGTTGCTGGTAATGTTATTGTTCTCGATAGTTGCTTGCGTGGCGTTACCATAAATACCCCCGCCCTCGAGTGCATTGCCGTTGGTGATCGTAAAACCGCGTAGTACACAATCGCTACTCTCCGTGCCGGAAAAAGTTACCACTGAATTCGCATAGTTCCCGTCAATAATGGTACTGGAGACCACGCCTGGATTCATAGGGTCGGTCGAGCATAGAATGATATTTTTCCCAGCAAAGTTAATATTTTCGTAGTAGGTTCCGTCAGCAACGATAATTGTGTCGCGATCGTTGGCATCATTGATTGCCGCCTGAATATTATCAAACTCCGCAGACCCATCCGCATCAACGTATATGGTTCTTCCGGCAGCAGCCGATACACTGCAGAGTGCGGCCAGTAGAAAAATTAGAGTTAGAATTGAGTTTTTCATTTCAATAATCTCCGGTTGCTTTCGCGGATTTTGCAGAATCGGAATCTGCGTGCGGAAACGGAGCGTTCAAATTCGCAAAACCTGCTTGTTTTAATAAGTTTCATGCAATCCGCCCTTCCAGCCCCCTGGCTGCTATCAGCCGGAGGCCGCAGACAGACTACAACTTGTTTTGCTCAGGCAGGTTCAGATTATGAAATGAAATTAACGAAAATATAATAACGACCTAACTTATTATAACAGACTTTTTACAACCTGCCTGCTTTTATTTAATATTAGCACAAAGTGGTTTTGGCGTCAAACAAAATCCCTCAAATTTTGCTGATTCTTTTGCGAATTTTAAGCATCAGGTTAATATCTTTGTTTTTGGCCTGCAAATGTGGATAGGGCTGGTGAAAGCGATTGTTTTACGAGCGGATTCGGCAGGATATTATAGAAATGTTTGCTTTTTTTCAGGCGGAATTGTAATATAGACGGACTTTTTTCGGAGACTATGACAAAGTTAAAGGCAAATGATAATCAGGACTTAATACAAATCACCAAACAAATTTGGAGGCTGACATGCAAAAGAAGAACTCAGTACTTACGCGGCGAACGTTTTTGAAACGCGCAGCGGCAGCGGCGGCAGTGCCTTACATTGTACCGGCTTCGGTGTTCGGCCGCGACGGGAAGGTCCCGCCCAGCGAGCGTATTATCTTTGGCGGGATGGGCGTCGGTAACAGGGGCAGGCATGACCTTAACTGGATGCTGCCTGAGAAGGACGTTCAGTTCGTGGCGATATGCGACGCGAAGAAATCCAGCAGGGAAAATGTCAAGCGGATTGTCGACAAGCGGTACGGCAATAAGGATTGCAAGATGTACCGTGACATGCGCCAGTTTTTAGCCGAGCGGACGGACATCGACGCTCTGCTGATAGCGACGGGCGACCGCTGGCATTCGTTAGCGGCGATTATGGCGATGCGTGCGGGCAAGGATGTATATTCGGAGAAGCCGTCTTCGATGACCATCGCGGAGGGACAGGCGGTGGTGGAGACGGCGAGAAGATACCGGCGGATTTACCAGACGGGTACTCAGCGGCTGAGCGAGGGTAATTTTACGTTCTGTAACGAGATGCTTCGCCTTGGGCGACTCGGAAAAGTGCATACGGTGCGTGCGCATATTGCGCCGTGGGATGCGGCGGAGCTGAGGCACGACTGGCTGCCGGCAGAACCTTTGCCGCCGAAGGAAGAGGTTGACTGGGACCAGTGGCTTGGACCGTGTCCGTGGAGGCCTTATAACAAGGCGTATATAAACGGAGCGTGGCGGGGACATTATGATTTCCATACGAGCTGTATCGGCGAATGGGGGGCGCACACGTTCGCCCAGTGCCAGGTGGGTATTGGCGCGTGGGAGACTTCGGGCATCGAGTATAAGTATGTGAAGAACAAGACGGGGGATGGGATGGAGGTTCTTTTTGCGAATGGTATAAAGATGGTTCTTCAGCTCGAAGGCTGGCGCGGCTCGTGCGGCGTGAAGTATGAAGGTACGAAGGGTTGGGTTGCGGCGGCGGACGGCTATTCGAAGCCTGATGTTTCCTCGCCGGCGATGATGGATGACTTCCGGAAGCTGGTTTATGACTACCAGGCGCGGACGCAGAGGCCGATGAGCCATATGCGGAATCTGTTAGACTGCGTGAAGTCGCGGAGACAAACGGTGGCGAACCCGGTGATGATGCACCGAACGATGTCGACGGTACATGCGGCGAATATATGTATGTGGCTGAAACGTGATATACGTTACGACCCCGTGAAAGAGGAATTTATCAACGACCCGGAAGCCAACCGGCTGCGTTCTCGTGCGATGCGAGAGCCGTGGATGATATGAGAGATGCTTTAATGAGAGAAAGGAAGATAAAATCATGTTGAAGTCAAAAAAGAATTTAATCCTGCTCATCGCGTTCGTTGTTTTCGCGGCGGGACCATTGTTCGGGCAGACGGTGGCAGAAGCGGGCAGTGAGGGTAAACTAATAGCCGTGCTTAAATCCGATGACGCATCACAGAAAGAAAAGACGGATGCGTGCCGACAATTGGCTGTCATCGGCGGCAAAGATTCAATTGCGCCATTAGCGGCACTGCTGAGTGATGAAAAGCTTTCACACATGGCGCGTTACGGATTGGAGCCGAATCCGAACCCGGCAGTGGATGAGGCCTTTCGTGATGCGCTCGGCAAATTAAAGGGACGACCGTTAGTTGGCGTAATCGGCAGTATCGGTGTGCGGCGGGATGCCAAAGCGGTGCCTGCGCTGGCAAAGTTACTGCATAATGCCGACCGGGATGTGGCACAGGCAGCGTCCAGGGCGTTGGGCAGTATAGGTACGTCTGATGCGGCAAATGCACTGACGCGTGCTATGATAGCGGATTCTCTGAGCTTTAACACTCTTGCCCGCCAAGAAGGTTTGCTGCGGTGTGCCGAGAGACTGGCAGCGGACGGCAGGAAAAGTGAAGCGATAGGTATTTACGACCATCTGCGAGTTCTACCGGCTGCGCACCAGGTTCGGGGCGGTGCGGTTCGCGGAGCGATATTGACCCGCGGCAAAGACGGCGTAGCGCTGCTTCGTGAATATTTACGGAGCAAAGACTATATTATGTTTTCTGCGGCGGTACAGGCTGCCCAGGAGATGGAGGGCGCCGAGGTTACGAAGGCTCTGACTAATGGTTTGAAGGGACTGCCGGCGGACAATCAAATACTGATTATCCTGGCGATGGGCAAACGCGGGGATGCATCGGCCCTGCCAACGCTTTCCGGTTTGGCCAAGAGCGGGCAGAAAAGTGTTCGGTTAGAAGCAATCAAGGCGATGCCTGATATTGGCGATGCTTCGGCAGCACCGGTATTAGTGGGATTGATGGGTGACGGTGACGGAGAAATTTCGAAGGTTGCGCAGGAGGCGCTCGGTGCGATGCCGGGGCAGGAGGTGGACTCTGTGGTGATGGCTATGCTCAAAAGCAGCGATACCAACCGACGGCTTACTGCGCTCGAGTTGATCAAGCGTCGCAGGATGACGAAGGTAACTGGGACCCTGCTGGAGGCAACCAAAGACAAAGATGAATCGGTCCGCACGGCCAGCATCAGGATGCTGGGCGATCTGGCTGGCGAGGTGGAGTTCGGGGTGCTTATTGATTTGCTGCTTGACGCCAAGAGCGATGCGGAAATCCGAGCGGCTGAGCGTGCGCTGTCGACAACCTGTATGAGAGAGGCCAAACCATCGGCGGGCAAAGTAAACATTCACAAAGCCGTGTATCGCGGCGTGGAAGGCGGGGGTTCCGCCGACGTCACAAAGAAGGTCGCAGAGATGGTCAAGGCCGGTTCACTTTCGATTGAGGCCTCCAATGCGAACTTCGGCGATGCGGCGTCTGGCATCGTCAAGGAACTGCAGGTGGAATTTGCCGTCAATGGTGTCACGCAGACCAAGACCGTCAGGGAAGGTGAGACCATGACGCTCGGCGCCAGTGTGATACCGGCTGCCTTGGTTAACGAACTTTGCTCTGCCCTGGATAAAGCAGAGACCCGGCAGAAGCTTGCGCTGCTGCGAGTACTGAGCGTGGTTGGCGGGGCGAAGGCGCTGAAGACAGTACGGTCAGCGGTGGATGATTCGAATGCGGATGTTCACAGGGGCGCCATCCGCGAGCTTGGTTCGTGGGGCAGTATGGATGCGGCACCGCACCTGCTCGCACTGGCCAAGAAAGCGACGAATCAGAATGACAAGACTCTGTGCCTTCGTGGTTACCTTGGCCTGGCTTCTCGTCCCGATTTGCCGGGTGAGCAGCGTTTATCGATGTGCCGGCAGGCGGAGGGTCTGCTTCAACGAGCTGATGAAAAGAAGCTGCTGTTGGGTGCGCTGGGTAATATCAACTCGGCGGATGCGGTTGCGATGATTGTTCCTTACCTGGATTCTTCGGGGACACGGGAAGAGGCCGGCGCGGCTTTGGTGTCGGTTGCCGACAAGCTATTGCAAGGAAGCGATGCATCAAAGGTCGCATCCAAGCTGATTCAACCGCTGGAGAAAGTGGCTCAGGTTACCACTAATACTGATATGGCCAAGCGTGCCAAAAGGCTGCTGAGGCAGGCGCGCAGCAAATAGAGTAAATTAACAGAACAAGGCCATCATCAAGCCCGTCCCGAAATATCGGGACGGGCCTGAGGCTGCCACGCTTCACGGTAGACTTCACAGCATGCATAGTGTCAAAAGCCAAGTGTAGTGGTAGTCTGTTGCAAATTAGCGAGTGTTTCAAAGTAACTCCTTTGAGAATCCTTGTTGAAAGTTTTCCTGCCGGTGCTAAGATACAAGAATCCGAAGGGACATTTCGTGGTTTATCGTTGAGATTTGTCCGGTGGAATTCAGACAGGTAATGGAATCAGAATTGGAGGTATTGAAATGGACAGGAAGTTTGTAGAAGGTGTGCTGCTGAGGTGTTTGGTCCTTGGGTTTGTGGTGTTGATAATCTGGTTTTTATTTTTCTTAGTCGCAGGCGGGTTGATCTACGATGTCCACGGCGGCTTGTTTAAAGAAATCACCGACCGTCAATTCCAAGTAATCCACTACTGCGGGATGGGACTGCTGAAGTTATTTGTGTCTGTGTTCTTTTTCATTCCATATATCGCGATGAGATGGACGGGTAAAGGCCAGAAGCCGGTTGAATAGTTGATTAAACGAACCGGGGTCTAAACAAAGCCGGTATCTGGGAAAACGGGGCATCGCGTGTGGATTTGAGTTGCGGAGATGCGGGGTAAAGTGTATAATAAATTTAGTGCAGAAAAGTGATTTTTTTCAGTCGTATCGTTTTTTGAAAAATGGGGTGAGCCAGATGAGCGAACAGAAACACACTAATGTTCGGCAGGTTAGGTGGAGAGGTTTTACGTTGATTGAGCTGCTTGTGACGATATCCATCATGGCGACGCTGATGTCCATGCTTCTTCCGTCGCTGAATCGTGCCAGGGAACAGGGCCAGCGAGTGGTTTGTAGTTCCAACATGAGGCAGTTGACGATAGCGTGGTTTTTGTATGCTTATGATAATTCGGACAAGCTGTGTTCGGCCGACACCATCTGGAATGACGATGACAACTTCAACTGGGTTGCCGACGGCCCGATTATAGCGGACAACACTGTAGGCGGTACCGAGGACGCTATCAAAAATGGAGTGATATGGTGGCCTTATGCCGGGCGAAGCCTGGGTGTGTACAATTGCAAGACCGACGGCAGCGGACTTTTGCGGAGCTATTCGATATCCCGCACGATGAATGGCAAGACTTGTAATTGTGAACACGACAATATAAATGCCTTCAGAACGCTGAGTGAGATTTCGAGAGGCGCCGAAAAAATGGTATTCACGGACGCAACGAGCCATCACGAGTGGATAGAAGGGTCGTTTTGCCCTATAGTTGATATAGAAGCGGTGCAGCCTGAGTGGAATGTAAGAAAAGATGCAGACGGCATAATAACTCAAATTATAACAGCAAGGCACGGCGACGGCTGCAACCTGTCCTTTGCGGATATGCACTGCGAATACTGGAAGTACAGCGACCGTCGAACGGTCATGCTGGCAGATTGGGAAGAAATAAGCCCGGAAGACGCATCGGCCGGTAACGTTGATTTAAGGCGTATGGTTAAATTGCTTAGGGGTATCGGTCAATAAAGCCTGACTTTTAGAATCGTTTTAGTTCAGGTGAGCGTGCGTATTTGTGCAGAACTGTCGGAGAGCACAGAGATGTCTTTTCAAATTCCAGAGTGGCTACGCTATGAAATTCGGGAGAAACGGGAATGGCTGGCAGCAAAGCTGCTGGACGTGAGGGACTGGCTTAACCGGCAGAATCCCAAGGTAATCATCGGGATAACTGTTGTTACAATGCTTGTTTTTATTATAGTTGTTATTAGTCTGCTTTCCGGGCCTGAAGTTCCGGAAGTTAAAGAGTACACAAAGGCGTGGTTCTACGACCTTAATACGGGCACACTTTTCGCTGCGAAAAAGGGCCTGATTCCACCAATCGAGGCACCATCAGGTCCCCTTCCCGATGGAAGTCCGGCCGGCGTCAAGGCACACGTGTTCACGTTTACGACTGAGCCGAATGAATCCGAGCGTTTCATCGGCTTCCTGGAGACGACCGACCCTAACGCGGAGATAGAATTTGGTGCATCCGGAAGTCGAAAAATTGATAGTGCCGCAAGCTGGGGACGTGGTAAACTTTTTCGCAGAGTTGAGGATGCTAAATGGATTTCCGGCAGCAGCAGAGAAGGACGAGCTATTCTGGAAGAGGCGCTGCTGCCAAATGAAAACGGAAAGCGAGCTCTCTATTGCCAGCCCAAGTAAGAATCAATTACCATGGGCCTGTTCGAACTGGCGGGTCATTTCGTCGAGGATAAGTTTTTTTGCGTTTTCGATAGGCGCGGGCAGATAGAGTCCAGCGGCCATTTTATGGCCACCACCGTCGAACTTTTGTGCGATTTTTCCGACGTCGACGGCGCCTCTGCTTCGCAAAGAACACCTAAACCGGCCATTGTCCAATTCCACGAATAAAGCTGCTGCTTCGACGGTGCTTATACGGCGACATTCGTCGATGAGGTTTTCCGTGTCTTTGTGTGTAGCTCCGGTTTGCTCAAAATCGCCCAGGAGAATGTGCTGTGTCGCAAAACGTCCATCGAGATGGAGCTCAAGGGTATTGAACATAGCGGCCATCAGCTTGAAGCGCTGATGTGAGTAATTCTGGTACAAGTTGTAGTAGATTTGAGCAGGGTTTGCACCGGCGTCGATGAGCTCGGCGCAGGAGTGGAAGGCCCTGCTGTCCGTATTGTTGAACTGGAACCAGCCGGTATCGGTGGCCGCGGCGACGAAGAGGGCCTCGGCAATCTTTTCGGTAATCGGGAAGTTGGCGTATTTTAGGAAATCAAGCACAATCAGGCCTGTTGCGGCTGCATCTTTTTCTGTCAGCTCGACATCGCCGAGGCCATCAGCGGTTGCGTGGTGGTCTATTACCAGGATGGGTTTGGCGGCCTGCTTTAGATATTTTTCGAATTCAGGAAGCTGGCTGTAGCTGTTGGTATCTACAATCATAATCAAATCAGGGTTGATGAATTGTCCCTGAATTAACTGTTCGAGAGTGACTTGTTCGCCGAGGATTGGGGGATTTTCTGCGAAGAGAAATTGGTACCATTCGGAAATCGGCGAAAGCAACAGCGGTTTTACCTTTTTGCCGAGCTCTGTCAGGGTGTCATCCATAGCGGCCATGCAGCCGCAGGCGTCACCATCGAGGCGGGTATGTGCCGTTATCAAAATAGTGTCGGATTTGTTGATTAACTCAAGTGCTTTTTTAAAGTTTTCGCTGCTTACCATTTGTCCCCTTATGTCAGAAAAATGGATTCCTGCCTTCGCAGGAATGACAATCTTTTTTGGGTCTTTTACGATTTTTATATTGTTGTATCAGAACCAAAGGCCGTTGGCAATAGAATCATTCCGCGAGCATGGCTTTGGCGACCTCGCGGGATTTTTGTTTGCCAAAGAGCAATTCGACTAATTTTAATGAAAATTCCAGAGCCGTGGCGGGACCCTGGCTGGTGATGCAGCTGCCATCGACGACGACTTTTGCCTGCCCAGGATTGTCCAGATCCGAAAGCAAAGAAGGATAGCAGGTTGCTTTTTTATTTTTTAGAAGGCCGAGAGGTTTTAAGACGACGGCGGGTGAGGCACAGATGGCAGCGTAAAGCCGGCCTGAGTCGTCCTGGGCTTTGAGCATTTCGGTCAGCTCTTTGCTGTCCCTTAAATGCTCGGCTCCGGGCATGCCGCCGGGCAGGGCTATCAAATCATAAACGCTGCCAGTGCAACCTGAAATGACTGCATCAGCCACTAAATTTACACCTCTGCTTGCTGTTACCTGTTTGTTACCTACGGAGGCGACTGTAACGTCGGCCTTGGCCCTTCTGAGCACATCAATGATGGTTACGGCCTCTAATTCTTCGGTGCCGTCTGCTATTGCGACCAAAACTTTCTTTGACATCATAAAACTCCCATCTCTATCATTATCCAACAATAACTATAGTGAACACTGTCCGGGCACAATCACGATTCGGCTTCAGATATGGCCTTGGCCAGCAGTTGGTTTATTCTCAATATATCAGCCCATTTGTTTAGATATTCAAAGTCGAGTTGTTCTGCCTGCACTGCCAAAATCCCGAGAACGTCACGCCATTGGCGCTCGGAACTGCTGTCGTGAAACCACTGCAGCTTCAAGAGGACAATATCCTCCGGTGATATCACAGAGAAATTTTTACTCATTGAATCGGAAAGTTTTAACGATTTCCGTCGTGACATTACCTGCTTTTCAAAAGCTGTGTTCTTACGAATGAATAAATCAATCTTAAAGGCGGATTCGAGATGAATGACGTTGAAGCAGCTGTGCTGCTTTAGAGCCTGGTACATCGCATCCTTGCTGATATAATATTCGGACTTAAGCAATTCGAAAAGCTTTTCAGCGAGTTTATGAAAAGGCTCAACAGTGATATCAGCATCTTCGGTAAATCTCACTCTGCCATAGATGGAACTTGCCATTGAGCCGCCTATGGCATAATCGATGCATAATCGGTCAAGAATATTTGTGAAGCCTTCTAATATTATCAGTTCCTGTGGATTATCCATCAGTGACGGCTCCATAGGCCTGTTTGAAAAGTTTTTCTCCAAGGTGCTGCTTTGCCCAAAGCAGCCAGATTTGTTTCTCGGTTGCATCAGGGTGGGATTCTCTCAATCCTGCCATTGCTAATGTTCTCCCTGTTTGATATGCCTGAAAAAGGCGCATGGCTTTAATGTTGATTGGCATCCGGCGATATATATCAACCAAGACCTGCCAAGAATCTTTGCTTGTATCTTTTTTATTCATAATATCAGAATTATACAGTATAAGGTAACTACTTCAATAATCAGCGATTTTTATCTTCGTTGTCCAAGATTTGTTTTGCTGTTTGGCAGTCTTTTTCGATTTGGGCGGCAAGGTCTTTTTCGGTATCGAATTTTTTCTGGCTTCGTATTCGCTTTATGAAATCCATAGCGAGCCATTTGCCGTGTAAATCGCCGACCCGGCCGGTAAGTATGTGTGCCTCTATCAAGCGGGGATAGTCGTTGCCGAGGGTTTGTGCAGTTCCGATGCTCAGTGCGGCGGGGCGTTTTGCAGTGGCGGCGCAGATGTCTTTTTCGCTGTCACCGATTTGCACGAAGCCGGCATAGACGCCCTCTGCGGGTACAAGCTGGTCGGTTGGTCCCATATTCGCCGTCGGAAAGCCGAGCTGTTTTCCTTTTCCGCGGCCCGGAATAATTTGGCCTATGAGGCGGTAAGGTCTTGTTAGTGCGAGGGCGGCGTCGGCGACATCACCGCTTTTGAGCATATTTCGAATGACGGTACTCGATACTTTTACGGTTTGGCCGGTCGAGAGTTGAATTTCTTTGGGTTCGATTACAGAAACGAGAAAACCATTCTCTTTGCCCTTTTGCTTCAGTGTCCGGGTGTTTCCACGCCGGCCTGAGCCGAAATTAAAGCTTTCGCCCTCGACGACGATGGAGGGCTGAATGCCCTTACTAATAAAGCACTCTACAAATTCATCAGGCGAGAGGGTTAGAAGCTCGGGAGTGCTTTTTATGATGAGGAGACAATCGGCGCCGGCTTCGGCAAGGAGATGTTTTTTGAATGCGAGGGATGTTAATAGGTCGAGCTTTTGCTGAGGATGCAGGACAGAAAGCGGGTGCGGCTCGAAAGTCATTACTACCAGCTGCGTGCGCCTTTTTGCTGCTGTTTCTTTGGCGGCGCTTAAGATTTGTTGATGGCCGATGTGGACGCCATCGAAGTTTCCGATGGTCAGGACACAGCCTTTTTCTATTCCGGTTAATCCGGCAAGAGATGATGTTGCTTCAACAATCTTCATTTTTGATTTTGGTATCCTTATTATTTATTGAGAACTCTTATTTCGAGTGAGCGCAGGCCCGAACCAAGGCGCCGTAAATGGCATTTCTCTGCTCGACATCGTCGCCGGCCTCGGGATGCCACTGGACGAATAGACCGAACTTTCCATCGGTTCGTTCCATTGCCTCGGCGACGCCGTCTTCGCTTCGGGCGGTAATCTTCAAGTCCCTGCCGAGGTCTTTTACGGCCTGGTGATGATTCGAGTAAACGTAGGCCTGTTCGGCGCCGAGGATTTTTGCCAGGGAGCTTTTCGGTTCAATCGTTACGTTATGATAGCCGCGATGTTTAACCTTCGTGCCTACCTGCGATGGTATATCCTGGATGAGGGAACCGCCTGCGACGACGTTTGTAAACTGCATTCCGAGACAGATTCCCAGGAGTGGTTTGCCGCGTGCCCACCAGATGGAGATTAAGTTTCTTTCAAAGTTGTATCGCTGGGTGGGCATTATTTTGACGGTTTCGTGTGGCTGCTGGCCGTAGGCGGAAGGTGGGATGTCATCGCCGCCCACGAGCACGAGGCCGTCGAGCAAATCCACATATTGCCTGAGAATTTCTTCTTCGTATATTGTTGGCAGAATCAGGGGGACACCGCCGGTCTCGGTGACTGCTTTTACATAGGCGAAATCAACCGTGGTCGTGCCTTTTTTTTCGTCCAGGCTATAGACGCTGGTGATTCCGATGAGGGGCCGGGCCGGTGCGCGGGTGCTCTGGCAGCCGAAAGAAGCGGACAGAATCGCCAATACGAGTAATACAAGTATCTTCCTGGTTTTCTGGTTATTTACAGCCATCATTTTTATACGCTCCAAGAAACCTGCTATTTTCGATAAAGGCCCTAATTTAACTATCTTAGGTCAAACCTGCAATGGCTTTTTGGGCCGTAATAACGGTTGTTTGCCCCACATTTACTCGGAGGAGCAGAAACCACGATTAATATTGAAATGAAAACTACAATTTTTTTTGCAACTTAGTTGCATTTAGAAATATAATGATGTAATATTAGGAGTGTTAATTTGGCGTTTAAATAAAGGTAGATACGAAGATGTCGATAAAAGAAAGAGCGAAACATATTCTCGTGGAGCTGAAGGGACATGCGCCGTTTACGCTTTTTGGTGCAGTATTGGGCATCGTTTTTATGCTGGTTTTTAGAAATATCAGCGGCGGAAGCAGGCATACACTGTTTGCCGTCTTCCACCCTGCCCATGTTGCTTTAAGCGCTATTGTTACGGCGTCGATGTTCCGGCTTCATTCGGAAAAGAAACGGTTTCTTCTTGTACTGGTCGTTGGTTTTACCGGTTCTGTCGGGATAGCTACGCTCAGTGATATCATAATCCCTCATATCGGTGCGGAACTGCTGGGATTGAATGTGCCAAAGCACAGCCAACTGCACGAGACCGAGACAACTTCTCCGGATGAGGCACAAACAACAACGGAACATAAGCATGAGGGTGACGAACACGGTCTTCACCTTGGTTTTATTGAAGAATGGTATATAGTCAACCCGGCAGCGTTTCTGGGAATCTTTATTGCGTATTTTCTGCCTCGGACGAAATTTCCACACGCCGGCCATATTTTGATAAGTACGTGGGCGTCATCATCGTATCTCTTGATGAATATGCAGTCTGAGATGACGGCTGCAGTTCTTGGGGGCATCCTTGTAACGTTATTCGTGGCTACCTGGCTGCCGTGCTGTATCAGCGACATTATTTTTCCGCTGTTGTTTGTCAAGTCTGATATCCGGTTGGCGAGTCCCTGCACGGACCATGCGCACCACAGCCATGCGCATCTTGGCGAAAAAGGGGAGGGTGGGCAATGAAATCCAAAACAAGTAAGAGAATCGAGAACTTGCTTCGCTCCGTAGGCCTGCGCAGGACGGGGCCGAGGGTGGCGATTCTAAGCGTTTTGCTGCAAGCCCATAAACCGCTGACCCAGGAACAGATTTCCGCCAGCCTTGCACCTACTATCCCGAACAAAGTCACGATTTACCGCACTCTCGAAAGCTTCTGCGGAGCCGGGCTGGTGCATAAGGCGTTTATGCAGAAGCGGGCGTGGCATTTCGAGCTGGCCGACAAGTGCACTGAAAACCAATGCCATCCTCACTTCACGTGCAAAAAATGTGGAGTAACACAGTGTTTGACCAAGCTGTCCTTTCCGCTTGTTAAAGGTCTGAATAGAGGATTTATAATTCATCGGCAGCAGGTTCGGCTTGAGGGCCTGTGCCCACGCTGCGTTGGGAAAAAGGGCAGGTAAATCTGGACGGGACATCGGCGATACAGTAGAATTTGGCTGATGAGATTGTATCCGCTAAAATTTCAGCCGATATTGAAGCAGCGTATTTGGGGCGGTCAAAGGCTGCGAGAGCTTGGCAAGGAGATACCTGCCGGCGAGAAAATCGGCGAGAGCTGGGAGCTGGCTGATTTGCCGGACGATAAATCCGTAATCTCAAACGGCGAACTGGCGGGACAAACGCTTATCTCGGTAATTCAAAGGTGTCCGAAAGAAATAACGGGTGATGAAAATTTCCGGCGCCCCTTTCCATTGTTAATCAAGTTTCTCGACGCCCAGGATATATTGAGCGTTCAGGTCCATCCCGATGAGCAGGCTTGCAAGCGATTAGGGAAAGGAGAGCCCAAAACGGAATGCTGGTATATTATAGCCGCTGAGCCGGGCGCGGTCATTTATAAGGGATTGAAAAAAGGTGTAACGAAAGAGAAATTTGCACATGCCATAAACAAGGGTAACGTTGCTGAACTGTTGACGAAAGCGGTGGTTGAGGCCGGCCAGTGCCATTTTCTTCCGGCAGGCACCGCTCACAGTATCGGAGCGGGGCTATTGATAGCGGAGATTCAAACGCCGTCGGATACGACGTACCGGGTTTTTGACTTCAACCGCGTTGACGATAGGGGCAAAGCAAGGCCGCTGCATATCGAAGAAGCCCTGGAAAGCATCCACTTCGATGCGTCTGGCGATAATCTGTCAGTGACAACAACAGGCCGGCTTTTGGATTGCGAATACTTCAAAATAGATAAAGGCCACCAGGGACAAAACTGTGAATTGCTGCTTTCAGCCGGACAGATGAAAACTATGGTCATTTTAACGGGCTGCGGAACAATTACGGCGTCCGAACAGGGGCCTGTTGAATTTAAGGGCGGTGATACCCTGCTTGTGCCTTTTGCTTATGAAGGGGCGATGCGGTTCACTGCCGATACCCAGTATTTGACGGTAACAATTTAATCAAATGTAAAGGCGAATATGAAATCGTCAAATCTTAGCAATATCAAGGTTGGTTACTCTGCGGTGCTATTATCGGCGGCAGTGCTTTATATAGCGACGTGTGCGCCGGGGCCGCTGTGGCAGGACAGCGGAGTGTATCAATACCGCATCTGGCACAACGATATCGAGGGCAAGCTCGGCCTGGCTCTTTCACATCCTCTTTATCATATTATTGGTATCCTCGTCAAATCTATACCTATTGGTGAATTCGGATACAGGGTGAATTTGATTTCAGCGTTTGCGGGGGCGTTTGCCGTTGCGAATTTATTTTTGCTGCTGCGATTGTGGCTGAAGAAGAATTTGCCGGCGATAACAGCCGCAATTACATTGGCGCTTTCCCATACGTTCTGGCGTCACGCTGTGATAGCGGAAGACTATACCTTGTATGCGGCGTTGTTATTGGCCGAATTAGTGATGCTGCTGCAATACGTTAAAACGAAACGGATGGTCTTTCTGTATTTTTTAGGGCTTTTCAACGGGCTGGCGATAGCCACGCATATGTTTGCCTCTATCGGTTTTATATGCTATCTGATTTTTCTGGTCGTTTTGTTGGTCAAAAAACAGATTAGCATTAGAGACTTTGGTATTGTTACCGGTCTATGGATTATTGGCGCAGTCCCGTATGAATACCTTATTATCAATAAGTACATTCAAACGGGAGATTTTACAGCTACCTTAGCTTCGGCACTCTTCGGTAACAGATGGCAAAGTAATGTTTTCAACATAGGACTGTCGGCTAATCTTATCAAAGAGAATTTGATACTAATGGCGTATAATTTTCCGACACCCAATGTGATATTTTTCTTTACGGGTCTCTACGGGCTGAAGAAAATATCGCCGGACCGCGGTTTTAGAAATATCCTTTTAGCGTTGTTGGTTCTTTTTTTTGTATTTGCTTTTAGATATACGGTTCCTGACCGATATGCGTTTTTCATACCCTTTTATTGTTTGGCCTGCGTGCTGATCGGTGTTGGTTTTGATTTGCTTATCAGTCTTTCCCATCATAAGATTTTAGTTTACCTGGTACTTATTCTTTCTTTGTTTCCGGTTCCGGTTTATGTGGTAGCGCCTATCGCGGCGGAAAGTATGGAGTTTAATCTTCCCACGCGTGGAGATGTACCTTACCGTAATGACTACACGTGGTTTTTACGTCCCTGGAAGACGGGTTACAGGGGAGCGGCACAATTCGCCGATGAAGTGTTCGCGAAACTGGAAGGCGTTGCAGTCGTTTATGCGGACAACACGATGGTTTATCCGCTGCTTTACAGGCAGCAAGTTAAAGGTCAAAGGGCGGATATCAGGATCATATCCCAATATGCGAGCAGCGAAGGTTTACCGGTATTGAGTGACAAACCGTTGGAGACATGGCTGTCGGAAGGAGACGTCTATGCTGTCTCGCCGGTACGAGGCTCTAAAGGGGATGGGATATTGTGGAAGATAATCGAGTGACAGGTTTTGCTATCAAGGTTCTTTTCGAATAGCGCCTCTCAGTCCTTCCATTTTCAGGTAGCCTTTTCGCCACACTACCAGGGCAGAGACCAAAAAGACCACGATATACACACCAGCGGCATACCATGTTCTAATCTGGCTCATTATCAAGCCAATGACGGCGTAAATGCCAGCGAGAACATAGCAAATAGCAACCGTCTTTTTCAGAGGTATTCCTCTGTCAATCATCTGGTCGTAAATATGGCCTCTGTCAGAAACGAATAAGGGTCTGCGATTCAGCAATCTCCTCACGAGAGCGACAGCGGTATCGAGAATAGGCAGTCCAAAAACGACGATAGAAGCCAACCACCAACGTGGTACCCACTCGGCAAATAAAAGCATCAGAGCGGCCACCGTAAAGCCCAGAAGCATGCTGCCGGCGTCGCCCATAAATATCTTAGCCGGGTGTCGATTGAAAGGCAGGAAGCCGCACACCCCCCCTACAAGCCCAAGACAAATTATAATCCTTACAGGGTCGCCTACATCGCTGTACCCCCAGGTTGCCAGATGAACAGCCAACAGCAACATAGCCGCGGCAATAATGGCCGTTACACCGGCACAAAGACCGTCCAGGCCGTCCAGAAGATTTAATGAATTTGTTGCACCAAGTACGAAGAATATCACAGTCCCAACGCCGAGAACGACCAGAATATTATGGGATATCGGCAGATTCAATGGAGAACCCGTGAGGAACTGCAGGTTTGGCACAATACCTACCAGCAGCAAGATAATAGCGGCGGCGATCTGGCCAAGAAATTTTTTCGTCGGGTTCAACTCAAATATATCATCGGTTAGTCCCACGGAACAGGCAATTGCACCTCCAGCCAGTATTCCCAACAGCCATTTCAAGGCAGGGCCGAGAACTTCAGAGTTTCTCAAACAACCGATACCGGCGAAGACACCAACCGTTAAGCCTATGAGCATACCGATTCCGCCAAGGTATGCAATAGGTTCCTTGTGTGTTTTAACGAGGTCGTCGGGCCTGTCGACGATTCCGAATTTTACGGCGATTTTTTTGCACAGCCAGGTTGCGGCCAGTGCAAAGACAAAGGATGAGACGAGCACAGGCCAGAACTGAATCACCCAGCGGATGTCGCGGTTTGGTCCGATTAAGCTATCTAAGAACATTTTCGCCTCTTACATATTCCGGTATTCTACAGCCAGACTTCGTCATCATATCGAAGCATCGTCAGCTTATCCCTGAAGCCGTCGAAACGAATGTTTGTTTTTGAAGCGAGCAATCCCTGTAATATCCATTTTGGGAAGTTTGCGCCGGCTTTTATTGAGAGCGGGACACCACCTCCAAATCGTGGATTTATCTCAATGAATTTTATCCCATGAACGGCGGTTAAGAATAATTGCAAAGTTATAATTCCTGGGCCGGCCCCGAGTGTCTTAACCAATCTTTCAGCTTCTCTCATTATTACCGGGTTCTTCACGGCTTGGCCCTTACTGACCTCTCCGGCCCTTACTTCAATTCGTTTTCTCGGAACGATACAGCGGACCTTCATATTAAAGTCGACGTATACATCGCAGGTGTGTTCAGTACCTTCGATAAACTCCTGACAGATGGGATTGGGAATCCTTTTTGCGAAGAAGGCCAGCTCTTTACGATTTTTTACGAGAGCATTTCCTCTGCTTGCATAGCCATCCCAGGGTTTTAAGAAACAGGGCCAATTGAGTTTCTTTTTGGAAAGCGCGGTGCGAATACTCATCGTAAGGGGTGTGTCAAAACCGTTCCTGATTAAAAAACGATACGTCTTTCTCTTGTCCTGGCAAATATCCACCACATCGGGATTTGAGACGAGCACGCAGCAGCCTATGTCGGCGAATTTTGCTTTGTTCCGGGCGAGGACTTTCAGGTCCAAATCAACAGTAGGGACGAGTAATTTTACCTTATTGGTTTTGACAATGGACAGCAGCTGCCTGATATATCCCGGATGTGTTACCGGTTTAACTATAAAGGCTTTATCACATAGTTGTAGAGCAGGGCTTAGCTCGGTGGTATCCGTGCCGAGAAACGGGGCATTTATTTTGAGTTGTTTTGCGGCGTGGCGAAAGCTGTTGAGCAGGGAAACCCGTCTGCCGATGCAGGTAAACAAAACAGGCAACTTAGCCGCTCCAGTCTGTGATTTAGCCATTACCGGTTCCTAATTCGTATCTTTTTGGGCGTCTCTTGTATCTAATACGATAGCCGATGAGTTATCAATCGTCAAACGAAAATAGTCGATGATAAATCAGGCCCTTTATCTACCTGCTGTCTACGTCTGAATCCCATCAGAAATAAAACGCCAAGGGATTCGTTCTTGTGCTTGACAAGTATTTCTAACGAAGTAAACTGAAATTTCCGATTTAAATAATCGGTTAATATAAAGTGCCGGTTTAATGTGGATTAATCGCGGTTGTAATAAAATTTGCCGCCGGGAAGATATTTTAAGCCTTTTGTATTAGATTTGGGAGAACAGAGTTGCTCAAGGAAAGTGAAAATCCACCTATTGCCTGGCCGGAGGTGGAATCTGTCCGTGATTTTACCGGTCAGTGGTGGGTGGCACATACCAAAAGCAGAAACGAGAAGGCGCTAGCCCAGGATTTGATTCACAGGGATATCAGTTACTTTCTTCCGATGAGCTGGCGTGTCCGGCGGATAAGAAAACGCACTGTCCGGTCGCTGCTGCCTTTGTTCAGCGGGTATCTGTTCTTTTGCGGCGACGATAACGAGCGGACAGAGCTGTTTCGGACCAATCGAGTGGCAAACATAATCAAAGTCAAGGACCAGGAGAAATTGCTCAGCGAACTATTACAAATTGAGCAGGCTCTCCAATCCGGCGCTCCTCTTTCCCCGCATAAGTATATAAAAGCAGGACAGCGGTGTCGTGTTATAGCAGGACCATTAGCCGACCTTCAGGGAGTTGTCGTAAAAGCCGGCAGACATAAAACGACACATTCGGAGGGAGCCGTTAAGTTACAAAACACCATACGTTTGGTCTTACAGATAGATATGCTCGGCCAAGCGGCGAGTGTTGAGATAGACGCTGATATGATAGAGGTTGTTGATGAATCCGGTTAAAGGTTGTACGAAGGGTAGTGGAATAGGAAAAGGGAAGTTTCTGACAGGAATCTGAAAAACAGGAGATAGCATATGAAGATTTGTGTGGTAGGTTCCGGTTACGTGGGGTTGGTGACGGCGGGATGTTTGGCAGAGGCCGGTAACAATGTTGTATGTGTGGATAATGACAGTGAGAAAATCGCCTCTCTAAAGGATGGTGTAATCCCTTTTTATGAGCCGGGCCTGACCGAAATAATAAAACACAACGAAAAACTCGGTCGTCTGCACTTCACAACTGATTTGAAATTCGGAGTGGCCAATTCAACCGTTATCTTTCTGGCGGTTGGGACGCCTTCGGCGCCGGACGGCTCAGCGGATATATCAGCGATTCTTACTGTTGCCGCGGATATCGGCGAATACCTCAAAGACTATAGAGTTATCGCAACGAAAAGCACAGTTCCTGTAGGAACGTATCAGAAGGTAACGGATATTATAAAATCCAAGACGGAAATACCCTTTGATTATGTGAGCAATCCGGAGTTTTTGAAAGAAGGAGCCGCGGTCGAGGACTTTATGTATCCGGAAAGGATAATCATCGGGACAAATAATCCTGCGGTTAAGGAGATAATGAAACAGTTGTACAGTCCGTTTATGCGAAAGCGTAATCGGATACTGTTTATGGATCCTGCTTCGGCTGAAATGACGAAGTACGCGGCAAATACGATGCTGGCAACGAGAATATCGTTTATGAACGAAATCTCAGAATTGTGTGAGAGGCTCGGTGTGGATGTGGAGCTGGTCAGGCAGGGTATCGGCAGTGACTCTCGGATAGGGTCGTCTTTTCTGTTCCCCGGCGTAGGTTTCGGCGGAAGCTGTTTTCCGAAAGATGTTCGGGCGCTGATTCATACAGGCTCTAAATATGGTGTTGATATGACCATAGCCAAGTCGGTACAGCAGGTAAACATAAATGCACACGAGCGATTTACAGAGCGAATTAAGGATTATTTTTCCGGCCGAGAGGAGCAAACAGTATTGGCTGTCTGGGGCCTGGCGTTTAAGGCAAAGACCGACGATATCAGGGAGTCGCCGGCAATTAACTGTATAAAGAAACTGCTCGATTCGGGGATGAAGATAAAAGCCTACGACCCTGAAGCCGGATCCGGGGCGATGGAGGCGCTGGCCGGCAAAGTCGAGACCTTTCAAAACGGTTACGACGCTCTCGACAATACCGATGCCCTTGTTATCTTCACCGACTGGCAGGAGTTCCGGAATCCCGACTTCGATGTGATAGCCAACAAATTGAAAAAGCCTGTTATCTTCGACGGCAGAAATCTCTACAATCCGGAAGTCGTCAAAAAGGCCGGCTTTGAATATTACAGTATCGGCCGAGCTCCCGTCGTGCCGTAATTAAAATTCACCCTTAAAAAGAAAGGGGACAATCATGAGCACCGCGATTCAAATCATAGGAATAGTTATTGTGGCCATTGGTGTAGTGTACGTATTGAAGCCGAGCGTGATGAAACGACTGTTTGAATTCTTTAAAAAAGGCAGCCGGCTGTACGTTGCAGCTCCGATACGACTGGCATTAGCCGTTGTCTTTTTAGTTGGGGCAGGCGAGTGTAAACAGCCCTGGGTGATAATAGCGATTGGTATTCTTCTTTTAATATCGGGTATATTGGTTCTTGTTTTGGGGCCTAAGAAGCTCAGGCCAATGATAGAGTGGTTTCAGGGACAATCGGAGATTCTTCAACGAGTTATAGCTTTAATTGTGTTGGCCGTGGGAGTGGTCATTATTATTAGTGCGTAAGGATTGTTTTATGAAAGTTTTGGTAACGGGTGCTGCGGGCTTCATTGGTTCGCACCTCTGTGAGAGATTACTCAGGGATGGCCGGCAAGTGCTCGGCGTTGATAATTTCGACGATTTTTACGACCCTCAAATCAAACGCCATAACATCGCCGGATGCCTTGAGAACGACAACTTCGAGCTGGTCGAAGCGGACATCCGTGACCGGACTGCAATGAACGATGTGGTCGCCAGTGGTGTAGATATAATTGTGCATTTGGCCGCCAGGGCCGGCGTTCGGCCATCCATTGACCAGCCGCTGCTCTATGCCGATGTCAATGTAAATGGGACGATAGTCTTACTTGAGGCGGCGAAGGAGCAAAGGACAGGCAAGTTTATCTTCGGCTCAA